>NZ_JBFANV010000073.1:0-55360 GCF_040674955.1 Nonomuraea sp. NPDC049695 | reverse complement strand
CTCGGGGGGTTGGGGGGGGGGGGGGGGGCGGGGGCCACGGTTATGGTTTTTTGTAATCTTTGGGTTTCCCTTTTCTGTGGGTGGGGCCCCGGCCCCGGGCCGGGGCGCCCCCCGCCCCGCCACGCCCGCAGCGGGCGATGGCGTCCTGCCTCCGGTTCAGGACTGGTTGAACAGGGAAAGCGTCAGAGTCGAGTGGTAATCGCCGGCGGCGACGTCGGCGGGAGTGCGCAGCGCGAGGTCGGCGTTGACCTGCCAGGTGCCGATCTCGTCGGCGGAGTTCGCCGTCGACACCAGCAGCTCCTGCCCCTGCAGGCCGACGGTGGGCGCTCCCGAGCCGTCGGAGATGACGCTGGAGACGGGCTCACCGGCCGCCACCGCCCCGGAGGAGGAGTCGCTCAGCAGGCGCGGCCGCCAGCCCAGGTACTGCGGGCCGATGGGCGGCGCCGAACCGCTCGTCGCGGTGAACTCGCCGGCCTGGCCGACGACCGCCCAGAAGTCACCGGCGGGGATGTCCTCGGGCCGGCGGGTGTCGGTCACCGTGACAGTCGGCAGGGAGCCGACGAACTGGCGGGCGGCGGCGTTGGAGCCGTTCTCCTGCAGGGCCACTCCGCCGTTGTCGGCGACGGTCATGGACACCTGACCGGGAGTGGTTTTCGGCTCGATCGTCACCGACACCTCGATGCCGTTGTCGGGGTCGTCGTCCGCCACCGCGGGACCGGCCATGCCGACGCCGGCGAGCGCGACACCGAGCATCGCCGCGGCGAGTATCTGGGTGGTCCTGTTCATTTTCATGTGTTCGCTCCATTGAGGGGGTGCGGCCGGCCGGCTGCTCGGCCGGCCGGCCCCGGTTCTGCTGCCGGCGGTCAGCGGCAACTGATCGCCGGGTAGGCGGCGTCGTACGACGAGGTGACCTGCTTGCCGCCGATCGTCGCGGTCCCCTTCACGGTCACCGTGCCCGCGTCGATCTGCCCGGCCCGGCTGTTGAAGGATTGGTACGCCTGCTTGCTCGGGGCCACGTCGGCCACGGTCTTCGAACCGAATGGGGTGGTCAGGCTCACCGTCGCCGGCGCGTCCGAGCCGTTGACGGCCGTGACCGCCACGTACGCCGAGGTGCCGATGCAGCGGGACGAGGCGGAGACCGTCAGCTTGACCTGCGGCGCGGGTGCCGAGATCCTCAGCGTCAGCGTCCTGGCCTCTTCGACGTTGCCGGCCTTGTCGGCCGAGCGGTACTTCAGCTCGTGCTGCCCGTCACCGGTCACAGTGACCGGTCCGGTGTAGGCGGTCCAGTCGCCGCCGTCGAGCTGGTACTCGGTCTTGCCGACCCCGCTGCCGCCGTCCTCGTCAGTGGCCTTCAGCGTGACCGACACCGGACCGGTGAACGTACCGCCGGCCGGTTGCTCCGGATCGGTCGTCGCCGTCGTCACGGGCGCGGTCCTGTCCTCGTGCGAGCCTGCCTTGACCAGGTGGAAGTGGTCGAACGTGACCGTCTTCGACGCCGACTGGCTGGTGCCGATGGTGTACACGCCGACCTTCGCACCGGTGGCCACCGCGGCGTTCTCCACCGTCGCGGAGAGATCCGTCCAGGTCTGGCCGTCGGAGGAGTAGGAGCCGGTGTAGGTGGTGCCCGCCTTCCTCAGCCGCAGCCACCACACGCCGCTGGTGAGGTTGTTCACCTGCGGCTGCGGGTTCTGCACGGTGCCGCCGACCTCGCTGCGCAGTTCGATGCTTCGCGCCACCGTCGAGCCTGCGGAGTTGGTGGTGAGGAAGTCGAGCTTCACGTAGTCGTCGTCGCCGGTGTACACCATCAGGCCGCCCTGCTGGTACTGCTCGTTGAGCGCCGAGGCGTCCAGCTTGGTCTCCAGCGTCCAGTCGCCGCTCGGCGCCGGCTGCAGGATGAAGTTCTTCGGGCCGCTGTTGCCGGTCCCGTAGATGTCACCGGTCGTGGTGTCGAGCTCCAGCCGGCCGTTGCCGACGCGCGCCGCCGTGGCGTCGGGGCGCACGACCGCGTTCCAGCGGCAGGCGTCGAGCGCGGTGCCGTCGAACTCGTCGTCCGGGTCCGGCGCCGTCGCCTTGTCGTCCGGCGTGATGTGGAACCAGTCGAAGGACGCGTCCACCACCGGATGGTTGGCCCCGGCCAGCGAGATCAGGCCGATCTTGGGGTTGGCGATCCCGGCGAGCGGCTTGGTCTGCGGCATCGCGGTGAACGTGGTGCCGTCCGAGGAGTAGTGGGCGGTGATGTTGGTGCCGTCGCTGACGAACCGCACGTACACCGTGTCGGGGTAGGAGTCCCCGAGGTTGGCCGAGTTGCTCTGCGACACCTCGTTCGGGCTGCCGTTCTCCTCCCGGATGAACTGGAAGATACGGCTGGCGTGGTCGGAACCCGAGGTCGACCGCGCCTCGAGCACCATCTTGGCGTAGTTGTCGTCGTCGCCGTAGATGAGCAGGCCCGCCTGCTGGTACGCGTCACGCGCGTCCAGCGTGAGCTTGGCGGTGGCGGTCCACGCACCCGCCGGCGCCGGCTGCACGACGATGTTCGGCGTGTTGCCGCCCGTGCTGTAGATGTCGGTGGTCGAGGTCGGGATCACGAGCTTGCCGTCCGCGACCTTGAGGTCCTGGTTCTCCCGGATGACCGACCAGCGGTCACGGTCGAGCCCGCTGCCCAGGAAGTCGTCGGAACGGCCGGTGAAGCAGACCGTGGCCGCCGCGTCCACCTTGACCGGGACCCGGGCGGTGGCCGACGCGCCCTTGTCGTCGGTCACGGTCACCGTGGCCGTGTAGCTGCCCGGCGCGGTGTAGGTGTAGCTCGCCTCGGCCGTGGTGGGCTCCGGCGCGCCGGTCACCCCGAAGTTCCACTTGTAGGTGACCGGGTCGCCTTCGGGGTCGGTGGCCGTCGCCTTGAAGTCGACCTTCAGCGGGGCGACGCCCGTCGCCGGGGTCGCCGTCGCGGTCACGGCCGGATGCTCGTTGTCCGTGGCTCCCTTGCCGACGAAGTCGACCCAGTTGAAGTTGGCCAGGTAGGCGTCGTCGGCCGCGCTCGCCGGCTTGCGCACGACGAAGTACAGCGGTCCGCTCTCGGTCGGTGGGCTGGTCAGGTCGAGTGTGACGTCGGTGAAGGTCTGCCAGCCGCCGGTGGGCGGCACGTCGACCGAGCCGACCAGGGCGCCGGTCTCGGGGTTGCCCGCCCGGACCTGCACGGTTCCGCCGGTTCCGCCCGAGGAGGCCCGGAACCGGATCGCGGTGACGTTCGACAGGTTCACCGGGTCGAACGACCACCAGTCGCCGTCCTGGACGAACGCGATGTGCTGGTTGCCGCCCTGGGTGTCGGTCGTGGCCTCCGCCTGGACGCCCGCGGCGTCGGTCCCCTTGCCGCCGGCCACCCGGCCGGTCCGCGCGAAGTGCTCGGCCTGCTTGCGCTTGGGCTCCAGGATGATCTGGCCCCGCCCGGTCAGCGGTCCGGCGCCATTGGCGCCGCCGTCGGTGTAGCTGGCCTCGATGGCGTAGAAGAGGTTGTCGTACTCGCCGTGGCCCGCCTGCTGGGTCTGCAGGGTGCCCTCACAGCCCTTGAGCTGGTCGAGCGGGTGGCCGTGGCTGTCGTGGCCGAGGATCGCCTGGATCTTGACCTTCTCGCAGTCGATCGTGCCGTCCTCGGCGTCGGTGACGGTGACCTTGAACTTCACCTGGTCGCCGAACTCGAAGAAGGCGCCGTTCGGCGGAACGTCCACCTTGACGGTGGGACGGGTGTTGCCCGCGCTGATCGACACGCTGGCGGTGGCGGTCTTGCCGTCGGGGGTCTTGACGGTCAGGACCACGCTGTAGTCGCCCCCCTTCTCGTAGGTGAAGGTGGGGTTGGGGTCGGTGGAGTCGGTGTCACCGTCACCGTCGAGGTCCCAGGCGTAGGTGAGCGTCTTGCCCTCCGGGTCCCGGCTGCCCTCGCTGGAGAACTTGACCGTCAGCGGCAGGGGCCCGTCGGTCTTGTCCGCCGTGGCACGGGCGATCGGCGGGCGGGTGCCCTTGGTGTACTCAATGCGGTAGATGCCGGAGTCGGCGTTGTCGCCGCCGAAGCCGGAGCCCCACTCGATCATGTACAGCGCGCCGTCGGGGCCGAACTTCATGTCCATCGGCTTCTTGAACGACAGGGAGCCGAGGATCGGGTTCATCTCGACGACCTTGCTACCGTTCTCGTCGAGCTGGAACGACCACACCTTGTCGTTGTTCCACTCACCGAAAATGGCCTTGCCGTCCCAGTACGCCGGCCACTTCACGTCCGACTGCAGGTTCGGGTCGGAGCGGTAGACCGGGCCGCCCATCGGCGCGCCACCGCTCAGCTCCGGGAAGTTCTGCGGATCGGCCGCGTAGTGGTACCAGATCGTCGCCGGGATCACCGGCGGCAGGCTGGTCAGGCCGTCGTTGTTCGGCGAGTCGTTGACCGGCGCGGCACAGTTGAACGGCGACCCCGACTGCTTGGTGGCGAAGTTGTAGTCGACGTACGGGGTGTTGTTGCCGATGCAGTACGGCCAGCCGAAATTGCCCGGCTTCGTGATGAGGTTCCACTCGACCGTGTTCTGCGGACCCCGGGTGGAACTCGCCGCGTTGGCGTCGGGACCGTACTCACCGAGCATGATGTTGCCCGTCTTCGGGTCGAGACCCATGCGGAACGGGTTGCGCAGGCCCATGCCGTAGATCTCCGGCTTGGTCTTCGCCGTGCCGGGCGCGAACAGGTTGCCGGACGGGATGGTGTAGGTGCCGTCGGCCTCGGGGTGGATCCGCAGCAGCTTGCCGCTCAGGCTGTTGGTGTTGCCCGCGGTGCGCTGGGAGTCCCAGTTGGCGCGGCCGGACTGTTCGTCGAGCGGCGCGTAGCCGTCGGAGGCGAACGGGTTGGTGTTGTCGCCCGTGCCCAGCCACAGATTGCCGGTCTTGGGGTCCATCACCATGCCGCCGCCGTGGTGGCAGCATTCGGCCCGCTGCACCGGTACGTCGAGGATCTTCTTCTCGCTCGTCAGGTCCACGGTGTCACCGGTGACGGTGAACCTGCTCAGCCGGTCGACGTTCGTCCCGGTAGGCGAGTAGTAGAGATAAACCCAGTGGTTGGAGTCGAAGCCGGGATCGAGCGTCAGCCCGAGCAGGCCGCTCTCGTTGGCGGTGAAGACGTTAAGCTTCGCCGCCGTCACCGTGCCGCCGGCCGGCTTGATGATCTTCACCTCGCCGAGCCGGTCGATGTAGAAGACCCGGCCGTCCTTGGCGACGTCCAGCATCATCGGGTTCGACGTGTTGTCGTCGAGCGTGACCTTCTCGAAGCTGCTGCTCTGCGAGGCCGAGCAGTCGGCCTTGACCGCGCCGGCGGCGGTCTGGATGCCGCCGAGAAGCAGCTTCAGGAAGTTGGGCTCGCTGTAGTTCTCCTTGAGATGGCCGAGCCCGGTGTACCACGAACGGCCGCCGTCGAAGTCCTGACACCACGTGTTCGGGTGGTCGGCGCCCATCGTGGCGCCGGTGTAGGACTTCTCGTCCATCGACGTCAGCACGTGGACCGTGCTCCGCGGGTTCGCCTGGTAGTCGTACCATTCGTCGGTACGGGTCCAGGTCGTCGGCAGGTCCTTGGTCGCCGGGTGCGCTGGGTCCTCGACCTTGACCGTGGCCTGCTGGATCGCCGGGTGCTGCTTGAAGTACGCCCCGACCAGCTTGCCGTACCAGGCCCAGTTGTACCCGCTGTCGGCGGCGGCGTGGACGCCCACGAAGCCGCCGCCGCCCTGGATGTAGCGCTGAAAGGCGTCCTTCTGCTCCTGCGTGCCCAGCGGGTCACCGGTCGTGGACATGAAGACCACGGCCTGGTACCGCGCCAGGTTCTGGTCCGTGAACAGGGCGCTGTCCTCGGTCGTGTCGACCGCGAAGTTGTTCTCCTGGCCGAGCTTCTGCACGGCCGCGATGCCCTCGGGGATCGAGTCGTGCCGGAAGCCGGTCGTCTTGGAGAAGACGAGCACTTTGAAAGCGGGCTCCGCGGCCGTGGCGGCCTTGGCGCTCACCGGCGCCGCGAGGAGCGTGAGGAAAGGGGCGACGAGGGCTAAGGCCATCGTGGCAGCGGTTCGACGTCTCGGGCGTCGTCCGCTTTCTGGCAGGACCGCGTTGAGCAGCCTGCCCCATATTCGAGGACGTGGTGACATGGAAACCCTTCCTGACCGGGGGACGTCAGGCAAGGCGCGCGCCGCCGCGCTTGTTGCCACTTGGTGGTAGCGGATGTTGCGGTTGCTGGAGGGTGCCGTCTCCAGGTCTGTGGGGCCGTCGCTAAGGTGCCGGCCTGGGCAGTGAATCCAAGATCGTCGGATCGTCGATGATGTGGTTGACCACCATGCTCGCGGCGCCCCGGGAGGCGGCGCCGAAGCCGAGTGTGGAGGCGACGAATCGGCACTGGGCGGCGGGATCGGCCACCACGAGTCGGCGCAGCTGATCTTGCGCGTGCGGCAGCAGCCACTCGGCCAGGGAGGCGAAGTAGCCGCCAATGACGATCACTCGCGGGTTGAACAGGTTGGCCAGGATCGAGCCGCCGAGCCCGAGCCACTCGCCTACCTGCGCCACCGCCGTCATCATCCGCCGGTCGCCCGAGGCCAGCCCTCTGGCGATCTCGGCCACCCGTTCGTCGGGGTCGGGCACCGGCATGCCGGGCAGCCCGTACGCCTGTTCGGGCATGGCCGCGCGTACGAGCGCGGCCAGGCCGACCTTGGTCTCCCAGCAGCCGATGCGGCCACAGCCGCATCGGTCGCCGTTGGGGTCGACCCGCAGATGTCCGACCTCGCCAGAGAATCCGTCCGCTCCGCGCAGAAGTTCGCCGCCTGAGATGATGCCGCCGCCCACGCCCACCTCTCCGGTGAGATAGACCAGGTGAGGCGTGCCGGCGGCGACGCCGGAGGTGTATTCGGCCAGGGCGGCGAGGTTCGCGTCGTTGTCCACCCGCACCGGCACTCTCCGCCGGCCGAGTATGGAGCTCAGCTGCTCGGCCAGAGGCAGGTTGCGCCAGTGGAGGTTCGGCGCGAGTGTCACGACGCCGCGGGTCACGTCCACGAGTCCCGGGACGGCCACCACGATGCCGGAGGGGACAGCTCCGGCCCGCCGCATCGCCTCCACGGCTTCCTTGGCCACGAGCCCGAGCCGGCGCACGGCGCTGTCCGGGTCGCTGCCCATCGCGTCGTGAACCAGCCGGCGCTCGACCAGGCTCCGGCCGCTGAGATCGGTGCCGTGGACCGCGATGTAGTCGACGTTGATCTCCATGCCCAGGGCGCCGACGTGCGCGCCGTGCAGTGCCACCGCCCGTCTGGGACGGCCGATCGCTCCCACGTGCTCGACGCCGACCTCCCGCACCAGCCGCCGTTCCAGGAGCTCGGCCATGAGGTTGGAGACGGTGGCCCGGTGCAGCCCGGTCGCCTGCGCGATCTCGGCACGGGACAGGGATGTGTGGTCGCGCAACTCGCGCAGCACCAGCGAGAGATTCGCCCGGCGCAGCGTGGCGGGACCCGTCGGCGCGGCGCCGCCCGGGGCGCGGGAGCGGGACGGTCTGTACGCCACCCGCACCACCTGCCCGTTTGTTTGTCTCCGCGATCAATTAATCAGGGTTGTAACACGGCGATGTCGGAGCACGCACCCCTCACATTCGTAACGAGTTGGCATCGCTCATCTCCGTGCACTTCAGCCCCGTTTCTCGCTTCAGTTATCGGAACGTTATGCAAGTTACGAACGATTTAATACTTGTGCCCGCAGGAAGTCGTGCCTTTAATTCGGCTAGCCATCTGAACTAATCGAGGAGGGGGCGTGGACCACATCCGGGCCGACGGCCACGCGACCGACTCGATGAGTCGCGGCGGGTCCGCGGGAGCTCCCGCGGACCAGGCCACCGTGCGCCGTTCCAACCTCGCTCTCGTGCTGCGTCACGTCAGCGCGTGCGGCCCGTGCACCAGATCGGCCGTCGCAGCCGCGACCGGGCTGAACAAGGCGACCGTCACCAGCCTGGTCAGCGAGTTGCAGGCGCGCGGACTGGTCAAGGAGATGGGGCCGCAGCACGCCGGCTCCGTCGGCCGCCCGGGTGTCGCGCTCACCCTGGACGGCTCCCGGGTCGGCGCCCTCGGCATGGAAGTCAACGTCGACTACATCGCCGCGATCGCCACCGACCTGGCCGGCAGGGTGATCATCGACCGGCGCATCGGCTTCGACGCCATGGGCTCCGGCCCGGAACGCTCGCTGGACGAGCTGGCCCGCATGGCCGAGAGGACCGTCGCCGACCTCGACCGGCTCGGGATCATGCCGGCCGGGATCATCGTGGCCGTCCCCGGCCTGATCGACACCACCACCGGCACCGTCGTCGTCGCCCCGAACCTCGGCTGGCGCGGGGTGGCGGTCGCGGAGCGGCTGTCCCGCGCGAACATCGCCGCGGACATCCCCGTCGCGGTGGAGAACGACGCCAACCTCGCCGCCCTCGCCGAGTACACCTCGGGCGTCGCGGCGGGCACCTCCGACCTGGTCTACCTCACAGGCGAGGTGGGCATCGGCGGCGGCGTCATCGCCGGCGGCCGGCTGCTGGGCGGAGCGGACGGATTCGCGGGGGAGGTCGGCCACGTCATGATCGATCCCTCCGGCGAGTCGTGCCGCTGCGGCCGGGTCGGCTGCTGGGAGACCAAAGTCGGGCTGGCCGCGCTGGTCCGCATGGCCACACCTGACCGCGCGTACGGTACCGGCCCGCAGGTCGTCCGCGACCCGGAAGAGCGGCTGGCCGAGATCGAGCAG
The DNA here is from genome assembly GCF_040674955.1 of Nonomuraea sp. NPDC049695. Classification (NCBI taxonomy): domain Bacteria; kingdom Bacillati; phylum Actinomycetota; class Actinomycetes; order Streptosporangiales; family Streptosporangiaceae; genus Nonomuraea; species Nonomuraea sp. NPDC049695. Next base: position 46,597 of record NZ_JBFANV010000073.1, on the reverse strand, counting down.
CGGCGGGCCGAAGGAGATCCCCGCGTCGACGCCGCCGCCGCGGAGGTGGGCCGGTGGCTCGGAACCGGGGCGGCCATGCTGGTCAACCTCTTCAACCCACGGGTGATCGTGCTGGGCGGGTACTTCGCGCGACTCGCAGACCTGCTCATCCCCGCGGCGCACCAGACGTTGGCACGCGTGGGCATGAGCGACGCCGTCGAGCGCTGCCGGTTCGTCGCCTCCGACCTCGGCTTCGGCGCCGCCTCACGCGGAGCGGCCGGAGTCGTCGCCGAACGAGCACTGTCCGACCCCACAAGCATCTCGATCCGAACGTCTCCAACCATCGGGGTTGTCGAGGGACCCCCGATGGCCTGATCGCCACAGTCAGCCGACCCGCGTGTCCGCCACGCGGTCCCGATCTACCGCCCGCTACCTGAACCTCCCGTCCGCCTGACCGTCCTGTTCCGCACCGCCTCGGCATATCCCGCCCATCCCGCGTGCCGCGGCCATGAGGCATGCGGTCAGGCGGACGGGAACCCCCGTACCCCTTTTCCCCGTGCCCTGTCCCACCCAGAACGTCCCGCCCGCCTGATCGGTCATCCGGAGCCGCACCGGCACCGTTGACGCCGACCTCGGTGCCGTCGCGGCGGTGCCAACCGGCGCCGTCAGGCGGGCGGGGCCATCAGGCGGGCACCCACGCCGTAATCGAGGGAGGCCCTTGTGCCGCGGTCGCCATCCGACTCGTCATCGCTGCTCGTGATGCGAGGAATCGTCAAGCAGTTCCCGGGCGTGCGCGCCTTGGACGGTGTGAACCTCGAGGTCAGAGCCGGAGAGGTGCACTGCCTGCTCGGCCAGAACGGCGCCGGGAAGTCCACGCTCATCAAGATCCTGTCCGGTGCCCACGAACCCGACGAGGGCGAGGTGCTGCTCGACGGCTCGCCCGTACGGCTGGCGCCTCCGACCGCGGCGATGGGCCACGGGATCGCCACCATCTACCAGGAGCTCGACCTGGTGGCCGGATTGAGCGTGACGGAGAACATCTTCCTCGGCCACGAGCCGGCGACCTTCGGCTTCTCCCGCCGGGCCGAGGGCGACCGGGCGGCGGCCAAGCTGCTCGAGCGGCTGGGGCACGGCGAGATCCGCCCCCGCATCGAGGTGGGCTCGCTGTCGCCGGCGCACAAGCAGATCGTCAGCATGGCCAGGGCGCTGTCGCACTCGGCCCGGCTGATCATCATGGACGAGCCGTCGGCCGCGCTGGACCACGACGAGGTCGGCAACCTGTTCCGGGTGATCCGTGACCTCACCTCCCAGGGCGTGGCGGTGGTCTACATCTCCCACCGGCTGGAGGAGATCCGCGAGATCGGCGACCGGGTCACCGTGCTGAAGGACGGCCGCACGGTCGCGGTGGGGCTGGCAGCCAAGGACACCCCGACCTCGAAGATCGTGGCGCTGATGACCGGGCGCAACGTCGAGTACGTCTTCCCGCCCCGGACGGGCAGGGGAGTCCATGAGGGGCGGCGCGAGGTGCTGCGGGTGGAGAACCTGACGCTGCCCGGCCGGTTCGCGGACGTGTCGTTCAGCATCAGGGCCGGGGAGATCGTCGGCCTGGCCGGCCTGGTCGGCTCCGGTCGCAGCGAGATCATCGAGGCGATCTACGGCGCGCGGCGGGCCCGCGGCCGGGTCGTGCTCGACGGGCGGACGGTGCGGCCGGGCAGCACGACCCGCGCGGTGCGGATGGGCATGGGCCTGGCCCCCGAGGAGCGCAAGGCGCAGGCGTTGCTGCTGGACCACCCCGTCGCGCAGAACATCACGCTCGCGAGCCTGAGCCGCTACACCAGGCCGCGGTGGCTGGGCTGGCTCGACCGCCGGGCCGAGTTCGCCGAGGCAGAACGGCTGTCACAGGCGCTGGACATCCGCCCGCCCGATCCGCGCCGCCCGATCAGGACCTTGTCGGGCGGCAACCAGCAGAAGGCGGTGCTGGGACGCTGGCTGGCCGAGGACCGCAAGCTGCTGCTGCTGGACGAGCCCACACGGGGTGTGGACGTCGGCGCCCGGGCCGAGCTGTACGCGCTGGTGCGCAAGCTCGCCGGCGACGGCATCGGCGTGCTGCTGGTGTCCAGCGAGGTGCCCGAGGTGCTGGGCCTGGCCGACCGGGTGCTGGTCATCCGCGAGGGCCGGATCGTCCATGAGGCGCCCGCCGAGGACCTGGACGAGCACCGGGTGCTCGACCTGGTGATGGTCTCCGCAGGCCAGAGGCCCGGATCCGATGCGGCGAATCCCCCCACCGAAGGAGCATCGCATGACTGAGGTTGATCAGGCCGCGCCGACAGGTCCGCGATGGAAAGCGGGACCGGGCGGGCAGTTCGGCCGGCTGGGTGAGGTCCGGCATCTGGGGCTGGTCGCGGCGTTGGTACTGCTGGCGATCGTGGGATTGGTGACGAAGCCGGAGAACTTCGCCACCTCCTCCAACGTGGTGAGCATCCTGGCGCTGGCCTCGACCATCGGGGTGATCACTGTTGGCATGACGTTCGTGATCATCGGTGGTGGCATCGATCTGTCGGTGGGCGCGCTGATGGCGTTGGCGTCGGTGTGGGCGACCACGCTGGCGACCCAGTCCTACGGGCCGGTCGTGATGATCGTGTGTGCGGTGCTGGTGGGCACCGGCGCGGGAGTGCTGAACGGCATCTTGATCTCCTACGGCCGGATGGTGCCGTTCATCGCGACGCTGGCGATGATGGTGGCCGCACGCGGTCTGGCGCAGCGGATGTCCAACCAGCGCACACAGCTCGTGCAGCAGGACAACTCGATGATCGTGAGCCTGTCGACCACACGGGTGCTCGGGCTGCCGCTGCTGGTGTACGTGTTCGCGCTGGTGGTGCTGCTCGGCTGGCTGGTGCTCAACCGCACGACGTTCGGCCGGCGCACTTACGCGGTGGGCGGCAACCCCGAGGCCGCCCGCCTGGCCGGCATCGACGTGCGCAAGCACACGCTGCTGTTGTACGCACTGTCGGGGTTGTGCTGCGGGATCGCCGCGGTGCTGATCATGGCCAGGACCACGACCGGTTCGTCCACACACGGCGACCTGTACGAGCTGGACGCGATCGCCGCAGTGATCATCGGCGGGACGCTGCTGAGCGGCGGCCGGGGCACGATCATCGGATCGATCCTCGGTCTGCTGATCTTCACTGTGATCACCAACCTGTTCATCCTGAACGGCCTGAACACCGCCGACCAGCTCATCGCCAAGGGCGCGATCATCGTCGCCGCCGTGCTGCTGCAGCGGCGAAGCCTCAGAACACACACCTGACACCAGGGCCGGATCGCAAGCCCTCCGGCTTCAGCAAGGAGAGAAGACATGGATAAGAACGTCGCCCGGCGCGGCTTCCTCTTCAGCGGCGCCGCCCTCGGCGCGGGCGCCCTCATCAGCGCCTGCACCAGCAACGAGCCGGTCGCCACCCAGCAGGCGAGCGCGCCCGCCGCCGCTCCCGCGGCCAAGGAAGGCAACGACGCCCCTGGCGAGAAGGTCGTCATCGGCTTCTCGGCCCCGGCCGCCGACCACGGCTGGATCGCCGCCATCAGCAAGAACGCGGCGGACGCGGCCAAGCAGTACACCGACGTCGAATTCAAGCCGGTCGAGCCGACCAACGACATCAACCAGCAGATCTCGGCGGTGGAGTCGCTGATCCAGGCCAAGGTCAACGTGCTGGTGATCCTGCCGAACGACGGCCAGCAGCTCAACCAGGTCGCCCGGCAGGCCATGGACGCGGGCATCCCTGTGGTCAACGTGGACCGCGTCTTCCCGGACAAGCTGTCGTACCGGGCCTGGATCGGAGGGGACAACTACGGCATGGGTGTGGCCGCCGGACACCACATCGGCAAGACGCTGAAGGACAAGGGCATCTCCAACCCGGTCATCCTGGAGATCCAGGGCATCGCCACGCTGCCGCTGACCCAGGACCGCAGCAAGGGCTTCGCCGACGCGCTGAAGACGTACGGCTTCAAGGTGACCGCCCAACAGGACGCCAAGTTCACGGTGGAGTCCGGAACGCAGGTGGCCGCCAACCTGCTCCAGGCGCACAAGAAGATCGACGCGATCTGGAACCACGACGACGACCAGGGCATCGGCGTGCTGGCGGCGATCAAGGAGGCCGGTCGCAACGAGTTCTTCATGGTCGGCGGGGCGGGCTCGGCCAACGCGATGCGTGACATCCAGGCCGACAGCGGCGTGCTGAAGGCCACCGTCACCTATCCCCCCACCATGGCCGCCTCGGCGATCAAGATCGCCCGGCTGATCGCCCAGGGCAAGGGCATGAGCGACCTGCTGGAGCAGCAGGTGCCGCAGTCGATCACACTGGCTTCTGAGACCATCACCAAGGAGAACGCCGCCCAGTACCTGCCTCTCGGGTTCGAGTCATGAGGCCCGTCATCGGGATCGGCATGGTCGGCTACGCGTTCATGGGCCGTACCCACTCCCAGGCGTGGCGCAGCGTGGACGCGTTCTTCGACCTGCCGTTCAGGCCCTCGATGGTGGCGGTGGCCGGCAGATCCGCCGAGGCGACCGCGCAGGCCGCCGAGAAGCTGGGGTGGGCCGGCGCGGAGACCGACTGGAAGCGCCTGCTCGACCGCGACGACGTGCAGATCGTCGACATCTGCACGCCCGGCGACTCGCACGCCGAGATCGCCGTCGCGGCGCTGGCGGCAGGCAAGCACGTGATCTGCGAGAAGCCGCTCGCCAACACCGTGGCCGAGGCCGAGGCCATGGCCGTGGCGGCGAAGGAGGCGGCGGCGCGCGGCGTGCGCAGCATGGTCTCCTTCAACTACCGCCGCGTGCCCGCCGTCGCGCTGGCCAGGCGGTTCGTCGAAGAGGGCATGCTCGGCGAGATCCGGCACGTACGGGCGCAGTATCTGCAGGACTGGATCGTCGACCCGGAATTCCCCCTGGTCTGGCGGCTCCAGAAGGACAAGGCCGGCTCCGGAGCCCTCGGCGACATCGGCGCCCACATCATCGACGTCGCCGAGTTCATCACCGGCGAGTGGCTGACCGGGGTGGCGGCGCTGACCGAGACCTTCGTCAAGGAGCGTCCTTTGGCGGCCAGTTCGGCCGGGCTCTCGGCCGGCGGCGGAACCGGGAGGGGCGCGGTCACCGTGGACGACGCGGCGCTGTTCATCGGCCGGCTCAGCGGCGGCGGGCTGGCCTCCTTCGAGGCCACCCGCTTCGCGACCGGGCGCAAGAACGCGCTGCGCATCGAGATCAACGGCGCCCTCGGCAGCCTGGCCTACGACTTCGAGTCGATGAACGACCTGTGGTTCCACGACCACACCATCGACAGCGCAGAGCACGGATTCCGGCGGGTGCTGGTCACCGAGCCGGACCACCCGTACGCAGGGGCGTGGTGGCCGCCGGGTCACGGCCTCGGGTACGAGCACGCCTTCGTCCATGAGACGAAGGACTTCCTGGAGGCGATCGCCGCCGGCACCGACCCCACGCCGTCCTTCGAGGACGGCCTGCGGGTGCAGCGGGTGCTGGCGGCCGTCGAGCAGAGCGCGGCTGAGGACAGCCGCTTCATCACTGTGGAGGGTTCATGACGAGGCCGGTCACGTTGTTCACGGGGCAGTGGGCGGATCTGCCGTTCGAGGAGGTCTGCCGGCTGGCGTCGGAGTGGGGCTACGACGGCCTGGAGATCGCCTGCTGGGGCGACCACTTCGAGGTCGACAAGGCTCTCGCGGACGACTCCTACATCGAACGCAAGAAGGAGACCCTGGCCAAGTACAACCTCGGGGTGTGGACGATCTCCAACCACCTGGTCGGCCAGGCAGTCTGCGACCACCCCATCGACGAGCGCCACAAGGGCATCGTTCCCGCCCGCATCTGGGGTGATGGCGAACCCGAAGGCGTACGGCGGCGCGCCGCCGAAGAGATCAAGAACACCGCCCGCGCGGCGGCCGCGCTCGGCGTCACGACCGTCGTCGGCTTCACCGGCTCGTCGATCTGGCACACGCTGGCGATGTTCCCGCCGGTGCCCCCATCGATGATCGAGGCGGGCTACGCCGACTTCGCCGACCGGTGGAACCCGATCCTCGACGTCTTCGACGAAGTCGGGGTGCGCTTCGCCCATGAGGTGCACCCGAGCGAGATCGCCTACGACTACCACACCACGGTCCGGACGCTGGAGGCCATCGGGCACCGGCCTGCCTTCGGGCTGAACTGGGACCCCTCGCACATGGTGTGGCAGGACCTGGACCCGGCGAACTTCATCCTCGACTTCGCCGACCGGATCTACCACGTGGACTGCAAGGATGCCCGGGTGGCCACCCGCGACGGCCGGCGCGGCCGCCTGTCCTCCCACCTGGCCTGGGCCGACCCCCGGCGAGGCTGGGACTTCGTGTCCACCGGCCGGGGCGACGTGCCGTGGGAGGCGTGCTTCCGCGCGCTCAACCACATCGGCTACGACGGCCCCATCTCCATCGAGTGGGAGGACGCGGGCATGGACCGGCTGCACGGCGCGCCGGAATCCCTTGCCTACATCCGTTCCCTCAATGCCATCACCCCACCGGCCGCGGCGTTCGACGCCGCCTTCTCCTCTGAGTGACACATCACGCCGGGGCGGCGGCCGCAGGTGGCCGCCGCCCCGGCGTCGCACCGCCGAGACTCCACCGAAACGGCTCAGCTCCTCGGCGGTGCTGCGCTCTCGCGGATCGTCGCTCAGGGCCCGGGGGATGGACAACCCCAGCTCGCGAGCGGCCTGGTAGACGCCGAGCGCTTGCAGGTCGAGACGCCAGAGCGTCCGTTGAGCACTTTCGACACGGTGGGGATCGAGCCGGCCACCGGCTCGCCCGATCGGTTGCCCGTCACGTTCACCCTTGCTCATCCGCGGGGTCCTACTCAAGGAAACTAGTGAGCAAGGCCGCCCAAAACTTTCGGGTCGCGAGCCTGCCGGCCGAAGTCCGTCTCCACCGACAAGCCGGCTTTTCACCCAGGGGGCCGACGCAGGCGAGCGTAGACGGTCGGCTCGTGCAGCCGGGATATGGCTGTTATCGCAGGTGCAGCACGCCTTTCCGCAAGACACGTTCGATAGTACGGTTTCGCGAGAAACTTTCGCACTGCGCTCGGGAGAAGCATGCCTCCTCGCTACTTCGAAGACTTCTCACCTGGCTACGGCGGGCTGGCACCGCGCGCCGTTCTCGTTTCAGACGCCCCGCGGCTCGACCTGAACGGTGACTGGGCGTTCCGTTTCTCTCAGACGGGCCTCGACGAGCCGGACGGCTTCGAGCTGCCCACCTACGACGACAAGGAATGGGATCGGCTCCCCGTTCCCTCGCACTGGCAGCTCCATGGGTACGGCAAGCCCGCATACCTGAACATCCCTTACCCGATTCCGCTGGATCCCCCGTTCGTTCCGGACGAGAACCAGACCGGTGACTACCGCCGGGTCTTCGACCTGCCCGGGTCGTGGGAGGGAATCCCTGCCGTGATGCGCTTCGAGGGCGTGGACTCGTGCGCGCGGGTCTGGCTCAACGGGCTGGAACTGGGTGTGAGCCGGGGCAGCCGCCTGCCGGTGGAGTTCGATGCATCCGAGGCGCTGCGTCCCGGATGTAACGTCCTGACGGCCAGGGTTCACCAGTACTCCTCGGGCACCTACCTGGAGGACCAGGACACCTGGCGGTTGTCCGGCATCTTCCGCGACGTCGCACTGCTGGCCCGGCCCGTCGGCGGGATCCGGGACGTGTTCGTGCACGCCGACTATGACGCCTCGAGCGGCGGCGGGCAGGTCCGATTCGAGGTGGAAGCGGGGGCATCCGTTCAGGTCAGCATCCCTCTGCTCGGGGTGAGTGCCGCCTCCGCCGGGGAGACCTTGACGTTCGACCAGGTGCGGCCGTGGAGCGCGGAGGAACCGTTTCTGTACGAGGCCGTCCTCGCCACCCCGGCCGAACAGGTGCGCGTACGATTCGGCTTCCGCACCGTCGCCATCAACGACTCCGGCGTGCTGACCGTGAACGGACGGCGAGTGGTGCTGCGCGGCGTCAACCGGCACGAGTTCGACCCCGATCGCGGGCGCGTGATGAGCTTGGAGCTCATGCGCCGCGACGTGGAACTGATGAAGCAGCACAACATCAACGCCGTCCGCACCTCGCACTACCCGCCCCACCCCGCCTTCCTGGACCTCTGCGACGAGCTCGGCCTCTGGGTCATGCTGGAATGCGACCTGGAGACCCACGGCTTCGAACAGACGCGTCCCGAGCCCTGGCAGCGGAACCCCTCGGACGATCCGCAGTGGCGTGACGCCTATCTCGATCGCATCCAGCGAACCGTGGAACGCGACAAGAACCACCCCAGCGTCATCGCCTGGTCGCTCGGCAACGAGGCGGGCGACGGGCAGAACCTCGCGGCGATGGCCGCGTGGATCCACCAGCGAGACCCGTCCCGGCCGGTCCACTACGAAGGCGACCGGCTGGCCCGCTACGTCGACATCTACGGCGAGATGTACCGCACCCCGGCCGTCGTCCGCCGCATCGGTCAGGGACGGCTACGGCCAGGGGAGATGTTCTATCCGCCCCGCGACGGCGCGGGCGACCCGGCGGACGAACCCCGCAACAGCAAGCCCTTCGTCTACACCGAGTTCGCGCACGCGATGGGCAACGGCCCCGGTGGCCTGGCGGAATACATGCGGCTGTGCGAACAGCACCCGCGCGTCCAAGGCGGGTTCGTGTGGGAGTGGATGGACCAGGGCCTGCGCTCCACCGACGCCCTTGGCCGTGAGTTCTTCGCTTACGGCGGCGACTTCGGGGAGGACCTGCATGACGGGAACTTCATCTGCGACGGCCTCATGTTCCCGGACCGGACGCCGTCACCGGGCATGCTGGAGTACCAGAAGGTCAACGAGCCCGTCGTCATCGAGCCGGGCAGCCCCGGACACATCTCGGTCCGCAACCGCTACGCCTTCCTGGACCTGTCCCACCTGCGGTTCACCTGGTCGCTTTCCCGGGAAGGGATCCCGATCGCCGGCGGGCCGCTCGCGTTGCCGCACGTCGCCGCCGGGGAGCGCATTGAGATCCCCATCCCCGAGGCGTACGAGGAAGGCGAACGATGGTTGACCGTGCAGGCTGAGCTGGCGAACCCCACCGCGTGGGCGCCCGAGGGCCATGTGGTGGCATGGGGCCAGATTCCGCCTGCCGGGACCGGTGCCCGCGCTGCCCTGACCGATAGGCGGGTACCCGCCGAGACGGCCGGCGAGCACATCGTCCTCGGCCCGGCCCGTTTCGACCGGCGTACGGGGACGCTGGTCATCCTCGGCGACCACCGTTGTGACGGCCCGCAGCTGGCACTGTGGCGCGCGCCCACGGACAACGACGCCGCATGGGCGCAGGGCGACGCCCGCTACTGGAAGGGGCGCGGCCTGGACCGGCTGCGCCACCGCACCGTGTCCGTCGATCCGGGCGATACGGGCCTGGCCGTCGTGGTGCGCAGCTCGGCTGCCAACTCCGACTGCGGCTACCTCAGCACGTACCGCTGGGACACCGACGGGCAGCGCCTGCGGGTGCGGGTGCACACCGAGCCGTTCGGCCACTGGCCCGAACGGGCGGATGTCTTCGCCGAGGCGATGGTGGACCCCGACCTGCCGGACGAGGAGCGCACGGAGCTCCTGCGCCGGGACAAGGCCCCCTCCGTGGCGCGAATCGGCCTCGTCTGGCAGCTTCCCCAGGAATGGTCGCAGATCCAGTGGTTCGGCGCGGGACCCGGCGAAGCGTACCCCGACTCGCGGCAGGCGGCGCGGATCGGCCGCTTCCACGCCACGGTCGACGACCTGCAGACCCCGTACGTCCGCCCGCAGGACAACGGCACTCGCGCTGACGTGCGGTGGGCCGAGATCACCGACCCGGCGGGCGCGGGAATCCGCATCGAGGGCGAGCCTGCGTTCAGCCTTGCCGCCCGGCGCTGGAGCGACCGGCACCTCGCGGCGGCCCGGCACCAGACCGACCTGGTCCCCGAGCCGCTGATCTACCTGTACACCGACCATGTCGTACACGGCGTCGGATCCGGGGCGGTCGGTCCTGGCGTCCTTCCCCAGTACCGGCTCGACGTCAGGGCCGCAGACTTCGCCTTCATCCTGTCGACGACGTCCTGAACGAAGAGCCACCGCCCCGCGCCTGCGCGGGGCGGTGGTCCGCTGCAAGCTGTGCGCCCTCGACGGCGAACTCCTGAGGGCGTGGCAATGCTTCGATCACGAAGACTCCTTATTGACTCAACTTCGATCACCTTTGATCGGTACTATGAGTCCAGCAAGGAGGACTATGACGAACACAGCGATCGGCTCGGCGGTCAGAACGGCAGGGCCGCTGCTCACCGCCTGGGGCGCCGCGGCGTCGCCGGCAGGCCTGGCCGGCTTGTTGGTGTCGCCCGACCTGGCGCTGCCGGTGCCCGTCGCCGGGGCTGATGTCTGGGAGCGCGCCGCCGATCGCCTCGCCGCCGTCCGCGAGCAGGCGGAGGCGGAGCGGGACACGCCGTGGCCGCGACCGTTGGCGTCACGGTACGCGCGGTTCTTCCGCGACGGGAACCGCACGGAGTACGAGAGCCAGGTGCGAGAGCGCCAGGCCCGGCTCACCCGGGCAGTGCTCATGGCGGCGGTGAGCGGGCAGGACGCGTGGCTGGACGAGGCCGCCGACGGCATCGTCCTGCTGTGCGAGCAGAGCTCGTGGTGCTGGCCCGCGCACGAGGAGACCTGCCGGCCCCGTGGGACGGTGCTGCCCGACGTGACCTCGCCCTGCCTCGACCTGGGCGCCGCCGACGTGGCCGCACAGCTGGCCTGGGCGGATCACGTTCTGGGCGCGTGGCTGGACAGGCGCTTCCCCGGACTGCGGGAACGGGTGCGCCAGGAGACGCGCGTGCGGGTGCTCGACCCGTTCGTCCAGCGCGACGACTGGCATTGGCTGGGCCTCGACGGGGACGTGCACAACTGGTGTCCGTGGATCTGCGGCAACGTGCTCGTCGCCGCGCTGCGCCTTACGGAGCCGGGCGACCTGCGGGCTCTCCAGGTCTCCCTGGCGGTGGCGGGCGTCGATCGCTATCTCGCGGCCCTGCCGGACGACGGTTCCGTCGATGAGGGCTACGAGTACTGGTGGAACGGGGCGTGCCGCGCGCTCGAGGCGCTCGACGTCCTGGAGCACGCGACCTCGGGGGCACTGGACGCCGCGGTGGTCCCGGTGGTGCGCGAGACGGTCCGTTTCCCGCACCGCATGCATCTGGGCGGGCCCTGGTACCTCAACCTCGCCGACTCGCGGGCCCGCCCTCCCGGTGACCTGCCGTGGCATGTGCCGTACCGGTGGGCCAGGAGGCTCGGCGAGCACGACGCGGCACGGCATGCGGCCTCCCAGCGCCCGGCCACCGTTCCCGACGAGCTCGGGCGGGCGCTGCGGCAGCTCGCCGACACCGGACGGCAGGACGCCGCGCCGCCCCTGATCGCCGGCGTCTGGCTGCCGGGGACGCAGGTCGGCCTCGCCAGGACGACCGGTGGGACGGCGCACGGACTCGCGCTCGCGGTCAAGGGCGGGCACAACGGGGAGCACCACAACCACAACGATGTGGGCTCCGTCGTCGTCGCGCTGGACGGCGTGCCCGTGCTCGCCGACCCGGGCAGGCCGACGTACACGGCGCAGACCTTCGGTCCCGAGCGCTACTCGATCTGGACGATGCAGAGCGACTGGCACAACGTTCCCGAGGTGCGCGGCACGCCGCAGGGGCCGGGCGAGCGGTACGCGGCCAGGCACGCCGAGGTGGTGGACGGGCCTGACCGTTTCGAGGTACGGCTGGATCTGGCGGCCGCCTACCCGGTGCCCGAGCTGGAACGGTGGTGGCGCAGGGCCGCCCTCGACCGGGCAGGGGCGCGCGTGACGATCGAGGACGCCTGGAGCTTCACCGGCGACGGCGGCGCGAGCGTCCTGCACTTCGTGCTGGCCGGGCAGGTCGAGCAGCCGGCTCCTGGGCGGGTCGTGGTCCGGCCGCCGGACGGCGCACGGGCCGCGGTCGTCAGCTGGGACCCTGACGGCGCGACAGCCGCGCTGACCGTCCGTACGCTGGATGATCCCATGCTCACCGAGGTGTGGGGCGAGCGCCTGACCCGGCTGGAGCTGCGGCTGCCCGGCACGGCGCGCGGCGCGTTCGAAGTGCGGGTGGAGGTGGGGAAATGACGGTGTCAGACTCGCCGGGCCAGCTGCCGGACGAGCGCCGCGCCCAGATGGTGGAGCTGCTCCGCCGCCGCGGCGTCGTCCGCGTCCACGAGCTGGCGGCCGAGCTGGACGTCTCGGCCATCACCATCCGCCGCGACATCGCGTTGCTGTCCTCGCAGGGTGTCATCCGCCGGGTCCGCGGTGGCGCCGCGCTGCACGGCCGGCCGCTCGCCCAGACCCTCCCGAGCGTCGAGACGGAGGCGCGGACAGGGGAGGAGCCGCCGCCCCAGCCCGCATCCGCGGAGGAACGGCAGGTCACGATCGGGATGGTCGTGCCGTCGCTGACCTACTACTACCCTGACGTGATCAAGGGCGTCCGTGAGGCCGCGGCGGAGTACGGCGCGCGCATCGTGCTGCGCGGCGGCGGCTACCAGGCCGCCGACGAGCGCCGCCAGCTGTCCCGGATGCTGGAGACGGCGGGCGTGGACGGACTGCTGGTGACGCCGACCACCACGGGCGAGGAGGGAGAGGCGCTGGTGCGCTGGCTGCAGGACGCCGACGTGCCCGTGGTTCTCATCGAGCGGGCGGCCACCGTGGGCCCCTACCACGAGGCGATGGAGTCGGTGGTCAGCGACCACGCCTTCGGAGCCGCCATGGCCGTGCGGCATCTCGTCGCGCTCGGCCACCAGCGCGTCGGGCTGGTCACCACCCAGCAGAGCCCGACTGCCCCGCACGTGCGGCGCGGCTGGCGTCAGGCGTGCGAGGAGCTCGCACTCCGGCTCGACGGCACCCCGGACCTGAGCACGGTCGATCAGCTGCATCCCGAATGGCCGGCCACGCTCGATCGGGTTCTCGACGAGTGCCTCGCCTCGGGGACGACGGCGCTGCTCGTCCACTCGGACCCGGAGGCGATCAGCCTGGTCGAACGCTGCCAGGAACGCGGCCTCCAGGTGCCCCGCGACCTCGCCGTGGTGGCCTACGACGACGAGGTGGCCGAGCTGTGCGACCCGCCGCTGACCGCGGTCCGCCCGCCCAAGACGGCCATCGGGCAGGCGGCTTTCGCCCTGCTCGCGGCCCGTCTGGCGGACGAGGATCCGCAGCGCCCCGCCCACCGCGTCGTCATCGAGCCGCGCCTGATCGTCCGGGCGTCCTCGTCGAGCCGCGCCTGATCGGGCCGGCCTTGATCGGGCCGGGCTTGATGATCAGGCCCGGCCGGTCACGCTCGACGGTGTGATCAGGCCCGGCTAATCGTGCCGAGGTCGTCCTCCGTCCCGTCCGGCCAGGTCACGCGGGCGGCCGCCGCGCCGTACCAGGAGACGGAGGGCGGGCTGCCCGGTTCCTGCCCGCCGAGGTGGACCGCCACCTCGTACCAGGCGCCCGGCAGGGCGGGCGCGCTGGTCGCGCACCACGGGACGAGCGTCCACGGGCCCAGCGGCGAGGAGTCCGCGGCGGAGATCACGCCGGACAGGTCCAGCCCCGCTCCGGCGACGACGCTCGAGTACGCGGTGCCGTTCGACACGCTCGGCTCCTGTCCGCGGGCGGCTTCCGCGGCCGCCACGGGCCAGCCGCCGATGCGCAGCGCGCCTGGGGCGGGGCGCGGTCCGGCAGCACCGCCTGGCGAATCCGGGGCGGAAAGCGGTAGGCCGTCGGTCCGCACCAGGCGCAGCTCCCAGGCGCCCCGCACGGCCGAGACCACCTCGATCCACGGCCCCAGACGCACCGTCCCCGGCAGGCCGTAACCGTGGTCCTGGCCGTCGGTCTCGACGTCCACCCAGTGGGCCTGCCAGCGCGAGGCCCCCACCAGCGTCCCGGACGGAAGGCGGTCGAGCCGCAGCGTCTCGAACCCCGTCCGGTGGCTCGGCCGCCCGCCCGCGTCGAGGATGGTCACCGACTGGTCCAGCGGCTCGGCGGCGTGCTCCCCGGCCAGCACGGGAGAGGTCGCGGTCGAGTATCCCAGCCGCGCGTACAGGGGTGAGTCGGTACGGTTCGTCCCTGGAGTGGAGTGGTCAGTGCCGTGGTTGACCACGCGCACGACGCCGTCGGCGCGAGTGCCGCTGACCAGCCAGCCCGGCGCGGGCACCGCGAGATGGAAGTCGCCCGTCTCGACCGGCAGCGGCTCCTCGACGGCCGTCCACACCGGGTGGTCGGCGGGCAGGGAGAGCCCGAAGAAGCCCTTCGCCGCCCAGTACGGCGAGCCGGGCCCCGAATACGACTGGGCGATCGGCCGCCAGGCCCCGTGCCACCCGAGCGTCAGGACGCCGTCCTCGTCCGGAGCCCCGCGCTCGGTGAAATGGCGGACGATTCCCGAGGCGGCGCGGCGCAGCAGCCCCGGGCCCGGTGTCGCCGTGCCCGAGCGCGCGCCCACCCAGAACTGCGTGGCCGCGGCGAACCGGTAGGTGAGGCTGCGCCCCTGGATCAGGGGCGACCCGTCGGCGCCGACGAGGTGCACCGCGTCGTTGAGGTAGCGTTCGAGCCGCTCCAGGTACACCGGCCGCCGCGAGTCCGCCGCCGGGTCGCCCGCGGCCATCTCGCTCCACATCAGCGGGTAGAACTGCAACGCCCATCCCGAGTAGTGGTCATAGGAGCGCTCCGCGCCGTCGGCGTACCAGCCGTTCCGGCGGGCGAAGCCGTCGAGGAGCGCGAGCCCGTCCTCGATGTCCTTGCGCTCGTAGGGGCCGCCGACCGAGGCGAGGAACTGCTCGACGACGATCTGGAACCAGATCCAGTTGATCGGCGGATAGTCGGAGCCGACCGCGGGCGCGAGATAGTCGACGACCCGCTCCCGCACACCGGCGTCGAGCCGGTCCCACAGCCACGGCCGCGTCAGGTGGAGCACCAGGGCGATGGACGCGGCCTCGACCTTGGCCTGGCCGTGCTCGTCCAGCCGCACCCAGCGCTCCGGCGAGCGGGGATCGGTCCCGGCGGCGAGCCCCTCGGCGTACCACTCCATCAGCCCCAGCGGATCGCGCCCGCCCTCGCCCGCCACCCTGAACCCGGCGGCCAGGAACGTGCGCGCGAAGCCCTCCAGCCCGTCGACGTCGGGCCCGTACCCGCCCGGCGGGCCGGGGAACGAGACACGCGCGTGCGTTTCCGAGGCGTAACGCCGCGCCGACAGCAGCAGGTGATCGGCGAGGGTCGCCCAGTGGTCCCGCGTCCATCCCGTGTACGGAGACAACCGCAGGTCGTCGAAGTCCCTGAGCGAGCGCATCAGCCCTCCTGATCGGAAATGTGTGCCCCGGAGTCAACGCGAACGCTTCCTCCCACGTCAAGGGCGCTTGGCGACCACCGTACATTATCGATCAATATCGATCAGATTACGTGATCAACTAGCGGTAACAGAGTATTGACGTGATTGGAATGATCAGACATGATCGGCGGCACTGGTAAGCGCTTGCCGCCGAAAGGACCCAGGTGAGAGACGTACGACCGCAGGCCCTGCTGGTCATGGATCCTTCGAAGTTCGCCGTGCAGTTCCAGGAGCCGCAGCTGCGCCGGTTGCAGGACCTCGTCGAGCTCGCCGATCCGATCATGACCGGCGACCTGGACGCGGCGCACGTGCGGCGGCGGCTGCGCGAGGTCGAGGTACTGGTGACCTCGTGGGGCTGCCCCCCGCTGACGGCCGAGCGGCTCGCCGACGCGCCTCGGTTGCGGGCGATCTTCCACTGCGCCGGCACGGTGCGCACGTTCGTCACCGACGAGGTCTTTCGCCGGGGCATCCTCGTCACCAACGCCGCCGACGAGAACGCGATCCCGGTGGCCGAGTTCACCCTCGCCGCGATCATCTTCGCGGGCAAGAAGGCGCCGTTCCTCGCCCAGGACGCGCGCCGCCACCGCGATGACTGGTCCTACCTGTCACACCGGGGGGAGCTGACGAACCGCGGGCGCACGATCGGCGTCGTCGGCTTCTCCCGCACGGGGCGCCGGGTCGTCGAACGGCTGCGCAGCCTGGAGGCGGACGTCCTGATCGCCGACCCCTACGCCGATCCTGCCGAGGTGAGCGCGGCGGGCGGCCACCTGGTCGGGCTGGACGAGCTGCTGCGGCGCTGCGACATACTCACGCTGCACGTCCCGGCGCTGCCGTCCACCCGCCATCTCATCGGGGCGCGGGAACTGGCCCTGCTGCGCGACGGGGCGACCGTGATCAACACCGCGCGCGGTGCCGTGGTGGACACCGCCGCCCTGGAACGCGAGTGCGTCATGGGACGGCTCGACGCGATCCTCGACGTCACCGAGCCGGAGCCGCTGCCGGCCACCTCGCCACTGTACGACCTGCCCAACGTCATGATCACCCCCCACGTCGCCGGGTCTCTGGGATCGGAGACCCGGCGGATGAGTGAGAGCGCGCTCGACGAGCTCGAACGCTACCTGTCGGGCGAGCCGCCCCGCGCGGCCGTGACAGCCGACGACTTCTTGGTAAGCGCCTGAGCCCTGAGACCGGCTCAACGGAAAGGAGACCGGATCAATGATCCTTTCGTACGCGTCGGGAAGAGCCCGAGAGCGCCGTCATCTGATCAAGAGCATCGCCGTCGCGGCCGCGCTCACCCTCGCGGCCACCGCCTGCGGCTCCGGCGGCCAGGCGAGCGGCAGCGGGGACGGAGGCAACACGCTGACCGTCTCGGTCTGGAACATGGCCAAGACCCCCGAGTTCAAGGCGCTGTTCGACGCCTTCCAGGCGGCGAACCCCGGCGTCAAGATCCAGCCGGTGGACATCCTCGCCGACGACTACGCCGACAAGGTCACCACCATGCTCGCCGGCGGTGACTCGACCGACGTGATCACGATGAAGAACGTCACGGACTACTCGCGTTACTCCAGCCGCGGCCAGCTCACCGACATCACCGACCTGGTGAAGTCGGGCGACACCTCGAAGCTGGCCGGGCTCGACGCCTACAACGTCAAGAACGCGTACTTCGCGATCCCGTACCGGCAGGACTTCTGGCTCCTCTACTACAACAAGGCGTACTTCGACAAGGCGGGCGTCAAGATGCCCGAGAGCCTCACCTGGGACGAGTACGCCAAGCTCGCCCAGCAGCTCACCAAGGAGGAGGGCGGCAAGAAGGTCTACGGCACCTACCACCACACCTGGCGGTCGGTGGTGCAGGCCATCTCGGCGGCGCAGACCGGCGGCGACCAGCTGGGCGGCGACTACGGCTTCTTTACCGATCAGTACAACCTGGCGCTCGGGCTGCAGAAGTCCGGCGCCACCCTCGACTTCGGCACCGCCACCGCTCAGAAGTCGGACTACAAGACGATGTTCGAGACGGGCGCGACGGCCATGCTGCCCATGGGCACCTGGTACATCGCCTCGATCCTGGCGCAGAAGGAGAAGGGCGCCACCGACGTCGACTGGGCGCTGGCCCCGATGCCGCAGCGGCCTGGCGCCACAGGGGTGACGACGTTCGGCTCGCCGACCGCCTTCGCCGTCAACAAGCGCGCCAAGAACGCCGACCTCGCCAAGAAGTTCGTGCAGTTCGCCGCGGGCAAGGCGGGTGCCGACGCGATCGCCAAGATCGGCGTGGTGCCCGCGCTGCAGAGCCCGGAGATCACCAGTGCCTACTTCGGGATCAAGGGCATGCCGACGGACGAGTTGTCGAAGAAGGCGTTCCAGCCGGACAAGGTCGTCCTCGAGATGCCGGTCAGCGAGCACACCTCCGACGTCGACACGATCCTCAAGGAGGAGCACGAGCTGATCATGGTCGGCGACAAGACGGTGGCCGACGGCATCAAGTCGATGAACGAGCGCGTCAAGAACGAAGTCCTGAACTAGGGAACGGCGGCGGCCGCGGAGACCTCCGGGGCCGCCGCTTCCCTGGAGGAATCCCATGACTCACGTCATCACGCAACCGGCCCCGTCATCAGCAGGGCCCCGCTCCAAGCGCGCCTGGCGCCCCATCCTCGTCGGGTGGAGCTTCATCCTGCCGAACTTCGTCGGTTTCGCACTGTTCACGCTCATCCCGATGCTCGCGGCGTTCGCGCTGGCGTTCCTGGACTGGGACTCCTACAGCACGCCCGAGTGGGTCGGGCTGAAGAACTTCCAGCGCCTGCTCTCCGACGAGAACTTCCACGTCGCGCTCCGCAACACGCTGTTCTACGCCGCCGGCCACATCCCGCTGACGCTGATCGTCGCGCTCGGCCTGGCGATCGCGCTCAACAGGAAGATCCGCGGCGTGCAGTTCTTCCGCACCGCGGCGTTCTTCCCGTACATCACCTCGCTGGTCGCCGTCGCCGTCGTGTGGAACATGCTGTTCAACCCGACGGTGGGACCCATCAACCAGGCACTCGAAGCGATCGGCATCGCCCACCCGCCCCGGTGGGTGGCCAGCACCGACTGGGCGATGCCCGCGGTGATCGTCACCAGCGTGTGGCGGGACATGGGGTACTACATGGTGCTCTACCTGGCCGGCCTGCAGACGATCCCGAACGAGTACTACGAGGCCGCCCGGGTGGACGGGGCGAACGCCTGGCAGCGCTTCTGGGGCGTCACCCTGCCGTGCCTGCGGCCGACGACGTTCTTCGTCCTCGTCATGCTGACGATCCAGAGTTTCAAGGTCCTCGACCTCATCGTCGTCATGACCGACGGCGGCCCCGGGCGCAGCACGCTGGTCCTGGCCCAGCTCGTCTACCGGGAGGGCATCACCGAGGGGCACTTCGGCTACTCCTCGGCGATCGCTCTGGTGCTCTTCGTCATCGTGCTCACCGTGACCGTCGTCCAGTTCCGCCTCAACGAACGGAGGAGCGCCTGATGGCCACGCTGCATGATGCTCCACCGGCCACCGCCGGTCCGCCCCGCGACGTGCCCGCGGGCGCGGGCCGCCAGGGGCGCGGCCTCGTCCGCAAGGTGCTGGCCTACACCGTGCTCGTCGTCGTGGCGGCGCTGGTGCTGGTGCCGTTCGCGTGGATGCTCTCGTCCTCGCTGAAGCGCGACAACGAGGTCTTCACCATCCCCATCGAGTGGATCCCGCGCGAGTTCCGCTGGTCGAACTTCGTCGAGATCTGGGAACGCATCCCGCTGCTGACCTACCTGGGCAACTCGGCGTTCCTGTCCGTCACCATCACGCTGCTGCAGCTGCTCACCGGGAGTTTCGCGGCCTACGGGTTCTCCAAAGTGCGCTTCCCCGGGCGCGACGCGCTGTTCCTGGCCTACATCGGCACCATCGCCGTGCCGTGGCAGGCGTACATGGTGCCGCAGTACATCATGATGCAGCGCGCGGAGCTGACGAACACCTACTGGTCGATCATCCTGCTGCAGGCCTTCGGGGCCTTCGGCGTGTTCCTCATGCGCCAGTACTACATGTCGATCCCGGACGAGCTCTGCGAGGCCGCGCGGATCGACGGGCTGAGCGAGTACGGCATCTATCGGCGGATCATGCTCCCGCTGTCCAAGCCGGCGCTCGCCAGCCTGGCCCTGCTGACCTTCGTCAACACCTGGAACGACTACATGGGGCCGTTCATCTACCTGACCAGCAACGAGCTGTGGACCGTGCAGCTCGGCCTGCGCTCGTTCATCGGGCAGTACGACGCCGAGTACGCCATGATGATGACCGGCGCGGCGCTGTCGATCCTGCCGATCCTGGCCATCTTCCTGTTCGGGCAGCGGTACTTCATCCGCGGCATCGCGACCAGCGGGCTCAAGGGATGAGGGCCCTGCTCAGGCCCGCGCGGCAGGAGACCTACGAGAAGGTCTTCCGCGCCGTGCACACCGGGCTCGTGACCAACGTCCTGCTGGCCGTCGCGTGCGCCCCGCTCCTCGCGGCGCTCGCGATCGTCAGGGACCCGCTGGCGTCGTGGCCGTTCTTCGCCGTGCTGTCGTCTCTGTGCGCGCCCGCGCTGACCGGGGCGTTCCGGTGCTTCGCCGAGCTGGGCGAGGGCTCCGCGGCCGTGTTCCGTCCGTTCTGGGACGGCTACCGCCGGGCCGCCGGGCGATCGCTGATCGTCTGGGCGGTCGGCGCCGCCGCCGTGAGCGTGCTGGCCGTGGACGCCGTCGCCGTCTCGCGCACCGCATGGGGTCCCGCGCTCGCGCCGTTCTTCGCGACCGCGGCGGCGCTGGTCGTGGCGGCGGTCGTCGCCACCCTGGCGCTGCTCGCGGAGCAGCGGGACGGTTCCGTACGGCTGCGTGACCTCGTCCGGCCCTGCCTCTACCTGGTGGCGCGGCGCTGGTACCTGGCCGCGGCCAACGTCGTCGTGCTGGGGCTGGCCGTGGCGGTCATCCTGCTCAAGCCGGTGATCGGGGTGCTCCTCCTGTGCTCGCCCCTGCTCTACCTGGTGTGGGCCACGACCCGGTTCGTCCTCGCGCCGGTCCTGCCGTCCGGCACGGCCGCCCGTACCTGACGCCGTGCCGTCACTCGAGGAGCGGCGCGGTCAGGAGCGCCTCCGGCGTCCCGATGGCGGTGAACAGCTCGTGAGCCTGCCGCCAGCTCCTTCGCGCGCTCTGCGGATCGCCGGCCAGTTGCCGGGCGTGGCCCAGGATCAGCAGCGCGCGAGCCTGTTCCAGGCGCTGCCCTGATCGGGCGGCCAGGTTCGCCGCCTGCTGGGCGGCCCGGACGCTCACGCCGCCCGAGCCCTCCGCCAGGTGGACCGCCGCCAGCAGGGCATGGAGCCGCGGCACGTCCAGCGGGCTGTGCTTCTCGCTCAAGGACAGGGAATGGCCGGCAAGCTCGTGCGCCTTGCCGAAGTTCCGTACGAGATATTCGGCGCGGGCGAGGCCGAGCAGGACCTGGCCGGTGCTCATGCCGGACTCCTCGGCGAACAGGCGGGCGGTGCCGAGATGTCCGAAGGCGCTGTCCACCCGGCCGAGCCGCAGGTGCGCTTCCGCGAGGCCGAGCAGGGAGGCCAGCTGGGAGTCGTGGTTCTCGACCGCCGCGGCGATGTCGAGAGCGGTGGTGAAAGCGGAGATCGCCTGCTCGTGACGGCCCGCGTCGCAGTGCACCATGCCGGCCGTCTCATGGGCGACGCCCTCCGCGTAGCGCAGGCCCGCCGCACGCGACACGGCCAGCGCCTCCTCCAGGGCCTCCATCGCCTCCGCGAACCTCGCCTGCTGCTGGCGGACCAGGCCGAGGTTGACCAGGGTCAGCGCCTGAATGTGCCGGTCGCCCGACTCGCGGGCAAGGGGGAGAACGGCGTGCAGGCACTCCTCGGCCTGCTCCAGCCGCGCGAGCAGGATGTAGGCGGAGGCCAGGTTGCCGAGCCCCCGCACCTCCCCGTGCGCGTTGCCCGACGCGCGATGCAGCGCCACCGCCCGCCGGTAGTGCGGGATCGCGCGGTCCGGCTGTCCCAGCCGTTTGAGCGTCACCCCGCAGGCCAGCAGCGCCATCGCCTCGCCCTGCTCCCAGCCGGCCTGGCGGCTCAGGGTCAGCGCACGCTCGCTCTCCCACAAGGCCGACTTCAGATCGGCCATGCGCCATCGCGTCGTGCCGAGGACCAGGTGCATCGCGGCCTGCCCCCGGAGGTCCTGCTCCTGCTGAGCGGCCTCCAGCCCGATCCCGGCGACCCGCAGCCGCTCCCCGAGCGCCGCCTGGTGATGGAGCAGCTCCTGAGCGGCCTCGACCAGCAGCCAGGCGTACTGCCGCGGACCGTGCGTGGCCGCGTGGGACACGGCGGCGGCCAGGTTCTGCCATTCGCCGTCGAACCAGGCGGCGGCCTCGGCCGGGTCGCCGAACGACCGGCCCTCGCCACGGGGCACCTGCGGGGTCTGGAAGCCGCACGCCTCGGTGGCCGCGACGAGGAGGTGCAGGTAGTGGTCGAGCAGGCGCCGCACGGCGGCCGCGCGCTCGGCGGGCGCGTCGAGCTCGCGGCTGCGCTGTCCGGCGTACTCCAGGACGAGATCGTGAGCGGCGAACCGGCCGGGGCCGGACTCCTCGACCAGGTGGATCCGCGCCACCGTGCCCAGCAGCTCTTCCGCCCTGGCCTCGCTCGTTCCCGCCAGCGCGGCCGCCGCGGCGACGGAGACGCCGGTGCCGGGCACCAGCCCGAGGAGCCGGAACATCCGCTGGGCGTCCGCGGGAAGCGCCTCGTTCGACGCGTCGAGCGCCGCCCGGAGGGCCACGTTCTCGTCGCCGTCCACGCGCAGCCCTGTCATGCGGCCCCGCGCCGTCAGCCGGTGGACGCAGTCACCCACCGTCCGATGGCCGTACTCCCCGATCCAGGAGCCGGCGATGGAGAGCGCGAGCGGGAGCCGGCCGCACAGCCGTACGAGCTCGGCCGCGGCGTCCGGATCGCGGCGTGCCCTGGCCGGCCCCACCGCCTCGTCGAGCAGGCGCAGCGCCTCGTCATCGTCGAGCACGTCGAGAGCGACGCGCTCGACGCCGTCCACGGCCACCAGCCCGCTGAGGCGGTCGCGGCTGGTGATGACGATCCGGCAGCCGGGCGGAGCGGCCAGCAGCTCGCGGACCTGCCGCGGATCCGCGACGTCGTCCAGGACGACGAGCACCCGCCGGTCCGCGAGGTGCGTCCGGTAGAGCGCTATCTGCGCGTCCACGTCGACCGGGATGTCCGCGGGCGTCAGCCCGAGTCCCTGCAGGAGCAGCGTCAGCGCTTCGGGCAGGGATCTCGGGCCTGCCGGGCCGAAACCGCGCATGTCGATGAAGAGCTGCCCGTCGGGAAAGCGCCCGGCGGCGCGGTGCGCCCAATGGACCACCAGCGCCGTCTTGCCCACCCCGGCGGGGCCGACGACGGCCACCCGATGGGACGCGTCGAGTCGTCGCAGCGCCTCCGCACGGCCGACGAAACGGGTCAGACCGTGCGGCACCTGATGCGGCGTCTGGACCTTCCGCGGGCGGACCTCGTCCTTCAGCAACCGCTGATGGAGGTCGCGGAGCTCGCGGCCCGGCTCGACGCCCAGCTCGCGGACGAGCCGGCTGTGGAGATCGCGGTACACCGCCAGCGCCTCGGGCAGCCGGTCGCCGAGGTGGAGCGCCCGCATGAGCAGCCTGTGCGGTCGCTCGCGCAACGGCTGCTCCGAGACCAGCCTGCGCAGCTCGGCGACGACGTCCTCGCCGTGGCCCTGCTCCAGCAGGAGCTCGGCCCGCCGCTCGGCCGCTTCGACCCGCAGCTCCGCGAGCCTGCTCCGCTCGGTCTGGGCGGCGAGACCCGTCAGGTCGGGGAAGGGCTCGCCCCGCCACATCGCCAGCGCCCTGTCGTAGCTCGGCAGAGCCTCCGCGCCGGCGCGGCGCGCACCCTCGACCAGGGCGGTGAACTCCGCGAGGTCCAGCTCGCCCGGACCGACCCTGGCCAGGTAACCGGGGCTGCGGGTGAGGATGACCGACGGTCCCAGGGGGCCCAGAGCGCGCCGTACCTCGGCGACCAGCGCGCGGATCCGCGGCCCGGAGGACGGCGGGAGGCGCTCGCCCCACAGCCACGTGGCCAGGCGCTCCACGGGCACGACGCGCCCGGGTTCGAGCAGCAGCGTCGCCAGCAGCGTCCGCTGCCTGCCGGTCAGGTGCACCGCCTGGCCGTCGACCGAGACCTCCATGGGACCAAGAAGGAGATACCGGATATCGGACGCAGGCACGCTTTCGACCGTAGCACCAAGATCCATGCAGCATCCATGCGAGAGCCGTGCGGGCCGGTGCGAAGGTGTTCGTCGACGGCACGCGAGCGAGGAACCATCGATGAGACCACAGCTCAAAGGACTCTCCTGGGAACGGGCAGGCGACCGGCTGCGCCTGGTCTACGATCCACGCGACCAGTTCCTCCTGGCCGACCCCGACGGCTCGGTGGAGAAACTGCTGACCCTCCTCGACGAGGGCGGCCGGACAGTCGAGGAGCTCGCCGACGTCCTGGCGGCCGACGTGGCCGACGTGCGGGCCGCGGTCGAGGCGCTGGACGCCCACGGGCTGGTCGAGGACGGCGATCGCCTCGGCGGGCTCGACCCGGACGAAGCCGAGAGGCACTTCAGCAACCTGGCCTTCTTCGAGTCGTTCGCCACGCTCGACCGCAGCCGTGAGGACCTGCGGCGGCGGCTGCGCGCATCACACGTGCTGGTGCTCGGCACCGGCGGCCTGAACTCCACCGTCATCCCGCACCTGGCCGGCCTCGGCGTCGGCAGGCTGACCCTCCTCGACCGCGATCAGGTGGACCCGCGGAACTTCGCCAGGCAGTACCTGTACCGCTGGGACGACCTCGGCGCGCGGAAGGTGACCCGCGCCGCCGAGTGGGTGCGGGCGTTCGACCCCGCCATCGAGGTGGACACCATCGACACCTCGATCGACGGGCCCGACGGGCTCGCCGAGCTCGTCGGCCGGACCCGGCCCGACGTGGTGGCCGCCGGCATCGACCAGCCGGGCGACGTGGACCTGTGGGTCAACCAGGCCTGCGTACGACACGGCGTGCCCTTCGTCCGCGGCGGATTCCTCGTCACCACCGGAGCGGTGTGGTCCGTCGATCCGGGCATCAGCGCCTGCCGCGCGTGCATACCCGCGGATCCCGTCGATGTCACGGCGTACACCGATCCGGACGAGAAGACCCTCAACGCGATCTCCGCGATGCGCCTGCACCTGAGCCGGCCGCAGCACAACCGGGGCATCGGCCCGGTCGTCGGCCTGCTCGGCTCCTATGCCGCCTTCGAAGTGCTCCGCTACCTGACCCGTTTCGAGCCACCGGCACACGCCGGTCGGCCACTCGTCCTCGATTTCGCCAACGGCTGCCTGGCGAATCACCCCGACGAGTGGCAGCGCAATCCAGCCTGCGCGGTATGCGGGGGGAGGTGACCATGGTGAAGATCGAGATCGTGCGAGTCGAGAGCACCCGTCTGACGGGCAACGTGTGCATGGGCACCTGAGAAACCGGCAGGTGGGGCCCGGGGGGGCGGGGGCCCCCCCCCGGGGGGCCCCCCCCCCCCCACGCCGCCCCCGATCGGTCGTACGGTAGTGGAGTGAACGCACGTCAGAGCCAGCTCGTCATCGACTGCGCAGCCCCAGCCCGGCTGGCCGCGTTCTGGGCCGCCGTCCTGGGCGGGACAGCAGTGGATCGTGATCCCGGGTGGTCTTCGGCCGATTTCCCGACAGGGCTACGGCTGGCTTTTCAGAAGGTCCCGGAGCCCAAGTCGGGCAAGAATCGCTTGCACCTGGATGTCGCCGTGGATGACATCGAGGCGGCGGTACGGCTCGCCTGCGAGCTCGGCGCCGAGACAACGGACGGGCTGCGGCGCGACGCGGTCGGCGCGTTCCAGGTGATGGCCGATCCGGAAGGCAACGAGTTCTGCTTCGTCTCCCCCTGAATCAAGCCACCCGGCCATCGCCCGCTGTGGCCGCCCGGCCAGCCGTACGGCACGCAACGGCCACGACAGCGCGCCACGGTAGGGAAGGACGAGACGAACATATCGCCATTGTTCGTCGGCACCCACAGATGTGCCCGGCCGTTGAAGGAGACGCGAAAGCGCTCCTCAACGGCCGAGCACGGCCGAGCATCGAATGATCCACTAACTGCAGTGTTCGAACCCGCTGGTGTACGAGCTGCTGCCGACCGAGCCGCCCCACTTGACGCACTGCCCGGCGGCGTCACGCTTGACAGGCCCCGCGTAGTAGTCGTAGCTGCCCGAGTCGGTCGTCCTGCTCTCCCCTTCCGGCTCGAGGAAGGCCGACACCGGCGACGCCGAGCCGAGGCTCGTGGTCTTCAGCGTCACGACGCAGTTGTAGCCGTTGCCGGAGTTGTAGAGCAGGTAGGCGCGGCCACCGGTGAGGGCGGCCGAGTCGATGACCGAGTAGCCGCTGCCGCAGACGCCCTCAGGGGTGTAGGGGTTGCCGCTGCAGGCGTTGGTGCTCTTGATGGCCGTCTTCTGGCCCAAGGACACGGTCACGCCCTCCACGGTCGGGCTGGTGTCGACCGTACCGGCGGAGTTCCGCTGTTCGTAGTGGAGGTGCGGGGCGTTCGAGCCGCCCGTCGAGCCGACCGTTCCGATCGCGGTGCCCTGGCTGACGGTCATCGAGCCGCCGGCCGCCTTCACCATGGTCGCGAGGTGGGCGTAGCGGGTCCTGGTGCCGTCGCTGTGCCGGATCTCAATCCACTTGCCGTAGCTCGTGTTGCCCAAGTCGTAGAAGTACGCGGTGCCCGCGGCGGTGGCACGTACGGTCTCGCCGTCGATGTCATCGCCCCCGTAGTCCTGCCAGTCGATGGCGCCCGACGGGCTGTGGTCGGGGAGCCAGTTGTTGGCATAGAACGTCTTGCCGCAGTTGAAGGGGCTCTTGTGAGACACAGCCAGGACGCCGGCATCCTGCGCTGAGGCCGCCTGGGGGATCAGCGCCGCCGCGAAGGTGACCAGCAGGGCAGTGATCGTGGTTCGGAGGGTCTTAGGCCAGGTCGGCCTGCCGATTGTGGGCATGCTCACCTCTCTGAAGGTGCGTATGGGGGGATACGCGTTCCTCGATGTCGATGAGCTCGTGGCGAGGCGGCATCGTGATCAGTGTCGGTGGGAGGGGAGGGCCGTCGTCAGGAGCGTTTCGACATCTCGCCGCCCAAGAGATTGGACGGGTCGATCATGAACATAGCCCTGAAGGTTCTCTTCATCAATCTCTATGAATGTGAAATTTTGTGGCTTTCGTGCGCGGCGCCCATCCCCCGGCGGCACGCTCACGAGCGTCTGGCGACCCTCGCGAGCGTGCCGGGTTCACCCGCTATTGAGCGGCGCCCACCTCGACGCTCTGGCTCAGCGCGTCCTGGAAATTCTGGTCGCCTGCGAAGCGCGCCCGCCAATGGCCCGCCGCCGGCTCGGAGACGGAGCCGGAGAAGGCGAGGTGGCCCGACACCGCGACCTCAGCCGCCTGCCGTACCGCTGTGAAGTCGGCGAAGGAGGAGGGGTGGGCGACGGTGAACGCGACGGTGGTGGTCACGTTCGCCTTGAAGGGATCCTCGCTGTAGTACGCGACGTTGATGGTCCCTGTGGTGTACGGCACGAACTTCAGGCTGTAGCGGCCTTCGGCGTCGGTGGTGACGGACCTCGGTGCGTCGTTGGTGTTCTCGACCCAGACGTTGAGCGTGGTGTCGGCGAGCGGCCGCCATCCTGCGAGCGAGCGCCACCTGGCCAGGCCGGAGACGGTGAGCGGGTCTCCGGCGTTGATGCGGGCAGGGTCGACGTGGACCTGCACCTGGGTGGCCGACTCCGTGGCCTTGACGATCAGTTTGTCGGACGTGCCGCTCAGGTACCAAAGGTGGTCGTTGCTGTAGGGGTAGGTCGCGGTGAACTCAGCGCCCATCTTGAGGGTGAGCGAGTGCCGGAACCTGCCCTTGGCGTCGGTCGTGAGGTCGGCGTGGTCGAAGCCGGCGTACCCGCCCTGCTTGTCGAGGTAGTTGATGCTCAACGAGATGGGGAAGCCTTGCCCGAGCGGTTTCCGCACGCCGCTTCCGGGCCGGATCCCATAGGCGCGGCCCCTGACGGTGACGTTGCGGTGGGCGTAGTCGATGGTGGTGCGGCTGGGAATGAGCGGGTCGAAGACGGTCCGCACCATGTAGCTGAGCCGGCCGGTGCGTTCGGCGGTGATGTGGGCGCCTTGGGCGTCGGTGGCCTCCACGTCGATGCGGTAGGAGCCGAGCTCGGTGAGCTGGACACGGGACCGGGTGGTCCAGATACCGCTGGTAGGGGTGCCCGAGGTGAGGGCGAAGTCGTCGACGGTGGCCAGCTTCTCGCCGGCGGCGGAGACGACATGGGCCTTCAGCGTGGCGATCGGCTGCTCGGAGGTGGTGGACGGCGATGATGCGTCGCATGGACCCCTGCTGATGATGTTGCAGCTTTCCGGCATTGCCGGCAAGAGAAAGGGCGGCGGCATATCAGAACGTTTTCCACAGCGCCTCGGCGGCCATGGCGACCAGCATCACCCCCACCGATACGACGCCGACCACCAGGAATGGAGCGTGTTTGGCGTCCGTGCTCCGGAACATCGCATATTCCTGCACGAATCTGGAGCAGACCGTGGCGCAGCCGACAGCGGCCGTCACGGCCACGCCGGCAGTGCTCGTCCCCCCGAGCATGTCGGCGAACACGAAGAAATAGAGAAGCTCGAAGACGGCCAGCGTGACCGCCGTCACCGGGCCCCATTCGCGCCACACCGTCCTGCGCTCCGCGCCGGCCGGATGCGCCATACGCGGCCGCTGCCGTCCGGTCAGGCGCCGCCGTATTTCCGGAGCCACGGAATCGAATCTGCCCGCCTGTCGCCGGGCGCTTTTCCGCAGCCGTCGCTCGATGGCTCTGCTCGTGCCCATAATCACCTTTCCCCCGGGGCTCGTGCTAACCAGGAAACGAATTCGCTGATAGCCGAGTTCCGCTGTGGACGCGGCGAATTCGCTTCCGGGTCGGTGCGTGAAATGATCAGGTGCCGAGGGAGGGGAGTCGTCATGGGAAATGTGCTGGTGACCGGAGCGACCGGCGGGATCGGGGTGGCGCTGGTCGGCGCGCTGGTGGAGGCCGGGCATGACGTGACCGCCGTGGGGCGGGGTGTCGGGCGGCTGGACGTGAGAGGGATCGAGGCGGATCTCGCCGAGCCAGGAACGCTGGCCTCCGCCGTGGAGAAGCTGGAGGAGGCGGGCCGATTGGCGGATGTGCAGGCGCTGGTGCACTGCGCGGGGATCTCCCCGGTCGCGGCGGTCGCCGACGCCGACCCGGAGACGTGGCGGCGGACGCTGGCGGTGAACGTGGGTTCCGCCGCCGAGCTGGTACGGCTGACTCTCCCCGCGTTACGGCGTTCCCGCGGCCATGTGATCTTTGTCAACGCCGCGCCCGGGATGAGCGGAGTGCCCCGCTGGTCGGCGTTCGTCGCCAGCAAAGCGGCGCTGCGGGAGCTGGCCGATTCGCTGCGCGAGGAGGAGGCGGTCTTCGGGGTGCGCGTCACCACGGTCTATCCCGGCGCGACCGCGACCGAGCTGTTGGGCGAGGTCAGGAGCGCTTTCGGCCGGCCGCACGATCCCGAGAAGTGCATCCGGCCGGAAACGCTCGCCGAGATGATCTGCTGGGTGCTGAGCGCACCCACCGACGCCTACCCTTGCGAGCTGTCCGTCCTGCCGTCCCCGGGCTGAGCCCGCCCGGTCATGGGGCTGACCACCTCAAGAGAGCGCTCTCTTGACACCGGTGCTGATGCTGCCGCAAGGTTTCGGTAAAACTGCATCCGTGGATCCGATGAGGTGACACGCATGGTCCGCACCCCCCGTTCCAGACCCTTGCCCGCCATCGGTGCCGCTCTCGTCGCGTTGATCGCGCTGCTCGTCCCCATGACGGGCGCCGCGAACGCCGCCCCCGCCCCCGGTCCGCTCGTCTGGTCCGACGAGTTCAACGGATCCGCCGGCGCCGCCGTCGACCAGTCGAAATGGCGCTTCGACATCGGCGGCAGCGGCTGGGGCAACAATGAGCAGCAGTACTACACCAACAGCACCCGCAACGCCGCCATGGACGGTGCCGGCAACCTGGTGATCACCGCGCGCCGGGAGAACCCGTCCAACTACCAGTGCCACTACGGCACCTGCCAGTACACCTCCGCCCGCCTGCTCACCGCGGCCACCTTCACCCGGGCGTACGGGCGGTTCGAGGCACGCATGAAGCTGCCGCGCGGCCAGGGCATCTGGCCGGCCTTCTGGATGCTCGGCGACGACATCGGGTCGGTCCAGTGGCCCAACAGCGGCGAGATCGACATCATGGAGAACATCGGCCGCGAGCCCAGCACCGTCCACGGCACCATCCACGGCCCCGGTTACTCCGGCTCCGGAGGCATCGGCGCCCCGTACTCGATCAACGGCGCGTTCGCCGACGCGTTCCACACCTTCGCCGTGGACTGGTCCCCGAACCTCATCATCTGGTACGTCGACGGCGTCGAGTACCAGCGCCGGACGCCGGGCGACCTCGGCGGCAACCGCTGGGTCTTCGACCACCCGTTCTTCATGATCATGAACGTGGCGGTCGGCGGGTACTGGCCCGGCTACCCCGACGCCTCCACCACCTTCCCGCAGGCCCTGACCGTCGACTACGTGCGCGTCTACGCCCCGCCCACCGGCGGCTCGGGCGGCGGCCAGATCACCGGCATCGGCGGCAAGTGCGTGGACGTGGCCGGTGCGGGCACCGCCAACGGCACAGCCATCCAGCTCTGGGACTGCAACGGCAGCGCCGCCCAGAGCTGGACGTGGAACGGCGACGGCTCGGTGCGCGCGCTCGGCAAGTGCATGGACGTCACCGGCGGCTCCACGGCCAACGGCGCGCAGGTGCAGTTGTACGACTGCAACGGCACGGGCGCCCAGAAATGGACCTACGACTCAGGCGCCGGCCAGATGGTCAACCCCCAGGCCGGCAAGTGCCTTGACGCGACCGGCGTCAGCTCGGCCAACGGCACGCGGCTGCAGATCTGAGACTGCGCGGGCAGCGCCAACCAGCGATGGACGCGCGCCTGACACTCCGCCGTTCACCGCCAAGCTGAAGGGCTCCTTCCGGTGGGAAGGAGCCCTTCAAGCCGCGGCGGCGGCCGGCGCGGTGCGAGCGCGGGGCGGCGCAGGTGTGGACGCGGTGGAGGCAGCACGCGACCCGAGCACTGCGAGGGAGAGGAACAGTGATTCGGGTCATCGCACCGCCTGGTGACGTGCCCGGCGGAGCCGTCCCAGGGATCAGACGGGGTGGCCGGACTCGGCACCGCGGCCCCGGCGGGGCGCCGCTTCCTAGCCCTTGCTCCAGATCGCCGCGATGGTGTCGCCGTTGGTGTCCAGGACCTCGGGCTTGTATCCCAGCGCCTTCATCTCGGTCGCCTTGAGCGTGTACGTCACGCGGGACAGCTTCAGGTATTCCTTCAGGCCGGTCGCGCTGCCCTTGCTCCACACGGTGGTGTAGAGGTTGCCGGGCTCGATGGACATGAGAACGGGCTGCAGGCCCTGCTTCGTCTTGGCCAGCAGCTCCTGGCCGCGCTGCTCGACGGTCTGGCCGGTGGTCACCTGGACGGCGCCCGCGACGCCCCCGACGGCCCAGACGGCCGCGTAGAGGGGCTTCTCGGCCGTGCCGTACACGTCCAGCGAGGCCAGGGTGTAACCGGCGGCGGCGAGCTTGGTGTTGAGGGTGACGAAGGCGTCCTTGGTCAGGTCGAGCTTCGACTGGACCTTCTCGGTGGCCTTCTCGAAGACCGCGGCGAAGACCGCGCCCGGTCCCGAACCGGTGCCGGAAATGAGCGTCGGCACGTAGCCGAGCTTCAGCTGGTCAGTGATGCGCTGCTGCAGGCTGGTCGCCGACAGGCCCTGCAGGACGTTCACCTTGCGGGTGGTGTCCTTGACCCAGACGGACGTGTACTGCGGGTTGGCCGCGTTGGTCACGCTCAACACCTCGGGCACGTAGCCGGTGCTCAGCAACGACTTGACCTTCGTCAGCCAATCGGTGGCGCCGAGAGCCGGAAGGGAGAGCCAGTCCAGCGGGCTGTTCTGGACGGTCTGAGTGGTGGTCGTGGTGCGCTGATCGGCGATCGCTGGGGACGCGAGAGCCAGCATGGGAGCGGCGGCCGCCGCCACTGCAGTCGTGAGGGCGACGATCCTCGGGGTCCGCATGATCCTCCTAGGTAAGGGTTGTCCCAATCCCGGACGAGGAGCGACCATAACAAAGAATGAGGGAGAGTTCACCAGCAGTCACCATAATTACCACAAATCACGTCAGAAAGCTGGAGGCCCAGGAGTCAACTTCAGCCCCAAAGCGAGTCATCATCACGTTTGCCCAGGTCTGGTCTCGCGAGGCCGGACCGCGTGCCACTGCCGGGGGTTGACCAAGATCATCAAGCGGTCCCCACGGTCAGATGCCAAGCCCGCGATCGCGCCCGGCCAACTCACCCCCAAATCGTCCGAAAACCTCGCATTTCGGCCTACGAAGTGAGCTTCGCCCGCAGGTCGTCAGAGAGATTGCCGCCCGTGATGATCGTGGCAAGGGGCGCGTCGGCGAACTCGTGCTGGAGCGCCGCCGCGATGCCCACCGCGCCCGAAGGCTCGACGAGCAGCCCCAGCGTGTCGCGTACGACGACGAGCGCCTCGCGGATCGCCTCCTCCGACACCAGGACGACGTCGTCCACGTACTCCCGCATCCAGTCGACGGCCACCGGCACCGGCACCCGGACGGCGATGCCGTCGGCCGCTGTCGCCGCCTGCGGGGACGACACCGGCCTGCCCTCGCGCCAGCTGTGCGCCATCGCCGGGGCTCCGGCCGCGCACACCCCCACGATCCGGGTGTGCGGCGAGCGTGCCTTCATCCAGCACCCGATGCCACTGATCAGCGCCCCGTTACCGACGGGGACGAGCATCGTGCCGACATCCATGGGCGCCAGCTCCACGGCGATGGTGCCGGCGCCTTCGGCGATGCGCGGCTCGTGGCCGTCCTCGACGAACAGACACTCGGGATGCCGCTCGACGTACGCGCGCGCCTCGGCCTTGGCCTCGTCGAAATCGGCCCCGGTCAGCTCGACCCGCGCCCCCAGCTCCCGCATCGCGGCCACCTTCGCCTGGTTGGCGCTGGTCGCCGCGAAGACCGTCACCGCTGTCCCGCGCGCCCTGGCCGCATAGGCGACGGCCTGGCCGAAGTTGCCCGCCGACGCGCACACCACCTGCCGGTCGGCGGGCACGCCCCGCATGAAGTGGTCGGCACCACGGCCCTTGAACGAGCCGATCGGGTTGAGCGTCTCCACCTTGATCAGCGTGTCGCGCCCCAGCCGTCGGGAGAGCCCGGTGTGCACGAATTGGGGAGTGTGGAGGAAGGCGGGATCGATGAGCTCGCTGGCCCACTCGATGCTCTCGAGCGACAGGCGGGGGGTCGGCATGCGATCATCGTATACGATGAGCGGGATGAGATCTCCAGACCTCGCGCCGCAGGCGATCCAGCGCAACGAGCCGTTGCGCGAAGCGGTGTATGCCCGGATCGTCGACTCCCTCCTGTCCGGGCACTACCCGCCGGGGGCGTCGATCACGGAGGCCGCGCTGAGCCGCGCGCTGCAGGTGTCCCGCACCCCGATCCGCGAGGCCCTGCTCAGGCTGGAGTCGGAGGGGGTGCTGTCGTCGGCCCTGGCCAGGGGCTTCACCGTCCGGTCGCTGGACCGCCGGGAGGTCGCCGAGCTCTACCCCATCCTGGGCGCGCTCGAAGGGCTCGCCCTCCGCACCGCGCACGCGCCGGACGCGGCGGCGATGGCCACCCTGCACCGCACGCTCGACGAGTTGGAGGGCTGCGACGACGCGGTGCGACGCTGGCGGCTCGACACCCTCTGGCACGGCACACTCGTGGCCGCGTCGGGCAGCCGGCACCTCATGTCGCTCACCACCCGGCTCCGCGTCAACCTCTCCCGCTACGAGCTGGCCTACATGCGTGAGACCCGCTCCCGCGATCGGGCCGACCAGCAGCACCGCGAGCTGCTCGCCGCGGTCATCGCCCGCGACTTCCCCCGCGCGGCGGATGTGGTCGAAGAGCATTGGCGCCAGGGCATGGAGGTCGTCCTCGCCTGGCTCGACCAGGAGTAGTCGCCCGGCTCGTTCATCGTATACACATACGCCGATCAGCCGAGAGCTGAAGAACGAAGCCCGGCCTGACGGCGGCGACTACGCTTCCGTCATGATCACGACCTGGGAGCCCACAGCGTCAGACGTGCTGCGACTGCCCTCGGGCAGGCTCGTCCGGGGCCGTGGCCTGAGACATCCGCTTCCGGAGGGCCCGCGCCCGCAGTTCGCTCTCTACCTGCTCGGCCGCCGCCCCCCGTCCGTCGACTGGGAGCACCGGTGGGTGCGCTGGCCCGACTTCTGGCTGCCGTCCGACCGGGAGGCGACCGCCGAGGCGTTGCGTGAGGCATGGGCGCGCGCCGAGTCCGAGCGTGTCGAGGTCGCCTGCGGCGGCGGTCGCGGACGCACCGGCACGGCGCTGGCCTGCCTGGCCGTGCTCGACGGGGTGCCCAACGACCAGGCCGTCGCCTACGTACGCGAGCACTACTCGGCACACGCCGTCGAGACCCCCTGGCAGCGCCGCTTCGTCGCCCGCTTCCAGGGATAGCGGCACCGGCTCAGCCCACGTTGAGCGGCTCTCGCGCGGCCTCGGCCTGCTCCCGGGGGGACGACGAGCGGGCGCCGAGGGTCAGCCCCACGGTCAGGCAGATCAGCGGGATCGCCGGGATCACGTACCGCACGTCATAGGCGGCAAGGAACGGCGGGGAGACGACCAGCGCGAGCGCCGCCACGCCGGGCAGCAGCGCGTCCCACCGGCGCCGCACCAGCGCCGCCGCCAAGGCGCCGACCAGGGCCAGCATGAGCAGCGGGAACGGCACATAACCGAACCGCTGGTACGCGCGCAGCCACCCCGCGAACGGCTCGACCACCCGGGTGGCGGCCGGCCCGGCCTCGTACGACTCCGCCACCCCCCGCACCGACCCGCTCAGCGGCCGCTCCGCGGCGGGCAGCTTGTACGGCGTCTTCTCGTCCACGGCCGTACGCTCCCAGCGCAGCAGCTGCGTGAGATCGGTCGCGACCGCCCCGAGATACTCGACCGGCTGCGCGAGGATGGCCTGCCTGGCGAACTCCCCGGCGAGCTGGTTGCGATTGCCCGTCCCCGGCACCTTGAGCAGCGGCGAGAAGCTCTCCCACAGCCAGTGCGGCGGGTACGGGCGCTGCGCCACCGGCATGTCCGGGCAGAGCACGGCCAGCCGCTCCGGCGGCTTGATCACCGAGCAGTCGGCGAAGCTCATGGTCCTGGACCACAGGAAGTTCCCGTCCGCCTCGGTCAGCGCGAACTTCCCCTTCTCCACCTTCATCCAGGTGGCGTACGCGCCCAAGGGGATCGCGCCGGCCACCAGCAGCGCCACGAGCGGGCGCCAGCCGTACCTCCTGATCAGCAGGTACGCGGCCGTCAGGATCAGCAGCGGCAGGCCGACGGTCCTGGTGATCCCGGCCAGGCCGAGCAGCACGCCGCCGACGGCGGCCGTGGCAGGGGTGACGCGCCGGACGATGAGCAGGATCGCGACCGTGACCAGCACGATGAAGACGGCGTCCGCCATGATCATGTGCTCGAGCAGGATGAGGAACTCGTCATACAGCAGCGGGGTGACCAGCAGGGCGGCGCCCCAGCCCGGCAGGCCGCGCCGCCTCAGCAGGGCGTACACCGCCACCGCGAGCCCGAGCATGAGCAGGTGCTGCAGGACGGTCACCAGCGTGAGGCTGTGCGCGGGGCGGAGCAGCGCGAGGAGCAGCGAGTATCCGGAGGGCCTGGTCGTGCCGGGCGTCAGGTCCTCGCGCAGGAAGGCGAACGAGTCGCCGTAGAAGAGGATCGACGGCGGGAACCCGAGCACGGCGAGCAGTCGCAGCCCGACCGCGGGCAGCATGGCGATGACCAGGGCGCGATGAGCCAAGGTGGATCTGCTTCCTCGTGTGTCCGAGGCCCCCACAATAGTGGGTGTTCCGGACACTGACCGGCCGAGAGTTTCCGTGCCGGTCAGTTCTGCTCGGGGAGCGGATCCACGGGGATCGCCGGATCGAGGATGCGCAGGATGTCCGGGCGGTCGGTCAGGATCGGCCAGCGGGTGGCCCGCGCGCATAAAATCACGTGGCCGGCGGTGATGTCGGGCGACCCGTCGAGGATCTCCGCGATGTCGGGCACCTTTCCGGCGCTGAGTTCGTCGACCCGCACGGCCGGGCTGCTGATCAGATCGAAGAGCTCGGCTTTTGTCGCGAGCGGGACGATCGAATAGACGAGCGTCAGCGCGGTGGCCGGAATGCACAGCCCGCCGCCCCGGTAAAGGCAGAGCGCCGCGATGCTGCGGGAATGGTTCGTCTTGGCGACCGCTATGTCGACGAGCGCCCCCACATCGAGAACCCGCCCAGGAAGCATGGTCAATCCTCTTGATTCCGATGCAGGCCGAGCCCGAGCATCACTTCATCCGAAATCCGGTCCACCTGCAGTGCGTCGGCCGCCCGGTCCAGGTCTTCACACTGCAGGTTCCAGCGCTGGATCAGGATGGTCGCATGTGTCATGTTGGCGACTTCACGCTCCACGGCGGCGCGAATCACGTCGGAAATCATACGGCCATCGGAGCGCGCTTTCTGATGAACCGCATCAAGTGTCGCCTTGTCTAAATTTACGATGATTGATGTTGTTTCATCTGATTGGTCCCCCCGGGAAAGCCGAGGAGCCGACATTGGCCACGACGGCGGGGCGGGGGTGTCGGGGGCTTTGTCGTTGTCCGCGGAATTCCGCCGTGATGGAATGGGCATCGCCATACGCACGACGGTAGTCCTGTAACGCCGCCGCCGATAGTCACCCAGCGAGATCGGATGGTCATAAGGGCCTCCTGAGGAGTCATATGCACCGCGTCACGGCGAAAGACGGCACGTCCATCGCATACGAACGCCTCGGCGACGGCCCGGCGATCATCCTGGTCGGCGGCGCCACGGTCGACCGCTCCGGGAACGCGCAGCTCGCGCAGGAGCTGTCGGGCAGGTTCACCGTCTACAACTACGACCGGCGCGGCCGGGGCGACAGCGGCGACACGCTCCCGTACGCGGTCGAACGCGAGATCGAGGACATCGCCGCGCTCATCGCCGAGGCGGGCGGGGCCGCGCACCTGTTCGGGGCCTCGTCGGGCGGCGCGCTGGCGCTCGAGGCCGCGGCCGCCGGGCTCCCGATCGCCAAGCTGGCCGTGTACGAGGTGCCGTACAACCTGGCCCCCGACGGGCGGGAGCGCTGGCGCGAATACGTCGGGCGGCTCCACGCGCTGCTGGCCGAGGGTCGCAGGGGAGAGGCGTTCGCCCTGTTCATGGCGACGGCGGGCGCCACGGAGGAGATGGTGGAGCAGGCCCGCAACTCCCCGGCGTGGCCGGGGCTCGAGGCCGTCGCGCACACCCTCGCGTACGACGCCGCCTGCCTGGGCGACGGCCGGCCACCCGCCGACCGTCTGGTGGTGATCGCCTGCCCGACGCTGGTGGCCACCGGCGGGGCCAGCGCGGATTCGTACGTGGGCGGGGGAGGTGACTTCTTCGACCGGGCCGCGGACGCGATCGCCGCGTTCGTCCCCGGCGCCGTACGCGAGATCATCGAGGGCCAGACGCACATGGTCGACCCGAAGGCGCTGGCCCCGGTGCTCGCCCGCTTCCTCAGACGATGATCGCCCGTACGAGGTAGACCCAGCACTACTGCCCCTCCCCTCCCCGGTGGATACGGTCGGAAGGTGCTCAATCGGACCGCGCTGGAGGCGCTCACGCGGCGGCCGCTGCCCTTCCTGGGCTCGGCCTGGCCCTGGCGTTCCGCGGCGTACCTGCTGGCCAGCGCCGTTCCAGGCGTGGCCGTCGGGGTCGCGGTGTTCGCCACGATCCCGCTGGGCTGGTTCGTGGCGCCGGTCGTGCTGATGCTGAGCCTCCCCCTTGTCGCCTGGTTCGAGCGGCGGAGGCTGCGGCTCGTGGACGGCGTACCGCTGCCCGAGGTGCCGGACAGGCGTCGACGGGAGGCGGCGCTGGCCGTCCTCACGGTGCTCGCGCTGTGGTGGATCGACCTGATCATGCTGGCGTTCACGGTCGGCGGGCCGGTGATCCTGATCCTCTCGCCGGTCGTGCAGCCGCTCGCCGACTCGGTCGCCTTCGTGGTCTCCGTGGGAGGTGTGCTGCTGCTGCCCGTCGCCGCGTACACGATCACCGCCTGGGGCGGCGCGAGAGGGGCGATGGTACGGGCGATGCTCGCGCCGCAGGCCTCCGAGCTGAGCGAGGTGCTGCGGTCACGGGCGAGGCTGGTGGACGCGTTCGAGATGGAGCGCCGCAGGATCGAGCGGGACCTGCACGACGGCGCGCAGCAGCGGCTGGTCTCCCTGTCGATGACGCTCGGCCTGGCCAGGCTGGACCTGCCGGACGGCTCTCCCACGGGCCGGCTGATCGAGCGCGCCCACGACGAGGCCAAGCAGGCGCTGGCCGAACTGCGCGAGCTGATCAGGGGCGTGCACTCGCAGGTGCTCACCGACCGCGGGCTGGGCGCGGCGGTCCGCGACGTGGCGGGGCGCTCGCCCGTACCCGTGGATGTGGCCGTCGAGCTCGACGGCCGGTTGCCCGCGCCGGTGGAGGTCACCGCGTACTACGTGGTCAGCGAGGCGCTGGCGAACCTCGCCAAGCACAGCCGGGCCACCAGCGGCGCCGTCACGGCGCGGGTGGAGCGCGGCACGCTGGTCGTCGAGGTGCGCGACGACGGCGCGGGCGGCGCCGACCCGGCCAAGGGGACGGGGCTGACCGGGCTGGCCGACCGGCTGGCCGTGGTGGGCGGGAGACTGTCCCTGTCCAGCCCGGTCGGAGGGCCGACGTTGATACGAGTGGAGATCCCGTGCGGGTAGTGATCGCGGAGGACGCCGTACTGCTGCGGGAGGGCCTGGTCGGCCTGCTCGAACGGTTCGGCCACACCGTGGCCGCCTCGGTCGGCGACGCGCCCGCCCTGCTCGCCGCCGTCGCCGAGCACCGCCCCGACGCCGTGGTGACCGACGTGCGGATGCCGCCCGGCTTCTCCGACGAGGGGCTGCGGGCCGCGCTGGAGCTGCGCGAACGCCACCCGGAGCTGGCCGTGCTGGTGCTCAGCCAGTACGTCGAGCAGACGTACGCGGCCGAGCTGCTGGAGTCGGGCGCCGGCGCCGGCATCGGCTACCTGCTGAAAGACCGCATAGGTGATGTGCGCGAGTTCGTGGAGGCGCTCGACCGGGTGGCCGCCGGCGGCACGGTCGTGGACCCGGAGGTGGTCCGCCAGCTCCTGAGGCGGCGGCGCGACCCGCTGGCCAGGCTCACCCCGCGCGAGCAGCAGGTGCTCGGCCTGATCGCCGAGGGGCGGACGAACGCGTCGATCGCCAAGGAGCTGTTCGTCACCGAGGCGGCCGTGGCCAAGCACATCGCGAACATCTTCGCCAAGCTCGACCTGCCGCCCGAGTCCGACGGGCACAGGAGGGTGCTGGCGGTGCTGGCCTACCTCAGGTGATGCAGAGCTCGTTGCCCTCCGGGTCGGCGATGGTCACCCACCAGTTGGGCCCCTGGCGGCCGCGGTGCAGCACGGTCGCGCCCTTGGCGGTGAGCCGCTCGACCACGGGGTCGATGTTGTCGGCGCCCACC
Organism: Nonomuraea sp. NPDC049695; assembly: GCF_040674955.1. NCBI lineage: Bacteria > Bacillati > Actinomycetota > Actinomycetes > Streptosporangiales > Streptosporangiaceae > Nonomuraea > Nonomuraea sp. NPDC049695. The sequence goes on along the minus strand of NZ_JBFANV010000073.1, from coordinate 7,435 downwards.
CGGATGTCGAGGTGCACGCGGTTCTTGACCGTCTTGGGCTCGGGCACGAGCTGGAACAGCACGCGCGGCGCGCGCTCGAGGCCGTCGGGATGCCTGATGGCCGTGCCGGACCTCCAGACCAGCGCGCCGTTGTGGCGGGTCGTGTCGTCGTCGGTGGCATAGCCCTTCTCGATCATCCCGCGGATGAACGCCTCGTCCTGGGGCTCCACCTTCCATCCGAGTGCGTCGGCCCACCAGTCCGCCAGCCGGTGAGGGTCGCTCGTGTCGATCACGACCTGGAAGTCATATGCCATGACCCAATCCTAAAAGTAGGGTTCCTTGGCATGAACGAGCAGTGGCTTGAGGTCGGTGACCGGGTCTATGTCCGGCGCCACCAGTCGTACGACATGAACGTGGGTCTGGTCGTGGGCGACGGGCACTGCCTGGTGCTCGACACGCGTGCCTCGCACAGGGAGGCGGCGGACCTGATCGAGGCGGTCAGGAGGATCACCGGCAGCCCGTGGACGGTCGTGAACAGCCACTCCCATTTCGACCACTTCTTTGGCAACGCGCTCTTCGGCCCCGCCGAGATCTGGGGTCACGTCAGGTGCGCCGAGGAGATCGAGCAGTACGGCGTGCAGCAACGCACCATGATGATCGAGGCGAAGCCCGAGCGGCGTGAGGAGTTCGAGGAGGTCGCGATCGTCCCGCCGGACCACACGTTCACGGCCGCGGCCAGCCTCGACATCGGCGGTCGCATTGTGCACCTGCGGCATTTCGGGCTCGGGCACAGCAGCAACGACATCGTCGTGCACGTTCCCGACGCGGGTGTGGTGTTCGCCGGTGACCTGGTGGAGGAGGGGGCGCCGCCGGCGTTCAGCGACTCGTACCCGCTCGACTGGCCGGCCACCATGGCGGCGATGCTGGACGAGCTGCCCGAGCAGGTGATCGTGCCGGGGCACGGCGCGGTGGTGGACCGGGCGTTCGCGCAGGCGCAGCACGAGGAGCTCGTCCTCGTGGCCGAGCTCGCCAGGCGGGCCCACGTGGAGGGTCTGCGCGACCTGATCAAGCTCTTCCCCTATTCGGAGGACGTGACCAGGGAGGCGATCGACAGGGCCTTCCTGCAGCTCGACGCCTAAGCTATATTGCAAAGTGCAATATAGAAGGAGGCATCATGGCGCAACGCCAGAGCTTGGTCGGCCTGACCGTGCTGGCCCTGCTCACTGTGCGCCCGAGCCACCCGTACGAGCTGCACCGGTTCATCATCGACACGCACAAGGACTACATCACCGGCCTGCCGCGCAGCCTCTACCACGCGGTCGAGCGGCTGGCCAAGGACGAGCTGATCGTGCCCGCCAAGACCGACCGCGAGGGCCGCAGGCCGGAGCGCACGGTCTACGAGATCACCGACGAGGGCCGTGAAGAGCTGGCCACCCGGCTCCGTCAGCTCCTGGAGAAGCCCGACCCCGACCGGCGCGGCTTCGTCGCGGCCGTCTCGCTCATCGGCTGCCTGCCGCTGACGGAGGCCAAGCGGGCGCTGCGCGGCCGGACGGCCTCGATCGAGGGCCTCCTCGCCGGGATGGAGGCTCACAGGAGGGCCATCGCCGACAGCGGCCTGCCCGAGATCCTCATGCTGGAGGTGGAGTGCGAGCAGGCGCTCTACACCGCCGAGCTCGATTGGGTCAGGAGGCTGATCGACCGGCTCGACAGAGGCGAGCTCGACTGGGAGACCACAGCCGAGCTGTGAAAGAGGCCGCCGGAGTGCGCCAACACCCCGGCGGCCGGACATCCGAACAAGGCGCCTGCCCTGCCCGAACTCGCATTCACAGGATAGGCGCCGCGACACAGGGAGCTGTGCCATGTCCACAGAGAAAGAGATCTTTCGCCTGCTCGCGCGCATCGCGGAGACCTGGAACGCCGGGGACTCCGAGGGCTACGCCGGGCTCTTCACCGAGGACGCCGACTACATCACGTTCTTCGGCCAGCACCTGAAGGGCAGGCAGGCCATCGAGGAGGCGCACCGCGGGCTGTTCCAGCTCGACATCAAGCTGGCGGGTGGAGGCCCGGAGCCGCTGATCAAGCCGCTCACCGACGACGTCGCCCTCGTGATCGTGGGCGGCACCTCGTCCGTGAACGGCGAGCCCGACCCAGGCCGCGAGTCCGCCATCACGCTGACCGCGCTGCGCACCCCTGAGGGTTGGCGTTTCGCCTCCTTCCACAACACCCGGGTGCGCAAGCCATGAGCAGGCGGCTCATCACCGAGGTCGCCGGAGTGATCGCCGCCCCGGTCGAGGAAGTGTGGCCGGTGCTCGTCCAGCGCGTCCCGAGCACGGAGCAGGGCGAGCACAGCCTGGCCTACCAGGGCGGCTGGTGGTACCGCGGAGAATGGTCGGTCACCCCCGACCCCGAGGGCACGCGCCTGGTCCACCGCGTCTACGACGTGGCGGGCAACCACTGGGCCGTCGCCCTGGGCAACCGGCTCTTCATCGGGTTCCGCGAGCGCACGCGCCGGGGGTTCGCCGAGGGTCTGGCCCACATCGGACAGCAGTTGGGGTGCGCCACCAGGCTCGCCTAAGCTGCCGACCATGGAATGGGGACCCCTGACCCGGGAGGACGCCCGGCCCCTGGCCGAGCTCTGGGCCGCCATGGAGGCCGAAGACAGGATGGGCATGCTGTACGGCGTCGACGACGTCGCGGAGCACCTCTCCAGCGAGCTGATCGACCTGGCCGAGGGCACGCTCGCGGCCAGGGACGGCGATCGGATCGCGGCCTTCGGCTCTCTCCCGGTCAGGCAGTCCGCCGACGGCGTTCACCTGATGCACATCACGGGCGGCGTGCACCCGTCCTACCGCAGGCAAGGGCTCGGCAGGCGCGTCATCGACTGGTGCGTCCAGACGGCGCCGGAGGTGAGCGAGAAGGCTTACCCCGGCGTCCCTCTGGAGCTCCAGCTCGACGTCTACGACGGTCAGCCAGGTCTCACCGCGCTGGTGGAGCAGGCCGGGTTCGCCCCCGTGCGCACGTTCGCCCGCATGGAACGGAGCCTGGCGGGCGACCTGCCCGCGCCCGGGTCGCCGGACGGCGTGTCCATCGCCACCTGGTCGCCCGAGCTGGACGACGGCGCCCGCCACGTGCGCAACGAGGCGTTCCGCGACCATTGGGGCAGCGTGCAGCACACCCCCGAGAGCTGGCGCGCTCTCATCAGCGGCTCCAGGAACTTCCGCCCCGAGTCGTCGTTCGTGGCGCTGGCCGACGGTCGCGCGGTGGGCGTGCTGATCACCCACTTCTTCGAGGCGCGGGCCGCGCGGCGCGGCGAGCGCCAGGCGTGGATCCAGATCATCGCCACATTGAGGGAGTGGCGCGGCAAGGGCGTGGCGAGCGCGCTGATCGGGCACGCCCTTGCCACGTTCAGGGATCAGGGGTACGAGAGCACCGGGCTCGGCGTCGACGCTCACAATCCCACGGGAGCCGTCCGGGTGTACTCCCGCGCGGGCTTCGAGATCGCCAAGCGCAGCACGACCTACGCCCTGCGGATCAAGCGAGCCTGATCGTCCCCTTGCTGACGCTCGCCACCGCGCAGCCCTGGTGGGTGCAGATGGCGCTGCGGCGTGTGAGCATGGTTGCTCCTTCAACCATCCACACGTCTCCGGATTATCAGCTGGTTCATGCGGTTTTCAGGGGAAATTTCGCGACGAATCCGGAATCTGCGTACTCCAGCGTGCCCTCGTGCAGCAGGGCGATGTCCCGCGCGATCGGCAGCCCGAGCCCGGCACCGCCGGCGTCCCTGGCCCGCGCCTCGTCGAGCCTGGTGAAGCGGGCGAACACCGCCTCCCGCTGCTCCGGCGGGATCCCGGGCCCGTCGTCCTGCACCTCCAGCACGGCCTGTCCCTCCACCGCACGTACGCGGACCCGGACGGTGGAGGCGGCGTGCCGTACCGCGTTGTCGGCCAGGTTCGTCACCAGGCGGTCGAGGTGGGCACGCGAGCCGTTCATCACGACGTCCGGCTCGATGTCCAGCTCCACCCGCACGTCGGGGCGGCGCCGGGCCCGGAGGGACTCCTCGGCGGCCACCTGGCCCAGGTCCAGCTCGGCCGTGCGCAGCGGCTCGCCGGCGTCCAGCTTGGCCAGGATGAGCAGGTCGGCGGCCAGGGACTGCAGGCGTTCGACGTCGGCCAGCGCCTCCCGGGTGAGCTCACTGGGCGCGGCCAGCTCCAGGCGGGCGCGCAGGGTGGCGATGGGGCTGCGCAGCTCGTGCGCCGCGTCCGCGACGAAGCGCTTGTGCGTCTCCACCGCCGTCTCCAGGCGGTCGAGGGTGCCGTTCACGGTCGTGGCCAGCGCGGCGATCTCGTCCTTCGAGCCGGGCACGGGCACGCGCTGGTGCAGGTCGCGGGCGGTGATGTCGGCCACCTTGGCCCTGATGGCGGCCACGGGGGCGAGCGCGCGGCCCACTGAGATCCACGTCATCCCGGCCACCACGAGCAGCACGGCGGGCACGCCGGGCAGCAGCGCGCCGTACAGCGTCCGCAGCGCCTCCTCGGCGCCGTCCAGGGAGACCCGCGACCAGACCGTGGCGGGACCGGCCGCGGTGCTCACCTTGAGTCCGGCGACGGCGTACTTCCGCGGCTCCGCCCACTCGGCGGTCGAGGCCGCCTTGTCGTCGGTCAGCAGCACGTCGGGGTCGGCGAACTTGGCCGTCGTGCCGTCGCTCAGCCGGATCACGCCACCCTTGCTCGCGATCTGGATCGGCGGGGGCTCTCCCGCGGTGGTGGGTGCCTTGTCGGCGCGTACGATCTCCATGGCCTCCGCGTACGGCACCGCGGCCACGGCCTTCTTGGCCGCCTCGGCGTCGGCGTTGCGCTGCAGCGTGCTGCGCAGGACGGCCACCAGCGACAGGGCCGCCAGGCCCAGGGCGAGGGCGACCACGAGGGTGGCGGCGACGGTCGCCTTCAGGCGCACCGAGGAGAGCACGGCCACCAGCTTCACGCCGCCTCCAACCGGTAGCCGGCCCCGCGGACCGTCATGAGCGTCGTCCTGGCGAAGGGCACGTCGATCTTACGACGGAGGGCGCTGATGTAGACCTCGACGATGTTCGGGTCGCCGTCGTAGGAGAAGTCCCAGGCCTGGGCCAGCAGTTCGCTCTTGGAGACCACCTCGCCGGCCCGGCGCGCGAGCGCGTGCAGCACCGCGAACTCCTTCGGCGTCAGCGCGATCTCCGCCTCGCCCCTGCGGCACTTCAGCGCGGCGGGGTCGACGACCAGGTCGCCCACGGTGATCGAGACGGGCCGCTCCCGTCCGCCCCGCCGCACCAGCGCCCGTAACCTGGCCAGCAGCACCACGTACGAGAACGGCTTGGCCAGATAGTCGTCGGCCCCGTTGTCGAGCGCCTCGGCCTCGTCGTAGATGCCGTCCTTGGCCGTGAGCATCATGATCGGCGTCCAGTCGCCCGCCTCGCGCAGCCTGGAGCAGAGCGCGTACCCGTTCATCCTGGGCAGCATCACGTCCAGGACGATCACGTCGTACGTGTTCTCGGTGGCCATCCACAGGCCGTCGCGCCCGTCGTGGGCCACGTCCACCGCGAAGCCCTCGCCCGCCAGACCGCCCTTCACCAGGTCGGCCAGCCGCTCCTCGTCCTCCACCAGTAGCACTCGCACACCGATCAGGGTGCCTCAGGCCACCTAAAGCCAACCTGAAGATCATTTAGGCCCTCTTCAGGATCGTTTAAGGTACGCCGCGCCAGTCTCGAGGCGTTCGACCGATCCCAGTGAGGAGAATCCATGTTCAAGCGACGTCTCGCGGTGCTCGGCGCGGTCGCCGTACTCGCCGTCACCGGCCTGGCCGGCTCCGCCATGGCCGACGAGAGCCCGGCCGCTCCCGGCGCCAAGGTGACCTGCAAGACCGCCGACGGCAAGACCATCACCCTGCCCGAGATCGGCAGCAAGGCGATCACGCGTGACGGCGAGCCCGGCGGCTGGGCGAGGACCAAGCGCCTTCCCGAGGGCGAGACCCTTCCGCCGGACGTGGCCAAGGCCGAGGCGCTCCCGCGGGACGCGGTCAAGGCCGAGGCGCTCCCGCCGGGCGCGGTCAAGGTCGAGAAGCTCCCGGACGGCGTGAAGGTCGAGCGGCTCCCGGATGGGGAGCTCCCCGAGAGCGTGGAGGCCGTCCCTGCGCAGCCGGCGGAGCCCGGGGACTGGGGACCTGTACACGTGCAGCCGCCGGCCGGCGCGCCCAAGGACGCCATGAAGGTGAGGATCATCTGCGAGAAGGCCGACCAGATCACTCCGTAAAGGACGGGTGCGGCCCCAGCGCCCAGTACTCGTAGAGCCCGTGGCCGACGAGCCCGTCGTACTCGAAGCGCCCGACGGCGTCCACCATGCCCCACATCCTGGCGGCGTCGTCGGGCAGCCGGTACGTCACGCCCTGCACGACGGGCCCCTCGCCCTGGTACATCCCGTGCTTCCAGTCGGGCTCGAGCCCGTAGCCGGTGCCGACCATGAGGTGCACCGGCAGGAGGGGAGTGCAGCGCACGTCGAACGGCTTGCCGCCGGGCGGGGAGAAGGTGATCGTGGCCTCGACGACGTCGCGGGTGCCGGGGGCATAGACCGGGCGGTACTCCGGCCTGCCGAGGTACTCCTCCTCGCGTCCGTCGGACCAGACGCGTACGGCCTCCTCCAGCACCCTGCGGCCGCGCTCGTCCTCCTGGATGATGCAGAGGATGGCGTGGTCGTCGAACCGCATGGGCGCGTAGAGCCAGTAGAACGTGCCCGGGTTCTTGGCCTGGATGCCGGGCGGCTCGGGCTCGCCGACCGGCCTGATGCCCCAGGACCGGTCCCTGGTGCCCTGCCAGCGGTCGGGCGTGACCGGTATGTCCTCCTCGCCGATCCTGATATTTCCGGACCAGAGCCCTGTCTGCGCCAGCCGTACCGAGTCGAACATGACCCGCTCCTGCCACCGCAGGAAGTGCCGCGGCTCCAGGGTCGCCGGGATCGTGCCCTCCCAGAGGAGGTCGAAGGCCAGGCCGTGCTCGTTCGGCTCCAGGACCACCCTGAGGCGCTTGAGCCCTTCGAGCACCTCGACGCGGAACGGGCCTATAACGGTGTTCATCCGGTCGGGGCCCAGCTCGCGGGAGGCCCGTACGACGCGGTGCAGGTCCCTGTGGCGTACGCAGGCGAAGGCGTCGGTGACGCCCAGGTTGGGGTACTGGCCGAGGCCGACGATCAGCATGAGCTCGTCGGTGCCGGGGTGGCAGTTGAAGTAGTAGCGGTCGTAGAAGTTGCGATCGGAGGCGGCGACGTGCCGCATGACCTGGGCGGTCTGGTGAACGGGGTAGTCGTCCAGCGGGGAGAGGGCCATGCTCGGGTTTGTAGCAAGCGCTTGGTGGCGCGTCAACGGGGCCCCGAACAGGGAAGCGGATCATCCCCGTTCATCCCGCCGCCGAGACCGTGCTGGGCGAGACCGGATA
>NZ_JBFANV010000072.1:0-56782 GCF_040674955.1 Nonomuraea sp. NPDC049695 | reverse complement strand
TGTAGCCGCTGCCGGACTTCCTCTTGGTGATGCAGTGGTCGATCTTGACGACGATGTCGCTCTTGTGGGGAAGAGCGTACTTCTTGGCGTCGTTGTTCTGATCGCACCTGGTGACCTGGGCCGCCGAGGCGCCGGTGCTCACCGGCGCAGCCGTGGCCCGAACGGCCGCCGCCGAGTCGGCCTGTGCCGGCAGACCGCCGCTCACGCTCGCCAGGGCGAGCGCGCCGGTCACCAGGACCGTTCCGCCGAACGTCGTTCTCATGATGCCCTCCCGTATTCCCAGGTATTTGCGAGCGCTCGCGCGAGCCGCCGTATGGACATCGCGCTCCGGTGCCGCCATTTCTCGCAAGCGGACTATCCACTCCCCGTGGCCTGGGCGAGACGCTCCGACTCTCTTGCTCTATGCCTTTAGATGTCGCCGGGTGCACCGGAGTTCATAAGAGCCTGCGCTTTCTTGGATTCCCTGCCGAGGAGAAACGCGAGGACGGAGTGTCAAATGTGCATCCTTGCGGGAACGCTCCGTTAAGGCAGCTGTCAATGAAGCGACCGGCAGGAGCATGACAGCGGCCGCGAGCCGAGAGCGTAGGCGCCGGCCCGGTCTCACTCCATCGCGATGTGCCAGCCTGCACGGTTTGATCGCAGGCGTGGCGATAAGGTCCCGGACGTGAACGATATTGATGACAGGGCTGGAGACGACCGGCTCTCGGATGGTTCGCAAGACGCGTCGACGCGGTCCGTCGTGATGATGTGCGGAATCGCGGGGTCAGGCAAGTCGACCTATGCACAGGCGTTGGAACGACGCGGCTATGTCAGGCTGTCGATCGATGAGGAGATCTGGACACGGTTCGGGCGTGATGCCGCCGAGTTCGATCCGGCAGAGTACGAGGACCACAAGGCCGCAGCCGAGGAAACCCTGAGGAAGCGGCTCGTAGATCTGATGGAAGCCGGCCAACCGGTGGTCTTGGACTACAGCTTCTGGCGCCGGACGACTCGTGACCATTACAAGGCCCTGATCGAGAGTCATGGGTGTCGGTGGGAGCTGATCTATCTCAAGGCAAGCCCAGAGACGCTGCGCCAGCGGCTGGCCGTACGCAACGAGCTGCACGGGGCCAACTCTGTGACTGTGTCCGAGAATCTTCTCAACAGGTACCTGGCTGGATTTGAGGAGCCTGTTGATGAAGGGGAACGCATGATCCTGCAGGACTGAGACGACCTGTGGCGGGAGGCGTACGACATCCTCCGTGATCATGTCGGCCCGCGCACTCCACTCCGCCGCCGCCCGCCGGACCGATGAGCAAGCCCTCGTTGTCGGTGGCGTGGTGCAGTATCGGCGCACCGGATCACGGCGAGAACAGGAGATCAGGGTGCCGCCCACCAATTAGCAGATAGTCGGCCACACCTTCCTCAAAAGCATGTACCAGGATGGCTACTACCCCGACCACGTCGTCGACAAGGGCAGAGATATCCTGCTGCGCCTGTGCGAACGCATCGAGGCCGAGCGGCCCTCGGATCTCGCGGGACTGTACGCCCTCACCCATGCGGCGACGGAGGAGTTCAACGAGCTGGAGGCCGAATTCGAGGAGGCCGACAGCGAGATCGAGACCGTGGCCCGCGAGGTGATCGCCGAGGATTTCTGGTTTGTGGCGTCGGCCTACGGGTTCGCGGACGCGGACGTAGAAGAGCTGATCGCGACCCGCGATTGGTGACGTGTCAGCCTGGTTCAGGAGCGAACGTCGAGGGCCCACAGGTCGGCGTGCACCTCCAAACCCCGCAGTCCGACCCCGACCGGACCCCTCGCCCCGTGGGTGTTCAGGTGCAGCGCATGGAGACCACGGCAACAATGCGCTTCCGGGCTATCCCGGGATATGTACGCGCTATCGCGGGGTCAGAACGCAGAACTCATGGCCATCGGGATCGGCCATGACCACCCAGCTGACCTCGCCCTGACCGATGTCGATGCGCGTTGCCCCCAATGAGATGAGACGATCGACCTCCGCTTGCTGATCACCGTCGGCGGGTGGCGCGAGGTCGAAATGGAGCCGGTACTTCCCGGTCTTCGGCATCAGCGGCGGGCCGCCCCAGGTGATCTTCGGGCCGCCGTGCGGTGAGCGAATCGCGGTCTCCTGGTCCTGGTCCCAGACCAACGGCCAGCCCAGCGCTTCGCTCCAGAAGTAGCCGACCTCCTGCGAACCGTCGGACGCAAGCGCTCCTATGAATCCGCAGTCGGCGAGGAATTTGTTGTCCGGCTCGATGACGCAGAACTCGTTGCCTTCGGGGTCGGCGAGCACCACATGACCCTCTTCTGGGCGTTGACCGACGTCGATGTGCCGGGCGCCGAGCTCGAGCGATCTCGCCACCGTCTGCTGCTGGTCCTCGAGGGACGTGCTCGTCAGATCGAAGTGCATCTGGTTCGGGCCGACCTTCTGCTCCTGAGTCGGAAGGAATCGGATCCGGAACCCGGTGTCATCGCTCGGCAGGAGCGTGATGCCGTCCTGGGGGTCGTCGGCCATCTTCCAGCCCAGGACGCCGGCCCAGAAGCGCGCGAGACCGAGGGGGTCGTTCGCATCGAAGCAGAGCGCGACGAGGTGACAGGTCATTACGCCCCGCACCTCCGATCTGCTGATTCAAGGCCGCAGACAGGGCAGAGCCTCCACGCCGAACGCTCCGAACGCTCGGCTGCCGGGGCCCGCCACGCGAAGAGAAGTAGCATCCGAGTCATGGTGGCATGCCCGACGACAATCCTCTAAAGGTTTTCGAGGGCGTCGCTCATCCAGCACGTCGGCTGGTCCGACGGCAACCGCAATGCGGTCGCGGAAGCCGTGGCCCGGACCCGGGCGAAAGGGATCCGTGGGGCTTCGTCACTCCAGGTAACTCACGGCCGCCCAGCTCAATGAGCGGCCGGATCCGGTGTCCGGCCCAGGCGTGGCGCCCTGTCCGGGGCTGACGCACAGCGGCCTCCCTGTACGCACGCCATCGGATGAGCCTGCCGGCACGGTCACCGCCAAGGGGGCCATGGTCGCATCTGGGCCCGTTCGTACGCGCCCCATGGAATGTCGTCGCTGACGGGAACCACGGCGTTGACGGATCCCCATCGCAAAGTTACGGTCATGACCGTAATCGCGAACGCGCGAACCACACGTGGAGGTGACGCTGTGCAGCAGCACGCTCAACACCTGTCCGTACGCCGGAAAGGCGGAGGCGCTTGAGACGCGCCCTGCGCGGAGCGGTGGCGGCTGCGCTCCTCGCGACATCGCTCGCGCTGCCGTTCGCGCCAGCGTCCGCAGCCGACCTGCGGATCGTCAACGGAGGCTTCGACGGCGGGCTGACCGGCTGGAGCGGCTCGCACAGCCCGGGCGGGGTCGACGCCGCGGTCTGGGACGGGCGTACCACCGCGCGCATCACCGACGCCGACCCGGCTGCCGCCTACGGCCGGGAGAGCATGCCGGGCCTGCCCGCCACGGCGGGGATCCGCTACACGCTGTACGGCGAGGTCTGGGCCGACAGCGGCACCGCGTATCTGTACCTGCGCTTCAGGGACGCCTCGGGCCGCCTGCTCGCTGCCGGTGCGAACGCCTCGGCGACAGGCAGGCAGTGGAACCGCGTCACGGCCTCGGGCGTCGCGCCCACCGGCACGGCCACCGTATCGGCCCTCATCTACTCGGGCGTGACCGACGTGGGCACCGCCTACTGGGACGAGGTGCTGATCACCCGGGACGTGACCGATCTGGGCGTGCAGATCGAGAGCAGCGTGCCGAACGCCACCACGTTCGCGGGCGGCAGCGCGTACGCCCTCTACACCGGCACCGCCGACACCAACCCACAGCTCGCCGTGATCGACGTGGCCACCGAGCAGGTGACCCGGAAGATCACCATTCCGGACACCGCGGCCACTCCGACCGTCGGCGGCTGGGCGGCGGCCACGGCCACCGACGGCAGCATCTACCTCGGCACCTATCCCAACTCCAAGCTCTACCGGTACGTCCCCGGCCAGTCCACGGTCACCGACCTCGGGCGGGCGGAGGGCGGTTACTCGTTCATCTGGGATCTGGAGCCGGGAGCGGACGGCAAGGTGTACGGGGGCACGTACAACGACGGCCGTTACTTCAAGTACGACAACGGCGCCTTCACCACGATCGGGAGCGTGCCCGTCGTGGAGGGCGCCCAGTACGTACGCAGCCTCGCCCACGACCCGGCCGCCAACGCCACATACCTGGGCACCGGCACCAATGCCGGCCTGATCAGGTTCGACAACGTCACCGGGCGGGTGGACAGGCTCCTTCCCGACGCCTACGCCCATAACTCCATGGTCGGCGGGCTCACCTGGACAGGGGGCAGGTTGTTCGCCTGGATCGACCGCACCCTCCTCGTCCTGCGCGTCGTCCGCCAGACCGACGGCTCGTACGCCGCCGTAACCGATGCCACGATCACCGATGTGGACCTGCACCAGTCGCCGGCCCGCGAGGGCAAGGTCTGGTTCGTCCGGGAAGGTCTGCTGCACTCGTACGACGTGGACACCCGAGCCGTGCAGGCGACCGACGTCCGCCCCGGACTCGACGTCACCGGATACACCTGGGTCGACGGCACGCTGGTCGGCCTCGGCACGGCCGCGGACGGCACGAGGATCTTCAAGTACGACCCCGCGAGCGGCCGCTGGAGCACCCGAGTCGTCTCCGGCACTCCCGTACTGCCTGCCGCGATCAATGCTCTCGGCGCGGGACCCGACGGCAAGGTCTACACCGGCGGCTACCTGACCGGCGGCACCGGCGTCTACGACCCGCTACGGGGCGACGGTGACGACAACCGGCCGGACACGCCGACACTCAACGGGCTCAGCCAGACCGACAGCCTGCTGGCACACAACGGGCTGCTCTACATCGGCGCTTACCCGTCGGCCAAGCTCTACAGCTACGATCCCGCCCGTTCGTGGCCGCCCACGCTCAGGTACACCGGCGGCGCGGCGGGCGACAAGGCCGACGACTGCGAGCCGGGCAAGGGCCCACCGCCTCAGGACCGGCCGTACGCGCTGGCGGGCGCGCCGGACGGGACCGTCTACATGGGCACGGTCCCGAAGTACGGCAAGCGCAGCGGCGCACTGACCATATGGAAGGAGGGCACGGCCGGGCGGACCGTCTGCGTGGCGTCGAACCAGTCCGTCGTCTCGCTGGCCTACGCCGGAGGCAGGCTGTTCGGCGGCACGTCCACACGCGGTGCGCTGGGCGTCGACCCCGTCTACGCGCCGGGGGCGTCGGCCATGCTGTTCTCGTACGATCCTGCCGATGGCGGCGTGCGCACGTACCAGCTCCCGCTCACAGCGCCCAAGGCCGTCACGGCCCTTGCCGAGGTGGACGGCGAGCTCTGGGGACTGGCGGGAGGATCGCTGTTCACGCTCGACCCGGCGCGGCCCGAGGCGATCACGGCGAAACGGCTGTTCCCTGACCCTGACTACGCCGCCAAGCCCAGCATGGCCTGGCGTGACGGGGTGCTGCTGACCGTGGCCCAGGATCCGGACCATGTGTACGGCACGAGCGGCGACCAGATCTTCAAGATCGAAAAATCGAGCAGAGCGCTGACCGTGCTGCTGACCGTTCCGGGGATGGAAGGGCTGACGGCCGACGGCTTCGGGAACCTCTACTACAAGGTCAACGAGCGGCTGCACAGGCTCGCTGCCCCCGGATCGTAAGGCCTATTTCGGACCAAGCCGAAATAGGCCTTACGCGGGTTACCGGCGTCGGCCGACCGTGAGGACGGCCAGCCAGTGCCGGGTGAGTGATCCCTCTGGGCGTGCGGCGAGCAGGCGGCGTATCTCGTGGTAGAGGTGCTCCTTCTTGGCCGCCTCCATGGCAATGTGGCCGGAGAATGTCTCCAGCAGGGCGATGTACTCCTCTGTGGTGTAGCGACGGCCCCATACGAAACGCCGTGTCCCGATGACCGCGAAGTGCCCGGAGGCCTCGAATTCCGTGGCGGTGGTATCGGGCTGGTCCTCGGGACGCGGCGGTGGCCAGGAGCCGCCGTCGCCCTCCCCCATCTCGTCGTACACCGGTTGGATTTCCGTGAAGAACGGGTCGAAGTCCGGGGGAAAAGCGTGGTCGGCGTCCCATACGGCCAGATGGCCGCCTGGGGGCAGGAGCGCAGCCGCCTTCTCGTACTTCACCTGGGGATCGACCCATTTCCAGGCAGTGGCCGCGTAGATGAGGTCGAAGTGGGCACCGGCGGGAGGTGTCCATTCCTCGAACGAGGAGGTGGCCACCGAGACGCCGGGGAAATCGCGCAGCCCGCGCCGCGCCTCCTCGGCCAGGGCGTCGCCGAGCTCGACGGCCGTGATCCGGAAACCCGCCCGTGCCAGAGGGAGCGTGGCTTTCCCCGGACCGCATCCGACTTCGAGAAGGTGTGCGGGCGGTTCGATCCCTGTCATCGCGAGCAGCTCGGAGTACAGATCGGCGGGGTAGCCGGGGCGCGCCATTTGGTATTGGGAGGCCACAGTGTCGAAGGTGGCTCGCAGACGTTCGCGGGACATGGCTTAATTCTGATCTATCGCCGTTCGGGAAACAGTTCACCGATCCGCGCCACCGTGTGCGTTCCGTCGCCCGTGCATCGCCAGACAGCGGTCTTGTTCTCCATTTCGGGGCGCAAGCCTCGATCATGGGCGGGGCAGACGGGCCAGACCTTCCAGAGGATCTCCACGATCGCTTCCTGGGCGGCGTCGGCGACGCTCACGAGCGCCCCCTGAGCATCGCTTCCCTCGGCGGGCCAGATGCCGTTGCCGTGGTGACCACCCTGGAACTCCACCCGGGCAGAACCGCTGTCGTCCCAGTCGGGAACGATCAGCTTGAGGGTTCCGGTGATTCCCGCGCCGCGAACGTCGCGTTCGACGACACTCAGCGCCTGCTCCAAGGCCGCCCACAGGCCCGGTTCGAGGGCGAAGGTCGGCTGGAAGTCGATGTCGCGGAGCAGCCTCCTGCCCAGCCGGGCGATGTCGGCCGCTGTCAGATCGGCGGTGGGGCGTTCGAGGAGTTCCCGCGTGGCAGGAGTGCTCACGCCCGCCTCCTCCAGCAAGCAGGCCAGCGCGATGACGGGGTCGGCGTCGAGGTCGCCGTCGCGCAGCGCCACGTGGATGCGGCCCGCCAACTCGTGGGCGAACTGCCGGGTCTGCTCATCGGAGTGCACGCCGCAGTGTTACCTGCGATATGGATCCAAGCAACCTGCGGCTATGGTGCGGCTCGTGACGTATCCCGAGATCATCCCGATTTCATATGAGCCCGACTATCGCACCGCCCACATCGGCCAGTGGCGCGACGGCCAGTTCCTCGGCGGGGTCGTGGCAGCCTTTCGAGAGGGCTACTCGATGACAGAGGACTGGCAGGCCCACAAAAGGTGGTACGCCATCCTTCACCGCTTCAACTCGGACGGGCACTACCTTGACTCGCGCATCGAATGCACCGGCGCCGATGACAGACACAGGGAGTCGGTGGACGCCGGCGATCGGCGTCTGAGTGAATGGCTCGCGGAGCTGCCCGGCCTCGAGTTCGGCGATATCGCCATCCGTCCCTTTCGGTTGGAGTTCGACGGCGTGGTGTTCGGCCTGATCCTGGAAGATCATGGAGGTGCGGAATGCGCCGAGCTGTATCCCGACAACCTCGGGTTCTACGCGCCCTGGGACGGCGAATACGACACCTGATCGTCCCTGCAGCGAGTCGCACCTCGCTGATATCACCCGACCCGTACGGGATGCCGAGGAATGCGGCTGTGTCACCGGACCGGACTCCCCGCACCCGGCGACTGGCTGTCTCGTCGAGCGTCACACCGGCGGACAGTGATCGCAGGCGTCAGCCGGCTCCATCGGTTTCCGGCGTTTCGGGCGACAAGTCGCTGAGGCCGTCGATCCGCGCGCGGAGGGCGTCCGCGTCGCCGGGGGCCAGTTCGGCGGTGAGGTCCAGGGCGCGCCGCAGGGTGTCGCCGCCCTCGCGGAGCCGGCCCGCCGCCAGTTGGGCCTCGCCCAGCCGCCGCAGGGTCCGGGCCCCGAGCGCGCGTTTGCCGCCACGGCGCCAGGCCAGTGACTGGCGGTAGTAGGCGATCGCCTCCTCGTACTGACCGAGCAGGTGATGGATGTGGCCCATGCTGTCGAGCGTGGCCGACTCGCCGGGCATGTCGCCGAGTTCGCGATGGATGGCCAGCGCCTCCTCGCAGCGGCGCAGCGCCTCCTCGTACGCCCCGAGCTGCGCGTGGAACCAGCCGATGTTGTTCAGCACCCGGCCTTCGCCCGCCCGGTCGCCGGCCTCCCGGTACAGCCGGAGCGCCTGCTCGCTCAGGTCCAGCCCCTCCGCGTACAGGCCGTGGCGGTCATGCAGCACGCTGAGATAGATGAGGCAGAGTCCCTGTCCGATGTGGTCGTTCAGCCCGCCGAACAGGCCGAGCGCCTCCCGCAGGTGGGACTCGCTCTCGCCGTCCTGGCCGAGCCGGATGAGGGCCTGGGCGAGCCCGACGCGGGCGTGGGCCTCCGCGGCCCGGTCGTTCAGCCGTACGGCCGCCTCCAGCGCGATGTGGTGCATGGCTGCCTGGTCGTCGGAGCGCCCCTCCTGGGACAGGAAGCCCCAGCAGGCGCCCGCCAGCTGCCAGGCATGCGTGTCGAACCCCGAGTCCGCGGCATGCCGGATCGCCGCCGGCAGCGTCCGGTGCTCGCGGCCGAACCACGCCAGGCTCTGCGCACGGTCGGTGATGCGGGCCAGGACCACGCCGGGCCGCGGCGGCGCCAGCGTCAGCGGCACGCGGTGGTACAGGTCCAGCAGCCGGTCGCCGAGGCGGGCGCTGTGCAGGTAGTGGTCGAGCAGCCGGTGCAGCGCCTCACGGCGCTCGGCCTCCGAGTCGTGGAGGCGGGTCAGCTCCTCGGCGTACGTGCGGAGCAGGTCGTGCCAGCCGTAACGCCCGGGAGAGCGCTCCGCCGCCAGGTTGGCCCGCGTCAGCTCGGTCAGCAGGCGGTGGGCATGCCGTACGGGGATGCCGGCCAGGCTGGCGGCCGCGGCGGTGGAGATCTCAGGCGCCGGTAACAGGCCGCGCAGCCGGAACAGCCGTGCGGCGTCCGGGCTGAGGGCGCGGTAGGACCAGGAGAACACCGTACGCATGTTCGTCGCCGCGTCCCCACCGTCGAAGACGTCGAGGCCGTCGAGGCCGTCAGCGCCGTCGTCAGCGCCGTCGTCAGCGCCGTCGACGCCACCGACGCCCTCGTCGAGGCCCGAGATGAGCGTGCCGAGCGGGAACGCCGGGCGGGCATGGGCGCGGGCGGCCACGATGGCCAGGGCCAGCGGGAGCCCGGCACACCGGGAGACGATGTCGTCGACCGCTCGCGGCTCGGCGCCCACCTTGTCCACGCCCAGCCGGCGCGTCAGGAGCGCACGGGAGTGCGCGGGAGAGAAGAGCCCCAGGGACAGCGTGCGGACGCCCTCCGCCGCGACCAGGCCGGTCAGTTCGGCGCGGCTGGTGATCAGCGCCAGACAGCCGGGCGCGTTGGGCAGCAGCGGCCGGACCTGGTCGGAGTCGAGGGCGTTGTCGAGCAGGATCAGCACGCGCCGCTCCGCCAGCAGGCTGCGGTAGAGCCCGACCTGCGCCTCCAGCGTCGTGGGGATCAGCTGCGACGGCACCTGCAAGGCGTCCAGGAACAGCCGCACCGCCTCGGCCGGCGGCCGGGCGGTGTGGGCGGGGCCGAACCCCTGGAGGTTCACGTAGAGCTGACCGTCGGGGAAACGGTCGCGTACCCGGTGGGCCCAGTGCACGGCCAAGGTGGTCTTGCCGACGCCGCCGGTGCCGGTGATGACGCAGGGCGCCATCACGTGCGCCGCAGGCGAGGAGTCAGCGGCCGGGTGCGTCAGCCGGTCCAGGGCGGCCAGCTCGTCCTCGCGGGCGGTGAACAGCTCGGTGTCCGGGGGGAGGTGCCGCGGGACGGCGAGGGCGGCCGTAACGGTCACAGCGAGGGCGGTCGTGCCGTTCACGGCGTGGGTCGCCCCGCCCTCAGCGACCTCACCCCCGGGCGCCTCACCCCCGGGCGCCTCACCCCCGGGCACCCCGACTCCGGGTGCCCCGACCCCAGGCGCCCCGGTTGCCGCGGTCACGGCCTCGGCCGCCTCATCACGGCCGGCGAGGATCGCCTGGTGCAGCCGTTGCAGTTCCTCGCCGGGCTCGATGCCCAGATCCTCGGCGAAACGGCGCCTGACACGGCGGAAGACGGCCAGCGCCTCGATCCGGCGGTCGCAGCGCAGCAGCGCCGTCATCAGCAGGGACACCAGCCGCTCCCGCAGCGGGTTCTCACCGACCAGGGCAGCGAGCTCCGCAGCCACCTCCTGATGCCGCTCCCGCCGCAGGTCGAGCACGGCCCGCCGCTCCAGTGCGGCCAGCCGCTCCTCCTCGAGGCCCGGTACGACGACGTCCGGCAGCCACCGGCCCGCGACGTCCGCCAGGGGCGCGCCCTGCCACAGCGCCAGCCCCACACGCAGCAGGCCGGCGGCGCGCTCCGGCTCCGTCTCGCCGCCGGCCTCACGCACCAGTTCACGGAAGCGGTGCAGGTCGATGCGGTCACGCCCCACGGTCAGGCAGTAGCCGCGCCCCGAGGTCACCAGCGTCACCTCGGGGAACGGCGTCAGCAGCCGGCGGAGCCTGGAGATGTGCCCCTGCACGGCGTTGCGGGAGGACTCAGGCGGTTCGGCGCCCCACAGCGCCGTCTCCAGCCGCGCCACCGCGACCGGCCGTCCCGTTTCGAGCAGCAACATGGCCAGGACGGTCCGCTGCTGCGCGGTGGACGGCCCCAGCCACCGTCCGGTGTCCCACACTCCTACTGATCCCAGCAGACGGAACTCGACGCCGTCCACGGTCACGCGTCTGCCTCCCGCCGCACAATGCCTCAGATGAGTGCCCGGCATGATCACTTCCTGGCAGCCTAACCGCCGACTCAGCAGAAAATAAGCGCTATTTCAGCCCCAAAAGGCAGTCTTTTCCCAGTGGCACACCCGCTGCCGCGCAACCTCACGAGGAGGCAATCATGGAGATCAAGGTCAAGAAGGTCGAGTCCGTCAAGGCCACCCAGAACCCCGCCACGTGAGGCGCTGACACCGCCTGGCGATACCTCCCGCGGGGAGGGACACGGCGC
Source organism: Nonomuraea sp. NPDC049695 (assembly GCF_040674955.1). Lineage (NCBI taxonomy): Bacteria > Bacillati > Actinomycetota > Actinomycetes > Streptosporangiales > Streptosporangiaceae > Nonomuraea > Nonomuraea sp. NPDC049695. The sequence continues at coordinate 45,651 of NZ_JBFANV010000072.1, read as the reverse complement.
TCCGCTCTTGCGCGCCGTGCCCTCCCCGCGGGACCCCCTACGTGCGTACTGGCGCTGGAGGCACGATGCGTGTGGCGTTGAAGGAATGCGAGTGGGAGGCGACCGGCGAGGATCTGCTGGTGGTCTTCGACGCTCGCGAGGCGATCACCCTGAGCGATCCCGAAGGCCAGGTGGCCGCGCTCCTGAGCGAGCTGCGCCGGGCCCCGCAGACCGCGGCCGAGCTGAGCGTCGCCCTCGGCAGGCACGGGTTCAGCCTCTCCGAGGAGGACGTCTCCGGGGGCCTGAGCGGGCTCGACTCCCTGGGCCTGATCGAGGACGCCGACGGCAGGACCCTCGGCGACCCGGACGAGGACGAACGCCACTTCTCGAACCTCAGCTTCTACGGCACCTACGCCTCACTGGACCGCCGCCGCGCCGCGTTCCTCCGGCCCCTGCGCGAGGCCCACGTCCTGGTGCTCGGCGTCGGCGGAGGGGGCTCCTCCCTGGTGCAGTGCCTGGCCGGCCTCGGCGTCGGCGAGATGACGCTGGTCGACCAGGACCGCGTCGAACCCCGTAACTTCGCCCGGCAGTTCCTCTACCGGCATGCGGACATCGGCCTGTCGAAGGCCGAGCGCGCGGCCGCGTGGGTGCGCGACTACGACCCGGGCATCAAGGTCCACCCCGTCGACCGCTGGGTCTCCGCCCCCGAAGACCTCGCCGACCTGGTCCAGGGCGTCGATCTGATCGCGGGCGGTCTCGACGGTCATCCGCACGCCAACCTCTGGGCGAACGAGGCCGCGGTCCGGGCCGGCATCCCGTACGTGCTGGGCGGCGCCAACCGCAGCCAGCTGATGTACCTCTCCGTGGACCCGGGCCGAACCGCCTGCCTGGCCTGCGACTACGCCGACCGGCCCGCCGAGGACACCTCGGAGGGGATCGCGTACCGGATCGTGGAGAACATGAAGCTGAGCAACCCGCTCACCGGGCCGATGGCGATGCAGGTCGGCTCGCTGCTCGCCTTCGAGGCGCAGCGGTACCTCACCGGCTACGAACCGCCCCGCGCGGCCGGGTTCCGGGTCACGCTCGACATGCGCGAGGGGCTGGTGCCGGAGTGGCAGCCCCTGCCCAAGAACCCGGAGTGCCAGATCTGCCGCCTGGCACCGCCGCGCGAGGGTGAACGCCGGTGACCACCCCCGGCTCCGCCACGGTCAGGCTCAAGGCGCTCAGCGTCGTTCCCGAGGGCGATGACGAGGTGCTGGTGGGCGACCCCGCCACCGGCACGTTCGTGACGATCCCGGCGGTCGGCGGCGTGGTGATCGCCGCCCTCCAGCGGGGAGCGAGTATCGACGAGGCGGCGGCCGAGGCCGAGGAGTTCGCCGGTCAGCCGGTCAACGTGCCGTCGTTCGTCGACACCCTCGGGGAGCTCGGCTTCCTGGCCGAGGACGCCGGCGATTCAGGCGACGGCGTCGCGCCGGAACCCGTCCGCACCGCACCCATCCAGGCCCGCCGCTGGATGACGGGCATCCGCCCGGAGGCGGTACGCCCCTTCTTCGGCCCCGTGGCCTGGACCTTCTACGCCGCCTGCCTGCTCTACGCGGTGGGCGTCTTCGCCTTCCGGCCCGGTCTGATCCCGGACCCGGCCGAGGACGCCTTCGCCTTCGACGACACCGGGCTGAGCGCGCTGGCCTGGCTTCCCTTCGTGTGGTTCGCGGCGGCCAGCCACGAGTGCGGCCACTGGCTCGGCGCGCGGGCTCTCGGCATCCAGACCCGCTTCGGCGTCGACCGCCGCATGTGGATGCTCGTGTTCGAGACGGACCTCACCCAGCTGTGGACGCTCCCCCGCCGCCGGCGGTACGGCCCGCTGCTGGCGGGGCTGGCTGTGGACTCCGTGCTGCTCGCCGTGCTGCTCACCGGCCGGCTGCTGATCGACACCGGCCACTGGTCGGCCCCGGACCTGGTCCGGTCGCTGCTGGCCGCCTGGGTGTTCATCAAGGTCATGCAGATGCTCTGGCAGAGCCTGGTCTTTCTGCGCACCGACCTCTACGCGGTGCTGGTCAACGCCCTGGGCTGCCGCAACCTGTGGCGCGTGAAGTCGCTGATGCTGCGACGGGCCTTCGGGAGGCTGACGCCGGAGGAAGCCGAGGAACTGGCCGACTCGACCGAGACCGACCTGCGCGTCGGACGCTGGTTCCGCTGGGTGTGGCTCGCGGGATTCCTCGGAGTGGCCGCCTGGTTCTGCCTGCTGCTGCTGCCGGTCTTCGCGGAGGTCCTGCGCTGGACGGCCGACGGGCTCGCCGAGGGTCCCCTGTCCGCCGCGTTCTGGTACCGGCTGCTCTGCGCGGGCCTGCTGCTGGGCCCCGAGACCCTGGCCCTGTCGCTGGCCGTCAAGGAGTACGCGGGGCGGCTCGCCGCCCGCCGGGGTGCGTCGCGCCGCGCGAGCGGGACCGAGGTCGCGGGCTGATCGATAGGGTCGGGCTCATGAGCGTCGAGATCGAGATCGTGCGCGAGGCGAGTGACGACGTCGTGGCGGCGCTCAGTCGGCTGCTGCCGCAGCTGTCGACGACCGCGGAAGCGCTCGATCGCGAGGCCGTGCGCCGGCTGCTGGCCTTCGAGTCGAACACGGTGCTGGTGGCGCGCGTACAAGGACAGATCGTCGGGACCTTGACGCTGGTGACCTTTCCGCTGCCTTCCGGGCTCCGTGCGCGGGTCGAGGACGTGGTGGTGGACGAGGCCGCCCGTGGGCAGGGCGTGGCGGCGGCGCTGACGGACAAGGCACTCGAGCTGGCCAGAGAGTCGGGGGCTCGTACCGTCGACCTCACGTCGCGGCCGTCCAGGGAGGCGGCGAACCGGCTGTATGAGCGCGCGGGGTTCCGGCGACGGGAGTCGATCGTCTACCGGTTCACGGATTTCAGCTGAGGATGATCGGGTTGGTGAGGGCAGCCATCTCCCCACTGGGATGGCGTACCTCGATGCGTACGAACGCCGACTCCTCCGCGCTGGTGCGCCACTCCAAGGATCCCGATCCATCGCCGGGCAGCGCTTCGCCGTGCACCTTGCCGCGATCGGTGTGAAAGCTGACAGCGCCGGACGGCACGCCGCGTACGTCCACCCGCACCACGGCCGGCGCGCCAGAGGTCTCCAGCCGCTCCCCGATGCCGGCACTGCGATCACCGGCCGATACCTCGAACGACAGCGCGACCGTGGCCGATTCGGCGATCCAGCTCCGGCCCGCGCGGATGCCCGCGAGGACCGCTTCGGTGCTCAGCTCCTCCGCCAGCACGACCGTGTGCGGCGTGCCGATCTGGCCCTCAAGATGGGTGTCGCTGTTGCCGATCGCCGGCCGCCACCCTCCCCCGTGAATGTCACAGGTCAGGTTGCGCCCCCATTCGGCCAGTGCCGACTCGTTGTCCGCGTTCCACGGCAGGCTGGAGGTCCACAGCCCGTTCCACACCTCCACCGCGTCGAACCCGTCGTACGGGTACATGAACACGCCGGAGGGGTACGGCGCGTGCGGGTGGGCCGCCACGCAGATCCCACCGGCTTGATGGACCTGGTCGAGGTGCCGGTCTATCACGCCGTCCCGTACGCGATACCGCCAGTCGATCACCTGCCCAGGTCGGATGCCGAGCGCCAGCCAGTGCCCGGTATGGCTGGTGGCCTCCTGGCCGATGATCACGAGCAGATCGTCACCGGCGAGCGTGCCCCAGGCTCCGTGCGCGTCGGAGGTGTTGTGCTCGGTGGTCGCGATGAAGTCCAGCCCTGCCGCGCGGGCACCGGCCGCGAGTTGCTCCGGTGTCAGCTCTCCGCCGTGCGAGAGCTCCGAATGCACATGGCAGTCGCCTCGGTACCAGCCACGCCCCCGGCCGGGCACCCGCTCGGGCGGGAACCGCCGCTCCGCCGTTCCGTGATCCATGACCATCAAGGTAGTTGATCAGCCGCAGCCCCACGGCAGGATCGCCTTCGACAGCAGGTTCGCCTCGAGCACCCGGCTGTTCTTCCCGGCGCCCCAGACGCGCAGGCGCACGCTTGCGCCGCCTCCTCCTCATCGGCTCTGTCCCCCAGCATCATCCTGGGTGCGGGCCAGGTCGTAGGCGGCGGCCGACAGGGCGAGGAGGATGAAGAGCAGCACCACCATCAGGCCGTGGCGGAACGCCACCGGCCAGCCCTGGTTCAGGGCGCCGAAGAACGTCGAGCCGACCGCCGCGATCCCGATGGCCGAGCCCAGGCGCTGGCACGTCTGCAGGACCCCCGCCGCGCTGCCGCCGCCCGCGGGCGGGACCTCCGACAGGGTGATGGCCTGGTTCGGAGAGATGACCAGGCCGCTGCCCATGCCCGCCACCAGCAGGGGAAGCGCGGTGGCCAGGCCCACGCCGCCGCCGGGGATCAGGGCGGTGGCGGCCATGGTCGCGGAGACGCCGATGATCACCGTGGTCAGGCCGAGGGCGACCAGGCGGCGGCCGAGGCGGTTCACCAGCCGGCCGCCGACCACGCTGGCCGAGGCGGAGCCGAGGGCGAACGGGGTGATCGAGAGGCCGGCCTGCAGAGGGTTGTATCCCAGGCCGCTCTGCAGGTACAGGGTGAAGATGAAGAAGATCCCCGTGAAGCCGGAGAAGTAGAACAGGGCGATGGCCGAGCCCAGACTGTACGAGCGCTTCCTGAAGAGCGCCAGGTCGACCAGCGACTCACGCCGGTAGAACCGCTCCCACATCACGAAAGCGGCCAGTACCAGGAACGAGAGGGGGATGAGCACCCATTTGGCGTTCCCCTCCCATTGGTGGCGCTGGATGAAGGGCAGGAGCAGGCCCGCCACCCCGATGCCGAGGAGCAGGACGCCGACCGGGTCCATGCTCTCCCGCCGCTCCCGCCGCGGCATGACGTCAGGAGCGGGCAGTACGCGCCAGGCCAGGGGCAGCAGGATCATCCCGATCGGCACGTTCACCAGGAACACCCATCGCCACCCGTGATCGGCCCCGAAGACGGTGACGAGGGCGCCGCCGATCAGCGGCCCCGCGGCAGTGGAGACGCCGATCGTGGCGCCGAGCGCGCCGAACGCCCGGCCTCGCTCGTACCCGCGGAACATCTGCTGGATCAGGCCCGAGACCTGCGGGTTCAGCATTCCGGCCGCCATGCCCTGCACCAGCCGGGCCGCGATCAGCACCTGCGTGTTCCAGGCGAAGCCGCACGCCGCGCTGGACAGCGTGAACAGCACCACGCCCCACATGAAGAGCTTCCTGCGGCTCCTGGCGTCCCCCAGCCTCCCGGCCGGGACCAGCAGCAGCCCGAACGTCAGGGCATAGCCGGACAGCGTCCACTGCAGGCTGTCCTCACTCGCGTGCAGGCTCGCCCGGATCGACGGCAGCGCCACGTTGACGATGCTCACGTCCAGCCCGGTCATGAACGCCGCCACCAGGCACACCGCCAGCGCGTGCCTGCGCGTGTCCACCCCGGACGCTCCCATTCCGCTCATAGTTCTCCTTTCTCCCCAAAAGACGGGTAACGTCCGGTCATGAATTCGATGACCGTTGAGCAGAACGGCATCAACGCCGTTCCCGAAGCCGAGCGGCGCGGCCGCCCCGGGGACCTGTTCTGGCCCTGGGCGGGCTCCAACCTCTCCCTGTTCGGCGTCGCGTTCGGGGTGTACGTCGTCGGTCTCGGCCTGGGCGTGGTCCCGGCGATCATCACCGGGACCATCGGGTACGTGCTGTCGTTCCTGCTGGTCGGCCTGGTCGCCATCGGCGGGACACGGTCGGGCGTGCCGACGATGGCCCTGGGCCGGGCGCCGTTCGGCTACCAGGGGAACAAGCTGCCCGCCGTCTTTTCGTACATTTCAAACGTCGGCTGGGAGATCGTCCTCGTCACGCTCTCCGCGCAGAGCGGCGCGGCCATCCTCGCCCGCCTCGCGCCCGGCATCCCCGCCACGACGGCGACCGCCCTCTGCTTCGCCGTCGCCGCCGTCGTGGTGGTCGCGGTCGGCGTGTACGGCCACGCCATGATCATGGCGGTGCAGCGGTACCTGACGTACGCGTTCGTCGTGCTGACCGTCGTCTACATGATCCTCATGGCGCCGAAACTCGGCGGGTCGCTGGAGAGCACGGCGGGACCCGGCGGATGGGTGGGCGGGGTCATCTTCGCCATGACGCTGCTGGGGCTGGGCTGGGTCAACTGCGGCGCCGACTACTCCCGGTACCTGCCCGCCAACTCCCGGCCCAGGTCGGTGGCGCTGTGGACGACGCTGGGCGGCGCGCTGCCGCCCATGGTGCTGCTCGTGTTCGGCGTGCTGCTGGCGGGCGGCGATCCGAAGCTGGCCGAGGCCGCCGGGGGCGATCCGGTGGGGGCGCTGGCCGGGGCGCTGCCGACGTGGTTCCTGCTGCCGTACCTGCTGACCGCCATCGGGGGCTTCCTGGCCGGGGCGATCATGGACATCTACTCGTCCGGGCTGTCGATGCTGGCGCTGGGTGTGCCGATCAGGCGGCACTACGCGGTGCTGATCGACGGCGTCCTCATGGTGCTCGGCGGGTACTACCTGCTGTTCGTGTCCGACAGCTTCCTCGGCACCTTCCAGGCGTTCCTGGCGATCATCGGTGTGGTGATGGCGGCCTGGGTGGCGATCTTCCTGGTGGACATGTGGCTGCTGCGGGCCGGCGGCCGGTCGTACGACGAGCGGCTGCTGCGGCCGGGCGCGCCCCCGCTCAACGGGGCCGGGCTGGTGTCGCTGGTCGTGGCGTCGGTCGTGGGGCTCGGGCTCATCACCTCGGCCGATCCGTACATCGCCGATGTGGTCGGCTTCCTGATGAGCGACGAGCTGGAGAAGAGCACGTTCGGGGCGGCCAACATCGGCGTGGTCATCGCTCTCGTGCTGGCCGGGATCCTGTACTTCCTGATCACGACCTTCATGCGGCGGCGTCGCGGCGCGTGACCTCGGCCAGGTCCATTGTTACTGTAGGTGAGTAATGATGGACGTTCCGTCGCGGTTGCTGCGGCGGGCGGTGCACGCCACCGCCTGCGTGCTTCTCGCGATCGCCGTGGTGAGCTCGCTGCGCGAGGGCCGCGTCGCCGTGGCCGTCGGCGGCGTGCTGCTCGGCCTGGCCTACGCCGCCGGCTGCCTGGCGGTGGTCCGGGCGCGGGGGCCCGTGTGGCTCGGGCTGGTGACGGCCGGATGGCTGGTGCTCGCCGCGGTGGCGCCGCCGTTCGTCTGGCTGGCGTTCCCGCTGCTCTTCGCGTATCTCGACCTGCTGCCGCTGTGGGCGGCGATGTTCGGGGTGGCGGTGGTGACGTCGGCGGCGATCCTGGCGGCAGCGTGGCACGCCGGCGAGCTGACCATGCCGCTCGTGGTGGGGCCGGGCGCCGGGGCCGCCGTGGTGACGCTGCTGGTGCTGGCCTGCAGAGCACTCGAGGTCGAGGGCGCTGACTGACGGATCGGAGTGCCCGGAGTGACGGCTCAGGCCGTCACGATGGCGAAGTCGGGCACCGGCCGGTCGAGCACGGCGACCAGCCGCTGCAGGGCCGCCGTGTCCCCCTCGCGCTCCACACCCTCGACGCCCTTGCCCGACAGCAGCCCCACGAGCTGCTCCTTCGTCAGCCGGAGCGTCAGGTCCGCGCTCTCGTCCGCCGGCTCCCGCTGATGGATGAGCGCGCCGTTGGACAGCGTCGTACGGTGCCGCTCCCCCAGATCGGTGAGCTGCCAGTCGATCGACACCCGCTCGTTCCAGGCGCGGGGCCCGTCCACGCGGATGGCGAGCGAGTCGAAGACCTGCTCCACGGTCAGCGCGGTGAGCAGGTCGGGCGAGGTGACGTCCACGGTGGCGGGCACGATGCCCTCGGACAGCTCGAGGGCGCCCATGAGGTAGAAGTTGCGCCACGTGGCGTTCTCGGCGCCGTGGCCGAGCCGGGTGTAGACCTCGGCGAGCAGGTCGCGCGCCTCCTTGTTCCCCTCGTCGGCGAAGACGGCGTGGTTGAGCAGCTGGGCGGCGAAGCGCAGGTCCTTCTCGCGGATGTAGCGCCTGGCGAGCTCGACCACGGCCGAGCCGCCGCCCAGGCATTCGACGTACCGGACCGCGCTCTCCCTCGGTGGGTGCTCCCAGAGCCGCGCCGGGTTCCCGTCGAACCACCCCAGGTAGCGCTGGTAGATGGCCTTGACGTTGTGGCTGACCGAGCCGTAGTAGCCGCGCGTGTGCCAGACCTCCTCCAGCCCGGGCGGCATGTGCAGGACCTCGGCGATCTCGGGCCCGGTCAGGCCCTTGTTGAGCAGCCGCAGGGTCTGGTCGTGCAGGTACGCGTACATGTCCCGCTGCTGCTCGAGGAGCCGTACGATGCCGTCGCGGCCCCAGGTGGGCCAGTGGTGCGAGGCGAAGGCGACGTCGGCCCGGTCGGCGAAGAGCGAGACGGCCTCGTTCAGGTAGCGCGCCCAGAGGCGGGCGTCGCGGACCTGCGCGCCGCGCAGGGTGAGGATGTTGTGCTGGTTGTGGGTGGCGTTCTCGGCCAGGCAGAGTGCGCGGCGGTCGGGGAGGAGGAAGTTCATCTCGGCGGGGGCCTCCGTGCCCGGTGTGAGCTGGAAGACCAGCGGGATCCCGTCGACGGTCTCCTCCTGTCCGGTACGCGTGACGTCCAGCGTGGGCGGGATGAGCGACACGGTGCCCGTCGAGGTGGTCATGCCGAGGCCGCAGCCGATCTGGCCCTCGGGCGAGCGGGGCAGCGCGGGGCCGTACATGTAGACGGCCCGGCGGGTCATGGCGGGGCCCGCGTAGACGTTCTCCGCCACGGCATGTTCCATGAAGCCGGCGGGGGCCAGGATCGGCACGTCTCCGTCGGTGACGCCGCGTACGCCGCCGAAGTGGTCCGCGTGCGAGTGCGTGTAGAGGACGCCGGTGACCGGGCGGTCGCCGCGGTGGTCGCGGTACAGCCTCAGCGCGGCGGCGGCGCACTCGATGGAGATCAGCGGGTCGATCACGAGGACGCCGCGCTCGCCCTCGACCAGGGTCATGTTCGACAGGTCCAGGCCGCGTACCTGGTAGACGCCCTCGGTGACCTCGTACAGGCCCTGCCTGGCGCAGAGCCGGCCCTGCCGCCAGAGGCTGGGATGGGCCGTGTCCGGGCACTCCCCCCGGAGGAAGTCGTACGAGTCGTTGTCCCAGATGACCCTGCCATCCGCCGTCCTGATCACTGCCGGGCTGAGCTTCCCGATGAAACCGCGGTCCGCGTCCGCGAAGTCGCCCTTGTCGTGAAATGGAAGGTCTGCCATGCCAAGCCGAGTGCCCGAGAATCAGCCCGAATAGCCCAATGAATCGCCCTAATAGCATGAATCTAGGGCAATAAGGACACGGCGAAGGCTGTGTGGTTGGCTTGTCGGGTGGAAGCGTGTGTGTTCGACCTCGATGGCGTGCTGGTGGACTCCGAGCCGGTGTGGGAGGAGGTGCGGCGGGCCTTCGTCGCCGAGCACGGCGGCACGTGGCAGCCCGACACGCAGTCCAGGCTCATGGGCATGAGCACCCCGGAGTGGGCCGCGTACCTGCACTCGCTCGGGGTGTCGCTGTCGCCCGACGAGATCGCGCGGGGGGTGGTCGACCAGATGGCCGCCCGCTACCGCGACGAGGTGCCGCTGATGCCGGGGGCGGTGAAGGCGGTGCGGCGGCTGCACGAGTCGGTCACGCTGGGGCTGGCCAGTTCGTCCCCGCGTACGCTGATCGACGTCGTGCTGGCGGCGGCCGGGCTGACGGAGTGCTTCGCGGCCACCGTCTCGACCGAGGAGGTCGAGCGGGGCAAGCCGGCGCCCGACGGATACCTGGAGGCCGCCCGGCGGCTCGAGGTCGATCCACGGCAGTGCGTGGCCGTGGAGGACTCCAGCAACGGGCTGCGCTCGGCGCACGCGGCGGGCATGCGCGTGATCGCCGTGCCGCATCCGCGCTACCCGCCCGCGCCGGACGCGCTGGCCCTGGCGGGGCGCGTCCTGCCCGACCTCGACGCGCTGACCTCCGAGCTGCTGGGGTCGCCCTCGTGAACGTGCAGGCCAGGGGGCTATGCTTACGAAATCGTGCGAGACATCACGGTTTTCAGCGGTAGCGCCCATCCTGAGCTGGCCGAAGAGATCTGCGACCACCTGGACACGCCTCTCCACCCGGTGAGGGTCGAGCGCTTCGCCAATGACGTGCTCGAGGTGCAGCTCCAGGCCAACTGCCGCGAGCGCGACGTGTTCCTCATCCAGCCGCTCGTGCCGCCCGTACAGGAGCATCTGGTCGAGCTGCTGCTGATGCTCGACGCGGCCAGGGGCGCGTCGGCGGCGCGGACCACCGTGGTGCTGCCGCACTATGCTTTCGCGCGGTCGGACAAGAAGGACGCCCCGCGCATCTCGATCGGCGCGCGGCTGGTCGCCGACCTGATGGTGACCGCGGGCGCCAACCGGGTGCTGGCGATGACGCTGCACTCGCCGCAGGTGCATGGCTTCTTCAGCGTCCCCGTCGACCACCTGCACGCGCTGCGCGAGCTGGCCGCGCACTTCCGCCAGTACGACCTGTCGAACACGGTCGTCGTCTCCCCCGACCTCGGCAACGCCAAGGAGGCCGCCCACTTCGCCCGCCTGCTCGGCACCGGGGTCGCGATGGGCGCCAAGCAGCGCTTCAGCGACGACCGCGTGGTGATCAGCTCCGTGATCGGCGAGGTGGCGGGCAAGGACGTGATCATCCTTGACGACGAGATCGCCAAGGGCAGCACGGTCATCGAGCTGCTCGACCGGCTGCGCGAGCTCGGCGCGCGTTCGGTGCGGGTGGCGTGCACGCACGGTCTGTTCGCGAGCGGGGCGGTGGAGCGGCTGAGCGCGCTGCCGGAGGTCGCGGAGATCGTCTGCACCAACACCGTGCCGCCGCCCAAGCCCAGCGAGAAGCTCACCGTGCTGTCGATCGCGCCCGCGCTGGCCGAGGCGATGCGCCGCATCCACGACGGGGAGTCGGTGAGCGCGCTGTTCAACGCCTCGTGATCAGAGGCGACCTTCCCACTCAGCGGTCGATGGATCATAGTGGCGACTATGCACGCAGCGACTCAACGACTGCTGAGCGACTTCCTCCAGGGCATCGAGCCAACCGTTCCCCTGGTCGCGTTATGGGCGCACGGCTCGCTGGCGACCGACGACTACCAGCCAGGGCGTAGTGACCTGGACCTGATCGCGGTCGTCGGCACGCCGGTGACGATGGAGCAGTGGCGCCGCATCAAGGCCGTCCACCGGGGGCTCGACCGGCCGCTGGCGACTCGGCTGCACTGCTCGTACATGGCCAGGGAGGAACTGGCCGACCCCGACACTGAGCACGTGACATGGGCGTATGAGCGGATCTTCCGCCGCCCCGTCACCGCCATCACCCGCCGCGAACTGCACGACGGGGCCCTCCAGTTGTACGGCCCGCCGCCCGCCGGCCTGCTGCCACCGGTGTCCGACGAAGAGGTGGCCGAGTTCGTACGGGCCGACTTACGCGACTTCTGGCTCGTCAAGACGCGCGGACGGCGGCGCTGGCTGCGCGACATCTGGGTGGACCTGGGGATGCTGACGGTCGCCAGGGCCACGGTCACGCTGCGGGAGGGGCGGCTGATCAGCAAGCGGGAGGCCCTGGACGTGCTCGCCGAGCTGGGGGCGCCGGAGAAGGTGGTGGCCGACGTGCGGGCCCGCCGGTACGGCACGCCCCGGCCGGTGCTGAGCCGGTTCAGGAGGGGGCGGCTGGCCCGCGCGTTCGTCAGGTCGGCCATCAGGAAGGCCCTGACCTGAGGGTCGCCGTGAGCTCGGCCAGCGCCCGCGTGATCTGCTCCGGGGTCAGGCCGAGCACCGAGCGCTGGTAGCCGTACACCTCGGGAGCCAGCGGCGCGAGCAGGACGTCCACCAGCGCGTCGGGGTCCGGGGTGCGGGCCGCGACCAGGAGCGCGCGGACGTGCGCCCGCCAGAAGCCGTACGCGCCCGTCTCGAAGCGCGAGCGGCCCACTTCCGAGCCGAGGACCAGGTGCCGGTGGTCCTCCAGCAGGCGCACCATCGCGACGTAGAAGGCGGCGAGCCGCTCGCCGGGCGGCGCTCCCGGGCCGAGCGGCGGGTCGCCGCGCAGCAGCCGCTCCTGCAACGCCCGCTCGTGCTCGTCGAGGAGCGCGACGGCGATCGACGCCCGGTCGGGGTAGCGGCGGTAGAGCGTGCCCCGGCCCACCCCGGCCTTCTTGGCGATGTCGTCCATCGTCACGTCCTGCGGGAGCCGCTCCGCGAAGAGCTGCGCGGCCGCCTCCAGGATGCGCGCGCGGTTCCGCGCGGCGTCGGCTCTCTCCATGCGTCCCATTGTATGTGGACACAGCGTCCGGTTATATTGAAGTGGACAGCGTGTCCACTTCAAGGGAGAGACCATGTTGCTGCATCTGGACGCGAGCGCGCGCCGGGCGTCGTCGTTCTCGCGCAGGTTGTCCGCCGTGTACGCCGACACGTGGCGGGCGGCGCATCCCGATCGCCCGTACGCCTACCGGGACCTGGCCGCGCAGCCGGTGCCGCACATCGGCGAGGCGTGGACGGAGCTCTGCGACCACCTCCTCGAACACGAGATCACCGACATTTCGCGATATCGGGAGGCGGTGCGGACGCCCGCCCAGCGGCAGGCGTGGGCCGTCGTGGAGCCGCTGCTCGACGAGGTGGTGGCGGCCGAGGTGATCCTGATCGGCACGCCGATGTACAACTACTCGATCCCCTCCTCGCTCAAGGCCTGGCTCGACCAGATCACGTTCCCGAAGATGTCGCTCGAAGGCCGCTCGTTCGTGGTGACGAGCGCGCGGGGCGGCGCGTACGGGCCGGGCACGCCCCGCGAGCCCTACGACCACCAGGAGCGCTACCTGCGCGACTTCTTCAAGGGGCACTTCAGGGTCGAGGACGTGACGTTCATCCACGCGGAGCTCGTCAACGCGCGGCTCGACCCGGCCCTGGCGGACCTGCGCGACAGGCACGAGGAGTCCCTGGCGGCGGCGCTCAAGGAGGCGGCCCGGTGAGCTGGCTCGTCCTGCTCCTCGCCGGCCTCGTCGAAGTGGCGTGGTCGCAGAGCATCAAGCCGACGCACAACTTCACCCGACCGGTGCCCACGCTCGTGTGCCTCGTCCTGATGGCCGCCGCCGTCTGGCTGCTGTCCCAGGCGATGAACACGCTGCCTGTCGGCACCGCGTACGCCGTCTTCACGGGCATCGGCGCGGTCGGCGCGATCAGCCTGGGCATCGCGCTCAACGACGACCCCGTCTCGGTCGGCAGGATGGCGGCGCTCGCCCTGATTGTCGGAGGGATAGTGTTGGCGCGAGTTACCACCTAAACCAGGGGAAGGGCGGCAAATGGGGGAAATCAGGCAGTCCTATCTGGTGGCCGCGACGTCGGCGGTGTCCCTGCTGCGCGATCCCGCCGTGGCGGCGGCCTGGGACAAGCCGAGCGCGCTGACCGAGTTCAGCGTCGCGGGGCTGGCCGGGCACCTGGCCCACCAGCTCGTCCGCGTCCGTGACGTCCTCGCGCCCGACGGGGTGGCCGGCGAGCCGGTCGAGCTCCTGGAGCACTACTCGAGGTCGCCGTGGGTGCAGGCGGGGCTCGACCACGAGAGCAACGTGAGCATCAGGCGCGGCGGCCAGGCCGCCGCCGCGGACGGGCCCGGGGCGCTGGCGGACCGGACGCAGGTGCTGCTCGACGTGCTGAGCGCCGCCCTGGCCGCCGAACCCGACGACCGGGTCGTGGGCCTGCCGTGGGCGGGGTGGTCGCTGCGGCTCGACGACTTCCTGCTCACGCGGCTCGTGGAGCTGGTCGTACACTCGGACGACCTGGCGGCGAGCGTGGGGCTGGACACGCCGGAGCTGCCGTCCTCGATCATCGATCCCGTGGTCGAACTGCTGGCCCGGCTGGCCGTCCACCGGCACGGGGCCACGGCGGTCATCCGCACCCTGAGCCGCGCCGAACGCGCCCCGGCCACCATAAGCGCCTTCTGACGCCGCCCGCCGTCAGGAGGCGATCATGCGGAGGGCCGTGACCACCTCGCGGCCCGACAGCGCGCTGTCCGGGTCCAGCAGCCACTGTGACAGGAACCCCGTCAGCATCGCCTGGTAGACCGTCCCCACCAGCCGCTCACGCGCCGGATCGCTCCCCGGCTCCAGCCCCTCGAAGAGCTCCGCCAGCCCCACCCGCGCCTCCTTGATGGAGCGCATCAGCTGCTCGCGCACCTCGGGCACGTGGTCGATCTGCCCCAGCAGCTCGAACTGGGTCACCCACAGCGGCCGGAGCCTGGAGAACGACTCCGTCACCCGGTCCCAGGCCGCCTCGAAGCGCTCCAGCGGCGTCGCGTCCGCCTTGACGTCGGCCGCCAGGGTGGCCCCGAGCTCGTCTCCCCACTCCCGCATCGTCTCGAAGAGCGCCTCGTTCATCAGCGCTTCCTTCGATTTGAAGTGGTAACCGATGCCCGCCAGGCTCACCCCGGAAGCGTTGGCGATGTCGCGCGCGGTCGTGCGCGAATAGCCCTTCTCGATCAGGCACTGCTTCGCCCCCGCCAGCAGATCTTCCCTGTTTCCCATGCCCAGAGGCTAGCACAACTGTCTTGAAAATCTGTCCTAGACAAGCGTCTGAGACATATGTACTGTCTGAGCCATGACGAACATCCTCATCTCCGGCGCGAGCATCGCCGGCACCACGACGGCGTACTGGCTCAGGCGGCACGGCTTCGACGTGACCGTGGTCGAGCGGGCCCCCGCGATCCGCGAGGGCGGCTACAAGGTGGACATCAGGGGCGCGGCCCTCCGGGTGGTCGAGCGCATGGGAATCATGGACGCGGTCCGCGCCAGGAGCACGGACATGCGGATCGCCACCCACTACGACGCCAGGGGCAGGAAGGTCGCGACCATGGACGCCGACCTGTTCGGCGGGCGCACGGGCGACGACGTCGAGATCATGCGCGGCGACCTGAACGAGCTGCTGTACGACCTCACGCGCCACGACGTCGAGTACGTCTTCGGCGACTCCGTCACGGGCATCGCCGAAGACGGCACGGTGACGTTCGAGCGCTCGGCGCCGCGCAGGTTCGACCTGGTCGTCGGCGCCGACGGCGCGCACTCCACCACCAGGAGGATCGCCTTCGGCGAGGAGTCCCGGTACGCCCGCGACCTCGGCCACTACATCTCGATCTGCACGGTGCCCAACAAGCTCGGCCTGGACCGCGAGGAGGCCGTGCACGCCGCCCCCGGCAGGACCGCGAACGTCTACAGCACCAGGCAGGACACCAGTGCCAAGGCCCTGTTCATGTGGTCGTCGGAGCCGCTGGCCTACGACCACCGCGACACCGGCGCCCAGAAGGACCTGCTGGTGGAGGCCATGCGGGGCGTCGAATGGGAGGTGCCGGCGCTGCTGGAGTCCGTACGCGACGCCACGGACTTCTACTTCGACTCGGTCACGCAGATCCACATGGACCGCTGGTCGAAGGGGCGCGTCGTGCTCGTGGGCGACGCGGCGTACTGCGCCTCGCCCGCCTCGGGACAGGGCACGAGCCTGGCGCTCGTGGGCGCGTACGTGCTGGCGGGCGAGCTGGCGAAGGGCGGCGGGGCGGAGGGCTACCAGCGCGAGATGCGCCCGTTCGCGGAGGTCAACCAGGCACTCGGGCCCGCCAACGTCAAGGGCATGGTGATCGGGTCGCGTGCGGCCCTCTGGTTCCAGCTCAAGATGATCAAGCTGCTCCCCCACCTGCCCGGCCGCGACCGGATGATCGACAGGATCGCCGGGCCCATCCACCGCGCCGCGAACGCCATCTCGCTCAAGAACTACATGGAATAAAGCGTTCCGTTCTGATATATTGAGATCAGAACATTCCGTTCCAGAGAAATAGGGGTTCGCCATGACCATCCTCGTCACCGGAGCCACCGGGACCGTCGGCCGTCTCGTCGTCGAGGAGCTCCTTGCGGCCGGGCAGCACGTACGCGCCCTGACCAGGAACCCCGCCAAGGCCGGCCTCCCCGAGAGCGTCGAGGTCGTCGCCGGAGACCTCGCCAGCCCCGATTCGCTGAAGGACGCCTTCGAGGGCGTCACCGGCGTGCACTTGATCAACTTCGCGGGCGACGACTACGCCCCCCTGCCGGACGGCGCCGCGATCGTGGAGCTGGCCGTCGAGGCGGGCGTGCGACGGGCCACCGTGCTGGGCGGCCGCGAGGACGGCCCGCTCGAGCAGGCGCTGGCCGCGACCGACCTGGAGTGGACGCTGCTCCACCCGGTCGAGTTCATGTCCAACACGCTGCGCTGGTGGGCGCAGACGGTGAAGACGGAAGGCGTCATCAAGGAGCCGTTCGGCGACCGGCTGAGCGCCCTCGTGCACGAGCGCGACATCGCCGCCGTGGCCGCGACGGTGCTGGTCGAGGGCGGCCACGGCGGCAGGACGTACGTGCTGACGGGTCCCGAGGCGATCACGCTCAGGCAGAAGGTCGAGATCCTGGGGACGTCGATCGGCAGCCACGTCGAGTACGTGGAGCTGACCGTGGACGAGGCGCGGGCCAAGTGGGCCGCCGACGGCATGGGCGAGCAGACCATCGACTTCCTCGTCCAGGCCCTGGGCAACACCCCGGAGGTCGGCTACACGGTGGTCCCGACCGTGCGCGAGATCACCGGCCGGGACGCGCGCAGCTTCGCTCAGTGGGCCTCGGAGAACGCCGACGCGTTCCGGGTGTGATCGGTGACCTCGGGATAGTCCTCGACCGGGGTCCGCTTGCCGAGCAGGTGCCGGTCGAGGAAGCTGACCAGGTGAGCGCGGGTGATCCGCAGCGCCCGCGCGCCGTCGAGCTGCTGCGCCGGGAGGCCGAGCTGCGGCCTGAGCACGGCGTAGTCGACGAAGGCCGCGTGGTCGGTCCCCGCCACCGTGATCCAGCGCTTCCAGCCCTTCAGGTTGGCCCAGGCCTTGTCCCACGAGCCGTAGCCGGGGGCATGCCCCGGCGCCCCGACCAGCATGAACGGCCGGTCGAGCGGCTCGTCCAGCGCGAACGTGCCGTCCAGGTTGACGCCGGCCTTGATCCGGGTGTCGGCGAGCATGGTCTGGGCGGTGGCGTACCCGCCCATGGAGTGGCCGATCATGGCGATCCTCGACCGGTCGATCGCCCTGCCCCACCGGCCCTTGACCAGCTCTCCGAGCACGAACCGCACGTCCTTGACGCGTCCCGCGGCCACCTTGACGTTGTCCTGGCCCTTCACGCAGGCCAGGCAGGTGGTGGTCCGGCCGTCGGGGAACGTGGTCGCGACCGACTCGTACGTGTGCTCCACCGCCGCCACCAGATAGCCGCGGCTCGCGAACTCCTCGGCCAGCGAGGTCAGGGTGGCGCGCGGGAAGGAGAAGCCGGGCGACATGACGACCAGGGGGTGCCTGCCGGGGCTCACGGGCGCGTCCAGCCGGGCGTACGTCCTGGTCCTGGTGAGCGCGTCCGGAGGGACGTTCGGGAAGTCCTTGAGTACGGCGGCGGACTCCTGGGGCGTCATGTACGGGGCCGGCCGCCCCGCTGCCCGCTTCGCCGGGTACCAGAGCGAGACCATCAGCTCCCGCTCCGACGCCTCGGGGTTCCACGGGTCGGGGCGGCTCGAGTCGACCAGGTGCAGGCTGGTCGTGCCGACCGGCCGCGGACCGGTCGGCTTCGGAAGGGCGACGTCGGCCGCCTGCGCCGGAGCGGCTCCGGCGAGTACGGTCAAGGACATCGCGACTGTTATCAGGGTTTTACGCATGGGCCCAGGCTGGTGCCAGGGGCCGCCGCCCGGGACGCCCCGATCGTCGATCGGCTCTTACTACTTTCGGCTTAATGTCCTGTTCCGGACGGCCCATACGCTGTGAGGCATGCGGTTCGTGCTGCTCGGCGCAGGGGTGTTCGCGGCCTCGCTGCTCGTGGGGAAGGGGCAGGGCGGGGTGCCGTCGAGCCTGCCGCTCCCGGTGCTGGTCGCGGTCGCCGCGGTCGCGGGCCTGGCCGCCTGGCGGGCGCGCCGGTCCTGGTGGCCGCTGGCCGCGGTGGGCGCCGTCGGCTACGCGTGGCTGGTGATGTGGCCGCCGCTGCTGGTGGCCTCCTACTACGCGGGCCTGGCACTGAGCGGGCGGCGCCTGGCCGCCTACCTCGGTGGCTGCCTGGGCGTGTGCGGGGTCGCCGCGCTCGCGGGCGTGTCCCAGGGAGGCCCGCGCGCGATGATGACCGCCACCCCGGGCAACGCCCTGATCCTGGCGCTGGCCGTGATCGGGCTGCCGCTGGCGCTCGGCCTCCTGGTGCGCACCCGCCGGGAGGCGGCCAGGGAGCGCGCGGAACGCCGCGAGCACGAGCAGGTCATGCGGGCCGAGCAGGCCAGGGTTCAGGAGCGGGCCAGGATCGCCAGGGAGATGCACGACGTGGTCGCGCACCGGGTCTCGCTCATGGTGCTGCACGCGGGGGCGCTGGAGATGCGGGCGTCCGACGAGGAGACGGAGCGGTCCGCCGCCCTGATCGGCGGGATCGGGCGGGAGGCGCTGGCGAACCTGCGCGACGTGCTGGGCGTCCTGCGCACGCCCGAGAACTCCCCGCTCCGGCCACCGCCCACCCTGGGGGACCTCGACCGGCTGCTCGACCAGTCCCGTGCCCTGGGCATCGCGGTGACCAGGCACGACGAGGGCGAGGCGCGGCAGGTCGAGCCGACCGTGGAGCGGACCGCGTACCGGGTGGTCCAGGAGGCGCTCACCAACGTGCACAAGCACGCGGGCGACGCCGCCACGGACGTGCTCATCCGCTACGGGGCCGAGGAGCTGGAGGTGGAGGTGCGCAACCAGGCGCCGGGGTCGCCGCCCGGGGAGCTGCCCGGCGCGGGCTGGGGCCTGGTGGGGCTGCGGGAACGGGTGGAGCTGCTCGGCGGCACACTGCGTACCAGCGCCCAGGACGGCGGCGGCTTCCTCGTGAGCGCCAGGATCCCGGCATGATCCGGGTGCTCGTCGTGGACGACGAGGAGCTCGTCCGTTCGGGGCTGCGGCTGATCCTGGAGGCGGCGGGCGACATCGCGATCGCCGGCGAGGCCCGCGACGGCGCTGAGGCCCTCTCCGCCGTACGGCGGCTGCGGCCCGAGGTCGTGCTGATGGACGTCCGCATGCCGGGCATGGACGGCCTGACCGCCGCCGCGCGACTCCTGTCCGAGCCTGACGCGCCCAAGCTGATCATGCTGACCACGTTCGATCTGGACGAGTACGTACACGAGGCGCTGCGTCTGGGCGCGGTCGGGTTCCTGCTCAAGGACACCCCGCCGAGAGAGCTGGCCGCCGCCGTCCGCACGGTCGCCGGCGGCCAGGCCATGCTCTCGCCCTCGGTCACCAAGCGCCTGATCGCCTCGTACGCCAACCGGGTCCCCTCCCGCGCCGAGGTGGCGCGCAGGCAGCTCGACCGGCTCACCGGGCGGGAGGAGGACGTGATCAGGGCCGTCGCCCGCGGCCTGTCCAACGCCGAGATCGGCCGCGAGCTACACCTGACGGAGGCGACGGTGAAGGCGCACGTCAGCCGCATGCTGGCCAAGCTGGGCCTGGCCAACCGCGTCCAGGCCGCCATCCTGGTCCACGACGCCGACCTCGGCTAACCGGTCACATCCGCGTAGTAGCAGGCCGCCTGCGCGTCCGGGACGGCGGGCAGGATGTCCAGCAGCTCCGACCGGCACCTGGCGTCCACCCCCGCCTCGGCCGCCTTCCCGGAGGCGAGCACCTGACAGCGGGCGTGGAAGCGGCACCCGCCGGGGATCCTGGTCGGGTCCGGCGGCTCGCCGGTGAGCACGATCCGTTCGGGAGACTCGGGCAGCACCGACATCAGGGCCTGCGTGTACGGGTGCCGCGGCGCCGTCAGGACCTGCTCCACCGGGCCCGACTCGACGATCCGGCCCAGGTACATGACCGCCACCCGGTCGGCGATGTTCCAGGCCAGGCCCAGGTCGTGGGTGACGACCAGCGCCGACAGCCCCAGCTCCTCGCGGAGCTTGAGCATCAGGGCCAGGATCTCGCCGCGTACGGAGGCGTCCAGCGAGGCCACCGGCTCGTCGGCGATCAGCACCTTGGGGTTCAGCGCCAGCGCGCCGGCGATCACCACGCGCTGCCGCTGCCCGCCGGAGAGCTCGTGCGGGTAGCGCTGGAAGAACCGGTCGGGCGGCCGCAGCCCCGCCCTGGACAGCGCCTCGGCCACGACCTCCCGCTCGTCCGGCAGGCCGTGGATGCGCGGCCCCTCGGCGACCGCCTCGTACACGGTCTGCCTGGGGTTGAGCGAGCCCATCGGGTCCTGCAGCACGAGCTGCACCTGCCTGCGGTACGCCTTGAGCGCCCTGGAGCCGTAGTCCAGCGCGGCGCCGCCGTACCGGATCTCGCCCGAGGTGGGGCGCTCGAGGCCGAGCAGCGTGCGCGCCAGGGTGGTCTTGCCGCAGCCCGACTCGCCGACCAGGGCCACGATCTCGCCCTCGCCGACGGCGAGGTTCACGCCGTCCACGGCCCTGGCGCGGCGCCCGCGCGAGGAGAACTCCACGTGCAGGTCGCGGGCCTCCAGCAGGCTCGGCCGGGCCGTCGAGACGGCCTCCGCGGTGGTCTGCGTCTCGGTCATGAGGCCCCCTCCTTCTCGCGTACGTGCACGCAAGCGGCGCTGCGGCGCTCGCCCGCGGGCCACAGCTCCACGTCCAGGGTCGGGCATTCGTCCAGCGCCACGGGGCAGCGCGGATGGAACGCGCAGCCGCTCGGAAGCTGCATGGGGTCCGGCGGATCGCCGCCGAGGCCCTTCGGGGCCAGCCGCGAGGCCGGGTCGCCCACCGTGGGGAACGCCGCCGCCAGCGCCCGGCTGTAGGGATGCTTGGCATCGTGGAACACCTCGGCGGAGGGGCCGTGCTCGACGACGCGGCCCGCGTACATGACCGCGAGCTGGTCGCACACGTCCGCCAGGACCGACAGGTCGTGCGAGATCATGATCAGTGAGATGTCGTGCTCGGCGACCAGTTCCTTGATCAAGCTCAGGACCTGGGCCTGCACCATCACGTCGAGCGCCGTGGTCGGCTCGTCGGCGATGATCAGCCGCGGCGAGCACGCCAGCGCCATCGCGATCATCACGCGCTGCCGCTGCCCGCCGGAGAGCTCGTGCGGGTAGCTGCGGGCCCGCCAGGCGGGCAGGCCGACCTGTTCGAGCAGCTCGGTCACGCGCTTGCCGGCGGCGTCCGGCTTGGCCAGTCCGTGTACGAGCAGCGGCTCGGCGATCTGGTCACCGATCCTGCGCACCGGGTTGAGCCCGTGCTGCGCGCCCTGGAACACGATCGAGGCCTCGGCCCACCGCACGGCACGCATGCGGCCCCACTTCATGGTGAGCATGTCCTCGCCGTCGAGCAGGATCCGGCCGCCGACGTGCGCGTCGCGGGGCAGGAGCCGCAGCAGCGCCATGGCCAGCGTCGACTTGCCGGACCCCGACTCGCCGGCGACTCCGAGTGCCGCTCCGGAGTCGAGCGTCAGCGACACACCCCGTACCGCGGGCACCTCGCCCGACGCGATGCGGTACGTCACCGACACGTCATCGAGTTCAAGAAGCGTCATGCCGCCCTCCTCAGCCGCGGGTTGAGCACGGCCTCCAGCGCCCGCCCCACCAGGGTGAACGCCATGACGACGGCCAGGATGGCGAGGCCGGGGATGAAGATGTACCACCACGCGCCCTGCGTGGCCGCGCCGAAGTCATAGGAGGCGCGCAGCATGGTGCCCCACGAGGTCTTGTTGGCGCTGGCGCCGAGGAAGGCGAGCGTGGACTCCGTGACGATCGCGCTGGCCACCTCCAGTGTGGTGCTGGCCAGCAGCAGCGGCGCCACGTTGGGGAGCACGTGCCTGGTCGTGATGTGCCAGTGCCCGCCGCCGAGCGCCTTCGACCGCTCGATGTACGGCCGGGACTCCACGGCGAGCGTCTGCGCCCTGATCAGCCGGGCGGTCGACGGCCAGGTCGTGATCCCGATCGCCATGATGATGGTGAAGGTGCTGCCACCCAGGATGGCCGCCAGCACCAGAGCCGTGACCAGCGAAGGGAGCACCAGGAACCAGTCGGTGACCCGCATGAGCGCGCCGCCGAGCCAGCCGCGGAAGTGTCCGGCGGCGACGCCGACCACCAGGCCGATCACGATGCTGAGGAACGCGGCGAGAAAGCCGATGAACAGCGACGTGCGCGAGCCCCACCACACCATCAGCAGGATGGAGCGGCCCGACTCGTCGGTGCCGAACGGCTCACCCAGGCTCGGCGCCGCCCACTTCGCACCCGTGCCTTTGATGACGCTGGTGACGTCCGCGCTGATGAACAGCGGTGCGACGAGAGCGAGCACCACGGCGACGACGAGGATCACCAGGCCGACCATTCCGGCCCGGTGATGGCGGAACTCGGCCCAGAAACGGCTCAGCGCCAGCCGCCTGCGGTCTGCGGCGACACTGGTCATGCCGACCTCACTCTCGGGTCGAGCATGTGGTAGACCACGTCGGCCAGCGTGTTCATGACGATCACCGACACAGTGATCAGCAGGAACGTGCCTTGCATGAGCGTGAAGTCGGGCACACTGACCGCCTCGTAGAACAGCTGTCCCAGTCCGGGCCAGGTGTAGATCGTCTCCACGGTGACCGCACCGCCGACCACGAAGCCGATGCGCATGAAGACCAGGGTCACCGTGGGCAGCAGCGCGTTGGGCACCGCGTGGCGGCGGCGTACCTCGTCATCGCGCAGGCCCTTGGCGCGGGCCACGGTCACGTAGTCCTGGCTGACCTCCTCCAGCAGCGAGGAGCGCATGACCAGGAGGTACTGCGCGTACACGACGGCCACGAGGGTCAGGCACGGCAGCACCATGTGCGAGGCCACGTCCAGGACATAGGCGAACCCGTCGGGCGCGTCCACGCTCTCGATGCCCCTGAAGGGGAAGATGCCGGGAATGGGGCCGATGCCCACGCCGAACACCATCATGAGCAGAAGTCCCAGCCAGAACGTCGGCACCGACCAGAGCAGCAGCGACGCGCCGGTGGAGAACCGGTCGAACCTGCTGCCGGGCCGCCACCCCGCCCGGGTGCCCTGCCAGATGCCCAGGCTGACCGCGATCACCAGGCCCGTCCCCGCCAGCAGGAGAGTGGGGCCGATGCGCTCGCCGATCAGGTCGAGCACCGGCCGCTTGTACTCGTACGAGGTGCCGAGGTCGAGCCTGAGCGTGTCGCCGACGAACTGGAAGAACTGGTCGATCAGCGGCTTGTCCAGGCCCAGCCGGTGGCGTTCGAGGTTGAGCTGGGCCGGCGTCATGTTGCGGCCCTGCGCGAGGTTCCGCACCGGGTCGCCGGGCAGCAGCCGGAACACGAAGAACGTCCCGACGATCACCATGGCGATGCTGAACAGCGCCCCACCGGCCTTGGACAGCGCGTACTGCAGCGTGCCGCGGCGGGTGGAGCGCTCGTCACCAGGGCCCGCCGCCTGGACGGCGGCGGGCTCTGCTGCTTCTAGCGGAGTGGTCATTCGCGCTCGTCGGCGACGCTCTTACGACGCCTGCTCAGGAGGAACACCGCCAGTCCGATGACCACGACGCCCCCCACGATGCCGACGATGAGGCCGGTGTTGGAGCCGCCGCCGGAGCCGCTGCCGCCGCTCGCCGCCGTGGCCTTGACGTCCACGGTGTAGAACGGCCAGTAGCCGCTGCCGCCGTACAGGAGGCCCTTGTCCTCAGGGATCGGGGTGATGCTGGTGATCCGGTCCTTGCGGTAGCCCTCGAGGTCGTTCGGGTAGTAGATCGCGATGATCGGGGCCTGGGTGTAGAGCCGCTCCTGCATCTGCTTGATGAGCTCGGCGCGCTTGGGCCGGTCGAGCTCCTTCAGCTGCTCCTGGTAGAGCTTCTCGAAGGTCTCGTCGCAGAAGAACGACTCGGTGCCGCCGCCCTCGCCGTTCGGGGCGGGCCTACGGCTGCACAGGTGCGTGGCCAGGACCTCTTCGGGGTCGGGGTTGACCGACCAGCCGCTGATCGCGATGTCGAAGTTGCCGGTGACACCGGTCTCCTCGGTGAACTTGCTGGACTCCAGCTTCACCGTGGTCAGGGTGATGCCGACCTCCTTGAAGAAGCCCGTCAGGTACTCGGCGAGCTTGTCCTCGATCGGGGTGTCGGTGTGGATGGTGAAGCGGAACTCCAGCTTCTTCTTGCCGTCGGGCATCGTACGGACGCCGTCGGAGCCCTTCTTGTAGCCGGCGTCGTCGAGGATCTTGTTGGCCTTGGCGGGGTCGTACGTGACCTTCTCATCGCCGGTGGCCTCCCAGAAGAAGTCCTTGAACATCGGCGGCACGATCGAGCCGTCGGCGGGCTTGGCCAGGCCGTTCTGGACCTCGTCGACCAGCTTCTGCTTGTCGATGGCGAAGTGCAGCGCCTGACGGACCTTGACGTCCTTCAGCGCCGGGTGGCCGTCACCGACGGGCTTGTTGTCCGTGGTGGTGGCGCCGTGGTTGATCTGCAGGTACGCCGCGCGGCGGCCCTGGGTGTTCCACGCCTCGATGTTCGGGTTGTTCTGGATGGCCTCGAACTCGGGCGGGCTCAGCCGGCCGATCAGGTCGATGTCACCCTTCTGCAGACCGGCGATCGCGGCCTGGGGGTTGTCGTAGAAGATGACCTGCAGCTCGTCGACCTTGGGCTTGCCCCGCCAGTAGTTGGGGTTGGCCTGCAGCTTGACGTACTGGTCCTTCTTGTGCTCGATCGCGATGTACGGACCGCTGCTGACGCTCGGGTACTTCTCGGCATCGTAGTTGGCCAGGTCGGTGACCGACTCCCAGACATGCTTGGGCATGATCGGGATCGGGTTGTCCAGCATGGACGCCTGCGGGGCCTTGAGCTTGATCGTCAGGTCCTGGCCGCTGGCCGTGACGCTCGCGAAGTTCTCCACTGCCGGGCCGTTGGCCGTCTTGGCGGCCTCGTCCGTCATGATCTTGTTGAACGTCCACGCCGCGTCGTCGGCCGTGATCGGCTGGCCGTCCGACCACTTGGCCTGGCGGATCTTGAACGTCCACGTGAGCCCGTCCGGCGACGTGGTCCACGACTCGGCCAGGTCCGGGCTGGGCTGCAGCGTCTTGGAGTCGGGGACCGTGAGGTAGCCGTACATCCAGCGGTGGATCGACGTCGAGACCAGGCGGACAGCGAGGAACGGGTTCATCGAGTCCATGGACTGCGTGGCCCCGATGCGGACGATCTTCTTCCCCGCCGCAGGTTCCTGAGCCTGTGCCGCTGTCGCGCCCTGACCTGCTACTAATAGCGCGACACCCAGCACTGCCAGGCGCGCGAACCATTTCCTCATAAGTGCCTCACCTTCAGGCGGGGGTTTTCCTGTGTAGAGAAAGGCACACCATACGGAGTCCGCGTGTCAACGAGTGGCGGAAAATTGTTTCACTCTCGTTTCCATTTTCGGTGTAAATTTTCACCATCCGTGGAACCCCCCTGACGCGGCGCCCCCGGCGAGTCCGGCACCACCGTACAAGGCGCATACACCTGGTCCCCTCGGAAAGGGGGTGAGGACATGCAGCCAAGGGAGGAGTTCACATGTTGGACGGCAAGACCATCGCGTTCCTGGTCGCTCCCGAAGGAGTGGAGCAGGTGGAGCTCACCGAGCCGTGGAAGGCGGTCAAGCAGGCGGGTGGCACTCCCAAGCTGGTCTCCACCCGGTCGGGTCAGATCCAGGCCTTCCACCACCTGGACAAGGCCGGCAGGTTCGCCGTGGACGAAACGGTGGACGACGCCGACCCGGCGTCCTACGACGGCCTCGTGCTCCCGGGCGGCGTCGCGAACCCCGACTTCCTGCGCATGGAGCCGCAGGCGGTGCAGTTCGCCCGCGCCTTCTTCGACGCGGGCAAGCCGGTGGCCGCCATCTGCCACGCGCCCTGGACGCTGGTGGAGGCGGACGTCGTACGCGGCCGTACCGTCACCTCGTGGCCCAGCCTGCAGACGGACCTGCGCAACGCGGGGGCGACGTGGGTGGACCAGGAGGTCATGGTGTGCACGGGTGGACCGAACACCCTGGTCACCAGCCGCAAGCCGGACGACCTCAAGGCGTTCTGCCAGGCAGCGACCGACGCGTTCGGCGACCAGCAGTCGTAGTTTCAGGCGAGGAGGGCTTCGGCCAGGCCCCTGACCGAGGACTTGAGCCGGGCCGGCCCGCCATCCGCCATGACATGCCGGGCGAGGTCGGCGTCGAAGGAGCCGAGCAGCGCGTGAGCGGCGAACTCCGCGTCGAGCCGGCCTTCGCCGCCGCCCGGCCCGGCCTCGGCGATCAGCGCGGTCACGTGCGTGTGCCAGCGCAAATAGGTCGGATCCCGATACTTGTCATCGGCGCAGGCCCGCTCGTGGGCGGCGAAGAGGGCGAGGTTGCGCTGAGCCAGCTCGGCCAGCTCGTCCAGGAAGGCGAGCAGCCGCTCCCTGGGCGGGTTGCCGGGCCCGAGCGGCGAGCCGGGCGACTCGATGGCGAGCGCCAGCGCGGCGGCCCGCTCGGCGAGCAGCTCCTGGAACAGGCCGGTCCTGCTGCCGAAGCGCCGGAACAGCGTGCCCTTCCCCACCCCGGCCGCCGCGGCCACCCGGTCGAGGGAAAGGTGCTCGGCCCCATGGGTGGCCAGCAGGTCCTCCGTGGCCCGCAGGATCGCCTCCCGGTTGCGCGTGGCGTCTGACCGCACCCTGATCCTCCTTGGCTTGCAACCGGACTATCGGTCCTCATACTATCCCTGCCATCGAAGCGGACCGACAGTCCGCATCTTGGTGCAGGGAGGTCGTACATGCGCGCATTGGTGTCGGGTCCAGGGGGCGAGGGACGGTTCGCGGAGGTGCCCGAGCCCGTGCCGGGCCCCGGTCAGGCGCTCGTCGAGATCCAGCACGCGTCCGTGAACTTCAGCGACCTGCGGCACATGGGGCGCCTGCCGCAGGGCACGGTGCTCGGCTACGACGCGGCCGGCGTCGTCGTACGGGCCGCCGAGGACGGCACGGGTCCCGGCGTGGGCGCGAGGGTGGCGGCGTTCGGGGCGGGAGCGTGGGCGGAGCGGGCGGCGTTCGACACCGGCTCGCTGGCCCAGGTGCCTGACCAGGTGGATCTGGTACGGGCCGCCGCGCTGCCGATGGCCGGCCTCACGGCGCTGCGCTCGCTGCGTGCCGCCGGACCGGCGCCGGGCTCGCGCGTCCTGGTCACCGGGGCGTCGGGCGCGGTGGGGCGGCTGGCCGTGCAGCTGGCCCGGCGGTCGGGCGCGCACGTCATCGCCTCCGCCAGCAGGCCGGAACGCGCCCACCAGCTGACCGCCGCCCTCGCCGGCACACCCGAGGAGCGGGGACGGCCGGGCGGTGTCGAGGTGGTCGTGGGGCTCGACGGCGTCGAGCCGGTCGACGTCGCGATCGAGACGGTAGGCGGCCCGACGCTCGTCACCGCCTGGGCCCTGGTGAAGCCCGGCGGCAACCTCCAGAGCATCGGCTGGGCATCAGGAGAGTCCGCCACCTTCCCCCCGAACTCGACGTTCTCCCTGGGCCTCGCCAAGTCCCTCAACTCCTTCGGCGACGTGGCGGCCCCTGCGGCGGACCTGGCCCACCTCCTCGCCCTGGTGGCCGCCGGCGACCTGTCCGTCGAAGTCGGCCGGCACGGCCCGTGGGAGGACCTCGAGAGCGCGAAGGCCGCCCAGCTCGACGGCTCCATCACTGGGAAGATCATTCTGAAGATTGGCCGAGTGCCTGACTGGCCCGAAACCCATCCGTAACGCCTTGTCCTCGACCGGGAAATGGTCTAGATGTAGTCCAAATAGAGCGTCCTCCGCGCCCCCCAGGGAGACCTCATGACCACTGAAGAGGATTCCAGGCGACTCGCCGAGCTCGGCTACAAGCAGGAGCTGGCCCGCACCTGGAGCGGTTTCTCGAACTTCGCCATCTCCTTCTCGATCATCTCCATCCTCGCCGGCTGCTTCACGACCTTCGGACAAGCCTGGAACAACGGCGGCCCCATCGCCATCTCATGGGGCTGGCCGCTGATCTCCCTGTTCATTCTGATCATCGGGTTCTGCATGTCGGAGCTGGTGTCGGCGTACCCGACGGCGGGCGGCATCTACTGGTGGGCCGCCACGCTGGGCAAGCCGATCCACGGCTGGTTCACCGGCTGGCTCAACCTGATCGGCCTCATCGCCGTCACCGCGTCGGTCGACTACGGCTGCGCCACGTTCCTCAACATCACGATCAGCCGCCTGACCGGCGGCGCCTGGGAGGGCACGCTCCACCAGGCGTTCCTGCTGTTCGTGATCATCCTGGTCCTGCACGCTCTGATCAACATCTACAGCCACAAGCTCATCTCGCTGCTGCAGAACATCTCGGTCTGGTGGCACGTCGCCGGCGCGGCGGTCGTGGTCGCCATCCTGATCTTCGCGCCCACCCGGCACCAGTCGCTCGGCTTCGTGTTCACCGAGATGATCAACAACTCCGGCTTCGGCTCGCCGGACGACCGGGGACTGCCCTTCTGGCTGTACGTCCTGCCGCTCGGCTTCCTGCTCACCCAGTACACGATCACCGGCTTCGACGCCTGCGCGCACGTGTCGGAGGAGACACAGGGCGCGGCCAGGACCGCCGCCCGCGGCCTGTGGCAGTCGATCTTCTACTCGGCGATCGGCGGCTGGATCCTCCTGCTGTCGTTCCTGTTCGCGGCCACGAACGTCGACGAGATCAACAAGCAGCTGGGCTTCGTCGGCGCGATCTTCACGACCGCGCTCTCCTCGCCGCTGGCCACCGCGATCTTCGCGATCTCCACGATCGGCCAGTTCTTCTGCGGGATGAGCTGCGTGACCTCGATGTCGCGCATGACGTACGCGTTCTCCCGGGACGGGGCGGTGCCCGGCTGGCGGCTGTGGTCGAAGGTGGACCGCAACCGCACCCCCGTCAACGCCATCCTGGCCGGCTGCGCCGTGGCCGCGCTGATCACGCTGCCCGCCCTCTACGCCCCTCCCGGCTCGACGACTCCGGTCGCGTTCTTCGCCGTCGTGTCGATCGCGGTCATCGGCCTCTACCTGGCGTTCCTGATCCCGATCTGGCTGCGGCTGCGCATGGGCGACAGGTTCGTCCCCGGCCCGTGGACACTGGGCAGGAAGTACAAGGCGCTCTGCTGGATCGCGTGCGTCGAGATCGTGATCATCTCGATCTACTTCATCATGCCGTTCTCGCCCGCCGGGGTGCCCGGCAACAAGGCCTTCACCTGGACCTCGGTCAACTACGCCCCGATCGCGGTCGGGGTCGTGCTGATCGGCATCGCCCTGTGGTGGACGCTGTCGGCCAAGCACTGGTTCACCGGGCCCCGCCGCACCATCGACGAGGTCCCGGTGTCCTGACGCTCACGTGGGTACGGCTGACGACGGCCGTACCCACGTGCTAGCAGCCTGCTAGCATCTTCCCATGGCAACGCTCTACATTCGCGATGTTCCGGAGCCGGTCGCCGAGTCGTTGAAGGAGCGTGCGGCCGAAGCAGGCATGTCCCTTTCGGCTTACGTCGCGAGGGAGTTGGCAGATATCGCCGCCAGGCCGACCAATGCCGAAATAGTCAAGCGGCTCAAGTCTCGGGACCGCTCCCAGGGACCCTCTACCGCTGACATCCTCAAGGCCGTCCATGAGGGCAGGCGATGATCATCATTGACTCGTCCGCCATGGTCGAGGCTTTGACGGGGCGCGAGGCGGATGCCGAGCTCATCGACGCTCTCCAGGCGAGCGTCCATGCCCCTCATTTGCTCGATGTCGAGGTTCTCTCCACCCTGCGGGGTCTCTCGCTCGGCGGCAAACTCAGCACGTCCGCGGCCGAGCAGGCACGAGCCGATTATCTCGCGCTGAAGATCACCCGATATGAGATCAAGGGTATTGCGGAGCGCATCTGGGAGCTGCGCCACAATTACACGGCTTACGATGCCTCATATCTGGCACTCGCCGAAGCCCTCGAGGCGCCGCTCTACACCTGCGACGGCAAGCTCGACGGCGGCGGGCACGACGCCGAAGTGCGGGTCTGCCCGCGCAGCTGAAGGAGCGCGCGGCGGTCAGGAGGCCTCGAAGGCGGCGGCCACGGCCGTGCGGACCTCGGCCATCGAGGCCGAGCCGAGCTCGCGCTTGAGCGAGGTCATGTCCACGTCGGGCATCCCGCAGGCGATCGCCCAGTCCCAGGGCGACAGGTCGCCGTCCACGTTGAGCGCGAACCCGTGGCTCGTGACGCCCCGGCTCTGCCGCATGCCGATCGAGATGATCTTGCGGCCGGTCTCGGTCGTCCAGACGCCGGTGAGCAGCTCCGAGCCCGGCGGCGTGTCGCGGCGCTCGGCGGACAGCCCCAGCTTGCCCAGCGCCTCCACCAGTCGCAGCTCCACCTCGCGCACATAGTCGACGATGCCCTGGTCCTCGGCGAGCTTGACGATGAGATAGCCGACCAGCTGCCCGGGCCCGTGGTAGGTGAGCTGGCCGCCGCGCCCGGTCTCCATGACGGGGATGCCCCGCGAGGGGTCGGGCAGGTGGGCCATCGGCGTGCGGCGCCCGATCGTGTAGACGGACGGGTGGCTGAGCAGCCACAGCGTGTCCGGCCGCTCCTCCCGCTGGCGCTGGCCGACCATGTCGGTCATGCGCTCCATCGCCGTGTCGTAATCGACGAGATCGTCCTGGATGAGTGTCAGCGGCCTTGCCCTCATCCTTCGAGGATAAGCCGCCTCCGGAACACCGGCGCACGCAGCCCGAACTCGACGCGACTGCCACTCTTGTAACCCTTTTTCCACTTCTTACCAAGCAGGGGCGTGAACCGACGAAGGGAGCACGGCCGGTGCGTCTGAAACAGCCGAAGATCGCCACGGACCCCGTGGCATTCGAGGCCTTCTACCGGCGGCACGTCGATGCGGTCACCCGTTTCCTCGCCCGTCGTGTGGACGACCCGCACACCGTCGCCGATCTGGTGGCGGAGGTGTTCGTGGCGGTGCTCGACTCCGCGCACACCTACCGGGCCGACCGGGGCACCGAGATCGCCTGGCTGTACGGCGTGGCGCGCAAGACGATCTCGGCCGAGCGGCGGCGGGCGTACAAGCAGTACCTGCTGACCGACCGGGTGAGCGGGCGGCGGCCGTTGGACACCGACGACGTCGCCCGGCTCGAGGAGCGCATCGACGCGGAGCGGCATGCCAGGCGGGCCTTCGAGGCCATGGCCGACCTGCCAGAAGGAGAGCGTGCCGTGCTGGAGCTGGTCGTCATCGACCAGCTCACGGTCACGGAGGCGGCGCTCGCCCTCGGCATCCGGCCGGGGACCGCCAAGGTACGCATGCACCGCGCGCGCCAGACGCTACGGAACCTGCCCTTCGTCATGGATGGAGCACCACGATGAGTTTCGAGGAGCAACTGCTGATGGATCTGAAGGCAGAGATCGGCGTACGGACCGAACGACGCCGTCGCGTCACCCGCCGGCTGTCCGCCGGGGGTGCGGTGGCCGCGCTGGCCGCCGCGGCCGCGATCGCGGTCCCCCTGCTGACCGCGACGGCCGCGCCCGCGTACGCGGTGAGCAAGAACGGCGACGGCACGGTCCGGGTCGAGATCAAGGAGTTCAGGGACGCCGACAAGCTGGAGCAGGACCTGGATACGGCAGGCGTCAGCGCCGACATCACCTACCTCCCGCCAGGCAAGGGGTGCAAGCCGGGTAGAGGAAAGACGGACGGCCAGGTGGCCTTGGGGCCGGATTCCAACGCAGCCGCCCGTATGGTCAACGGCGGCCTGGACATCAATCCCCGGCGCATCGGCGACGGCCGGACGCTGATGCTGGAGTTCGCCGGGAACGACGCGGAGAGCCCCGAGACGAAGAAGCAGCAAGTGCTCTGGTCGCTGACGGCGAGCATAATCACCGGCCACGTCAAACCGTGCGTCGTCATCGACAACCCGGACGGGAAGGACGACGCGAGCGGCGCACCGGGGCAGCCACCCGCGGGCGACTAGCGACCATCCGAATCAGGCCGTCCGCCGATCCTGTGGCGGGCGGCCCTTCGGCACTGCCGCCGCGCACGCTACGCCGCCGTACGGTAGCCCTTCGGCTCCTCCGGGACGAGGATCCACATGGCGACGTAGACGACCCAGAGCGGTCCCGGAATGAGCGACAGCAGCAGCCAGAGGATGCGGACGAGGGTGGGCGGCAGGCCCATCTTGTCGGCGAGGCCGCCGCAGACGCCGGCCAGAATCCTGTGTTCTCGTGAGCGGTACATGATGTTTCCTCCGTGTGTGACGACCTACCTGTGAAACGGACAGCCGGTCCCACGGACTCCCGTCAGGAACCCTGAGAAAACCCTGTAAGGGTCAGCCACTCATGCGCCATGCCCAGATGTCGGCTGGTCAGTCCCGTTCTGGGCTCCACGTGGATGAGGAGGAAATCATCCAGGCCCTGATGCACCCTGAGATACTCCTCGTCCTCCGCCCACACCTGGTCGTCGAACCAGACGAAGGGCCGCCGCCCCGCGTACTCGGCCACGCGCGGCGTCTTGAACATCTCCCCGTGCTCGGACGGCACATCCGGGTTCAGGGGGATGACGGGGAGCGAGGGCAGGCCGATCCTGGGGGCGATCCAGTCGTTGGCGTGGTGCTCCCACGTCGTCGCCCAGACCAGCTCGGAGCCGGTGGTCAGAGCCAGGTCGAGGAGCCGACGGCCGTGTCTCGGGTTGAGGTTCACGATGTAGGTGTCGTCGCCGATCGTGCACCGGTAGCGCCTGAAGTCGGGGGTGGGCCGCCCCATGGGGTTCAGCACGCCGTCCACGTCGAGCAGCAGCAGAGGTTTCATCACATTCCGCCGGCTCCGGTTCGGTACTCCTGTGGGCTGATCCCCCGTACGCGCTTGAAGGCCGCGCTGAGCGCGAACGGGCTCCCGTACCCCACCTTCCTGGCCACCGACCCGATCGTCGCGTCCGGCTCGCGCAGCAGGTCGGCGGCGAGCGCCAGGCGCCAGTCCGTGAGGAAGGCCATCGGCGGCTCCCCCACCAGCTCGGTGAAGCGCCTGGCCAGCGACGCCCTGGAGACGCCCGCCTCGGAGGCCAGGGCGGCGACCGTCCACGGGTGTGCCGGATTGTGCTGCATCAGGCGCATCGCCCGGCCCACCACCGGGTCGCCCATCGCGCGGTACCAGCCCGGCGCCTCGTCCGACCGGGCGGCGAACCACGAGCGCAGCACCGCGATGAGCAGCAGGTCGAGCAGCCGGTCGAGGACCGCCTCCTGCCCGGGCTCGTCCTTGACGATCTCGGCGCCGAGCAGCGAGATGATCGGGTCGCCCGGCTGCGTGAGCAGCGGCGGCAGCGCCTCGAGCAGCCGCCTGCTGACCTCGCCCTCCAGGTTGTACGTGCCGGTGAGCAGCACCGTGCTCCCGTGAGGGTCGTTGCCCCACGTACGCACGCCCAGGTCCATCGCGTCGTGGAGCGACTGACCGTCGGGCGTCGAGCAGTGCTGGCCGGGGTGGATCAGGATCTGCGGCGCCATGTCAGGCTCCGAGGCCACCGTGTACGGCTCCGGCCCCCGGCTGATCGCGACCTCCCCCGGCGCGAGGCGTACGGGCTCGGCGCCGTCGTACACGATCCACGACTCCCCGCGCACCTGCGCGATCACCGACAGCGGGGCCTCGTCCTGGATCCGCAGCGACCAGGGCGGGTCGAGGATCGAGCGGAGCAGGAAGGCGCCACGGGCCCGCGGGCCGTCGAGTAACGCCGCGAGGTGGTCCATGGGCTAGACGATCGCATATGCGAATGCGCTTCTCAACCATGGAGAGTCTTATGGGTATGGCGGCTTACTAGGCATATGACAATTTTGGTGCTGGGCGGCACGGGCAAGACCGGCCGCCGCGTGGCTGACCGGCTCACCGCTCTCGACCTGCCCGTGCGGATCGGGTCGCGCCCGCTCTTCGACTGGCAGGACCGCTCCACGTGGCCGACGGCCCTCGACGGCGTGACGGCCGTCTATCTCTCCTACTACCCCGACCTCGCCTTCCCCGGCGCGTACGACGACATCAAGGCGTTCACGGAGCTGGCCGTGAGCACCGGCGTGCGGCGGCTGGTCCTGCTGTCCGGCCGGGGCGAGCCGGAGGCCCAGGCCAGCGAGCGCACCGTCCAGGAGTCCGGCGCGGAGTGGACGATCGTCCGCTGCAGCTGGTTCATGCAGAACTTCAGCGAGAGCTTCCTTCTCGAGCCGGTCCTCCAGGGCGTCATCGCGCTGCCGGCCGCCGACGTGCCCGAGCCCTTCGTGGATGTGGAGGACATCGCGGACGTGGCCGCCGCCGCGCTCAGCCAGGAGGGCCACGCCGGCAAGCTGTACGAGCTGACCGGGCCCAGGCTGCTCACCTTCGCGGAGGTGGCGAGCGAACTGTCGGAGGCCACCGGCAGGACGATCTCGTTCGTACCGGTGACGCCCGAGGAGTACGTGGCCGGGGCGATCGCGGAGGGTGTGCCGCGGGAGGAGGCCGAGAGCTTCGCCGCGCTGTTCGCGAGCGTCCTGGACGGCCGCAACGCCCACGTCGTGGACGGCGTGCGCCAGGCCCTCGGCCGCCCGGCCCGCGACTTCGCCGAGTACGCCGCCGCCAACGCCGCGGCTTGGCAGGCCTAGCGGACGCCTGCGGCCCCCGTATCCGCTAGCCTCACCTCGTCAGTGCCGCGTCCTCGGAAGGTGTCGTCGTGATCGGCTGGCTTGAAGCGGTGGTTCTGGGGTTGGTCCAGGGGCTCACGGAGTTCCTGCCGATCTCCTCCAGCGCCCACATCAGGGTGGTCTCCGCTTTCGCCGGCTGGCAGGATCCGGGGGCGGCGTTCACGGCGGTGATCCAGCTCGGCACGGAGGCGGCCGTGCTGATCTACTTCCGCCAGGAGATCTGGGAGATCGTCTCCACCTGGTTCCGGTCGCTGTTCGTCAAGGAGCTGCGCACGCACTGGGCCGCGCGCATGGGCTGGTACGTCATCGTCGGCTCGCTGCCCATCGGCGTGCTCGGCCTGGTGTTCAAGGACCAGATCGAGACGGTCTTCCGCGACCTGCGCCTGGTGGGCACGACACTGATCGTGTTCGGCTGCGTCCTGTGGTTCGCCGACCGCACCGCCCGCAACAAGCTCACGCTCGAAAAGCACCTGAGCTTCGCCCACGCCCTCGTGTACGGCTTCGCCCAGGCGCTCGCCCTCATCCCCGGCGTGTCACGCTCCGGCGGCACGATCACCGCGGGCCTGCTGCTCGACTACCGGCGCGAGGACGCGGCGAAATACTCGTTCCTGCTGGCCATCCCCGCCGTGCTGTCGTCGGGGCTGCTGGAGGTGGCCAAGATCGGCGAGGGCCCCGCACCCGCCTGGGGGCCCACCATCCTGGCCACGATCATCTCGTTCATCGTCGGCTACGCGGCCGTGGCCTGGTTCCTGCGCTACATCAGCCACCACCGCTTCACCGGCTTCGTGATCTACCGGATCATCCTCGGCTTCTTCGTGATCCTCGCGGTCACCGCGGGCTGGATTCCGACACTGGGCTGACGGCGGCCCTCTCGCGGGAGGGATAGTAGGCCGCCCACGCCTCGTCGCCCATGCGCAGGACCTTGATCCCGGTCCAGCCCAGCGCGATGACGGGCAGGATCCAGAACAGCACGGTCACCGGCCCGTACGGGATGGGGAACGCGGCGACGTAGCCGACGAAGACGAGCAGCGGCACCCACCACCCGACGAAGCCCGTGCGCCAGACGGCCGCGGTCAGCAGCGGCAGGCCGAGGATCGCGAAGAACATCCACGGCATCTGGAAGCCGAAGATGACCCCGGGCAGGTTCAGCATCTCGTCGAGGATCTTCTGCGCCTGCTCCGGCGGGTAGTGCCGGCCCAGCCACCACTCGACGGGATCGCTCATCAGCAGGCCGGAGGCGGAGATGTAGCCGACCACCGTCGCGGCGCCCGCGACGTGGCCGAGCCTGGTGGCCTTGCGCCTGGTGAGGTGCACCAGGCCCACGGCCGCGACGGCCATCAGCAGCCAGCTCCAGTGGTAGAGCGCCGACTCGGTCTGCGCGAGCGCGGGGTTGTCGCCGTAGCTGACCGCCTCCCTGTCGTCGCCCCAGGTGCCGGGGTCGACGACGACGGCGACGGCCTGGAGCAGCGGGGCCACGACGAGCAGCGTGCCTGCCGCGACGCGCCGGAATGTCACCTGGTTGTTCAACATGGGGATGACGGTAGGCACCGGGACCACCGGCCGTCGTCCGCCTGCGGGGCGACCGGGCGTCACCTGAGCGGCGGAGAAGATCACGCCGCGTTCGGCGTTCAGACGGTCCGGGGATAGCGGCTGCAGAGGGCGAAGACGACGGCGAAGAGGGTCCAGGCGGCGACGTACGCGACGGGGTGGGCCCAGGGGTCGCCGACGATGTCGGCCAGCGCGGCCCGGCCCTCGAAGTAGAGGGCCAGCCCCGCCACCGCTCCCGGGATCGCGCCCCACCAGCGCTGCCACCACACCTCGTGAACGACCACCTCGAACACCACCAGGGCGATCGGCCCCAGGAGGAGGAACTTCAGCCCGGGCGGGTGAGACAGGAGAGCGGCGAGGCCCATGACCGCGACCGCCGAGGCGGCCGTCAGGAGCACCACGGCCCCGAAGGGCGCGGGCTCGTTGCGCGGGTCCTCCTCGGGGCGCGTGGGCGGCTCGCCGTCGCCGTCCTCGTTCCGGAGATCACTCATGATCACCATTATGACGACGACGCGCTACCCGACGGCCACGCTCTCCTTCGGGGAGATCGCCGCCGGACGGTAGGTCGCCAGCGTGAACAGCAGCGCCGCCAGCCCGAGCGCGGTGGCCAGCACGACCACGCCCGCCCGGCCGTACCAGTCGAGCGCGGCGCCACCGGCCAGCCCGGCCACGAAGAGTCCGACGTACTGCGCGGACGACAGCAGCCCCAGGCCGATCGGCACGTTGCCGGGCACGGCGCCGACCATCCTGAACTGCTGGGCCGGGGCCACCAGCCAGCCGAGCGCGCCCCACAGGAACGCCCACACCAGGGCGACGGGCAGGGCGAGGTTCGCGACGGGGATGAGCGCCATGAACACGGTGCTCGTGGCCAGGCCGAGCAGCACCATCCTGCGCGGCCCGTACAGGTCGGTGAAGCGCCCGCCGAGCTGGTTGCCCACGATGCCGCCGAGCCCCCACGCCCACAGCACCGCCGGCAGCGGCAGGTCGAACAGCGACCCGATGTAGGTGTACGCGGTGAACCCGGCCGCGAACAACAGCAGCTGCGTCGTCAGCACCGCCTGCACCTGCCGGTCGCCCAGCGGCGCAAACCGCTCCCTGAGCCGTCCCGACGTCGGGATCCGCACCGAGGGCACCATGGCCGCGACGCCGATGAACCCGATCACGCCCAGTCCCGACACCAGCCAGAGCGTGGCCCGCCAGCCGGAGACCCCGCCCAGCCAGGTGCCCAGCGGCACGCCGATCGCGGATGACACGGTCAGCCCGCCCATCACCAGGGCGAGCGCGCGCCCGCGGCGCTCGGGCGCGGTCAGCGCGTTCGCCACACCGGACGCGGTCGGCGTGAACATCGCGGCGCCCGCCGCCGCGATCACCCGGGTGGCCATCACCAGCGGGTACGTCGGCGCCAGCGCGGTCAGCACGTTGCCGAAGACGAACACGCTCAGCGCCACCACCAGCAGGGTCTTGCGCGACAGGCGGGCGGTGAGGGCGGCGAGAACGGGCGACAGCAGCGCGTACGCGAGCGCGAACACGGTCATGAGCTGCCCGGCCGCCGACGACGAGATCCCCAGATCCCGCGAGATGGGCGGCAGCAGCCCGGCGGTCACGAACATGCCCGTACCTATCGCGAAATTTCCGACAGCAAGCGGGTAGAGCCGGGAGCTCAATGCATCCTCCAGCGCCATGAGAGTTGGACACCCATCAAACTGTCTTATAGTTGGATTGTTGTCAAACAATAAACCGGAGGTAGTGTTTCCCCATGCGCCTGCTACCGCACCCCGCGACGGAGAACATCGAGCTCACGGAGGTCCTGCGGGCGCTCTCCGACCCCGTGCGCCTGGAGATCGCCGTACGTCTCGCTCTGCGGGGCGAGATGACGTGCGGCGTCGCGGGCGACGACCTCGGCGTGCACAAGTCGACCGCCTCGCACCACTACCGCACCCTGCGCGAGGCCGGCGTGGTCCTCACCAAGCAGGAGGGGCGGCTGAAGTACATGAGCCTGCGCCGCGACGACCTCGACTCCCGCTTCCCCGGCCTGCTCGACGCGGTCCTGTCCGCCGCCGGCATCCCGAGCGCCGGCATCCCGAGCGCCGGCGTCCCCGCCCAGCGTTGACGGCCCAGCGTTGATGCGCCACGACTCGCTGCCCATCCGGCACGTCCTGGCCGAGCTGCTCGCCGTCCTCGACCGGCACGGCAGCGCGGTCCTCACGGCCCCTCCCGGCACGGGCAAGACGACGGTCGTGCCACTCGCCCTGGCCGAGGCGGGCATGCGGGTGCTGGTGGCCGAGCCGCGACGCCTGGCCGTACGCGCGGCCGCCCGGCGCATGGGCGTGAGCTACGCCATCAGGGGCGAGCGGCACGTGGGCGCGAACCCCATGGTCGAGGTGGTCACGACAGGCGTCCTGCTCCAGCGCCTCCAGCGGGACCAGGAGCTGGCCGGCGTGGACGCGGTCATGCTCGACGAGTGCCATGAGCGCCACCTGGACGCGGACACGGCGCTGGCGTTCCTCCTGGACGTCCGCGACACGCTCCGCCCCGATCTGCGTCTGCTGGCCACCTCCGCCACCGCCGACGCCGAGCCGTGGTCGCGGCTGCTCGGCGGCCCGGTCGTCGCGGCCACCGGCACCACGAACCCCGTCGAGACGGTGTGGGCCCCGCCCACGCGCCCGGTCGCCCCGCCGCACGGCCTCCGCGTCGATCCCGCCCTGCTGTCCCACGTCGCCTCGGTGGTGCGCAGGGCGCTGACGGAGCGGGACGGCGACGTGCTCTGCTTCCTCCCGGGCGTGGGCGAGATCGCCAAGGTCGCGGGGATGCTGGGCGGCGTCGAGGTCCTCCAGGTGCACGGCCAGGCCCCGGCCCACGTTCAGGACGCCGTGCTCGCGCCCGGCTCGGCCCGCAGGGTGGTGCTGGCCACGTCGGTCGCCGAGTCCAGCCTCACCGTCCCGGGCGTCCGGGTGGTGGTCGACTCCGGCCTGGCGCGCGAGCCGCGTACCGACCACGCCCGCGGCCTCGGCTCACTCACCACGGTCCGGGTCTCGAAGGCCTCGGCCGGCCAGCGCGCGGGCCGGGCCGGCCGCGAGGCGGCGGGCACGGTGTACCGGTGCTGGTCGGCGGCCGACCACGAGCGCCTGGCCGATCACGCGCGCCCGGAGATCGCGCTCGCGGACCTGACGGGGTTCGCGCTGCAGGCGGCCTGCTGGGGCACCTCCGACGCCTCGGGGCTGGCGCTGCTGGACCCGCCGCCGCCCGCCGCGATGTCCGCCGCCGCCCGCACCTTGGAGTCGCTGGGCGCGCTCGACGGCGCCTCACGGGTGACGGACCGGGGCCGCCGGATGGCGCTGGCCGGCGTGCACCCCCGTCTGGCCAGGGCCCTGCTCGACCTGGGCCCACGGGCCGCCGAGGTGGTGGCGCTGCTGTCGGAGCAGCTTCCCCGGGACGCGGGCGACGACCTGGTGGAGGTCTGGCGCGCGGCCCGCAGGGGCGGCACCGGCTTCGCCGCCCGCTGGCGCCAGGAGGCCGGACGCCTCCAGCGCACCGCCGCCCAGGCCCATGACACGACCCCGCCCGGCTCGCGCCCGCTGAACGCCCAGGCCCATGACACGCCCCTGACCGGCACCCACTCCCTGACCGGTGGCGACGCCACGCCCGCGACGGACGGACGGGCCACGGACGGACGGGCGGTGTCTGGGCGGGCGGTGTCGGGGCGGGACGACGCGCTGGCCGGGCTGGCCGTGGCACTGGCCTTCCCCGAACGGGTGGCGCGCCGGCGGGGCGGCGGCTACCTCATGGCCTCCGGCACCCAGGCCCAGCTCCCGGAGGGCTCCAAGCTGCACACGGCCCCGTGGCTGGCCATCGCGATCGCCGACAGACCGACGGGGTCCGCGTCGGCGCGCATCAGGCAGGCCGTGGAGATCGACGAGGAGACCGCGAGACTGGCCCACCCCACCACCACCGAGCACGAGATCACCTGGCACGTGCCCCCGGGAGCGCGCCACGGCGACGTGCTCGCCCGTACCGTCGAGCGGCTGGGCGCGATCGAGCTGTCGGCCACCCCGCTCAAGGACGCCGACGTCCGCGAGGCCGTCCTGTACGGCCTCCGCACGGAACCCGACGTCCTCACCTGGACGAAACAGGCCAGAGAGCTGCGGGACCGCCTGGCGTTCTGCCATCGCGCCGTCGGCGCCCCCTGGCCCTCGATGGACGCGCTCATCGACCTGGCCGACCAGTGGCTGGAGCCGGAGCTGTCCAGGGCCCGCCGCCGGGCCGACCTCGAACGCATCGACGTCGCCGCCGCGCTGAAACGCCTGATCCCCTGGAGCGAACGCCTGGAACAGGCCGCCCCCGAACGCATCGAGGTGCCCAGCGGCTCCCACGTCCGCGTGGACTACTCGGGCGACCAGCCGGTGCTGGCGGTCAAGCTGCAGGAGCTCTTCGGCTTGCAGGAGACGCCCGAGATCTCCGGCGTGCCCGTCCTGGTGCACCTGCTCTCCCCCGCGGGCCGCCCGGTGGCCGTCACCGCGGACCTGGCGTCGTTCTGGCGGGACGGCTACCGTTCCGTACGTGCGGAGCTCCGCGGCCGTTACCCGAAGCACCCCTGGCCGGAGGACCCGCTCACCGCGCCTCCCACCCGCCGTACCAAAGAGAGACGACCATGACGAGCGTCGCCGACGCCGCCCGCGACAATGCCGAATGGTGCGACGCGATGTGCCGCGCGCACGGCTCGCCCGGCACGTTCACCGCCCTGGCCTGGACCAACCCTGCCAGGACCCCACCCCTCTACCCGGACGCCGTCACCCTCTCCCCCGACGCGACGGCGGCCGACGTGCTGGACCACATCGACGCCGGTCCGGGAGCGTCGGTCAAGGACAGCTTCGCCACGCTCGACCTGCCGGGCTTCGAGGTGCTGTTCGAGGGCCAGTGGATCCACCGGGAGCCCCCGGAGCGGCGCGTGCCCGCGATCGCCTGGGAAGTGGTGGCCGACGCCGCCACGCTGCGCGACTGGGAACAGGCGTGCTTCCTGGGCGGGGTCACGGGCCTGTTCCTCCAGGCGCTGCTGGAGGAGGTCACGATCGTCTGCGGCCGGATCGAGGGCGACATCGTCTGCGGCTCGGTGCTCACCGCCCGCGACCGGGTCGTGGGCGTCTCCAACGTGTACGCGTCCGGCTGCGACATGGGCACCGCGTGGGAGGGCACCGTGGCCATGGCCGCCGACCTCTACCCCGGCCGCCCCCTGGTCGGCTGGGAGATCGACCCGGCGGACGCCGTCCGGCACGGCTTCACCACGATCGGCCCCCTACGCGTCTGGAGCAAGGTCGTCTAGGGTCGGGTCCTCCAGCGGCGACCACCGCGCGATGTCCGTGCCGGGCTCCTGCTCGAACAGACGGCGGTCCACACGGGCGTAGTCGTAGGTGATCTCGAGCGGATACGCGATCTCGTCCGACCCTATCGGGGCGGCCCGCCAGGATGCAGACTCTAGTCATGTTGTGGGCAGGCAGGTCCGCCATCGAGATCGCGACGGCCGTCCGGCGTGGGGATGTCACGGCCACGACCGTCGTCGAGGAGCACCTTCACGCCATCTCGGAGCGGGATCCCAAGGTAGGGGCGTTCCGGCTGGTCAGAGAGCAGGCTGTGGAGGAGGCCAAGGCCCTGCAGAAGCGGCGCGACCTGGCGGAGCTGCCGCTCGCCGGCGTGCCGGTCGCGGTGAAGGACAACCTTGAGGTCGCGGGCGAGGCCACCCGTGCCGGGTCCGGGGCCACGGCGGACGCGCCCGCGCCGGACGACCACGCGACGGTGGCGCGCCTGCGCGCGGCGGGCGCGGTGGTGGTCGGCGTGACGAACATGCCGGAGCTGGGCCTGACGGCGTTCGGCGACAGCGCGTACGGCATCGTACGCAACCCCTGGAACCCGTCGCGCACGGCCGGCGGGTCGTCGTCGGGCAGCGCCGCGGCCGTGGCGGCGGGCATGGTGCCGATCGCGCTCGGCAACGACGGCATGGGCTCGCTCCGCATCCCCGCGGCCTGCTGCGGCGTGCTGGCCATCAAGCCGGGCGCGGGGCTCGTGCCGCCGCCGGCCGACGACTGGGACCGGCTCTCGGAGAACGGCCCTCTCGCGACGACCGCCTCCGACCTGGCGCTGGCGCTGTCCGTGCTGGCCGCGGACCCGGCGCTCGCGGAGTCCTGGCGGGGCGGCAGCCGCGTCGAGCCCCGGCCGGTCATGCTCCGCTCGGTCTGGGCGGACGACGACGAGATCTGGGAGCCGCAGCCGCCGCAGGAGAGCCCGGAGCCGTTCGACCTGCGGGTGGCGTACGCGCCCCAGCCGCTGCCCGCCGGCCTGCCCATGGACAGGGAGTTCCAGGCCGCGGTGCGCGGGGCGGCGGAGACGCTGCGCCTGGCCGGGCACACGGTGGTCGAGCACGGCCACAGGCTGCCTGCCTGGCTCGGCCCGGCCACGATCGCCACCTGGCTCACCAGGGCCGCGGCCGCGCTGGGCGACCTCGACCGGCGCCGGCTCGAACGCCGCACCCTCGCGCTCGCCCGCACCGGGCGGGTGCTCGCCGCGCTCAAGCTGAACGGCGTACGCGGCCGCGAACGCTGGAGCGGCTATGGGGCCGACCAGTGGTTCGGCGACGCGGACGCCCTGCTCATGCCCGCCCTGGCGAGCATCCCGCCGAAGGCCGAGCGCTGGGGCGATCGCGGCCTCGTCCGCAACGCGGTGGCCAACGTCAGGTACGCCCCCGCCACCGGCCCCTGGAACATGTGCGGCTGGCCCGCCATCACCGTCCCTCTGGCCACGCACTCCAGCGGGCTGCCCATCGCCGTCCAGATCGTCGCCCCGCCCGGCGGCGAGCCCCACCTCCTCGGCCTGGCCGCCCAGCTCCAGTCCGCCCACCCCCCGGTCCGGCCGCCGGGCTTCTCCTGAATCGCGCCCATTTGTCCGTGCCACCCCCTAAGGTGCCGTGGCATGGAATCAGCCGATCTTCTCGCCCTCCGCGCCAAGCTGGCGTCCGCGTCCCCGAAGAACGCCTGGAAAACCGTCCGCCAGCTCGCGCTCCAAGGCCGGGGCGACGACTTAGAGCTGCTCTTCGAGTTCGCCACCGAGTTCGCCGTCGCTCCCGACATCGACGCCCTGCTGAAGCTCTGGCCCCAGGCCGCCGACCGGGACGGCTTCGCCCAGCACCTGCTCGCCCCGGCCTTCGCCGCCGAGGGGCGCACCGAGCTGATGCTGCGCAAGCAGAACATCATCATCGGGCTGCGACACCTGACGATGCTGCGGACGCTGACCCTGGACCACTGCAAGGGCCTGACGGACCTCACCGAGCTGTCGGCGCTGATTGAGCTCAGGGAGCTGGATCTGGACGGCTGCGCGGCCGTCACCGACCTCGGGCCGCTGGCCGGGCTCACCGAGCTCGAGTCCGTCAGCCTGGCGCGCTGCCGCCAGGTCTCCGACATCACCCCGCTGCTCGGCCTGCGCCGTCTCCGGCGGCTCAACCTGCGCAGCAGCGGCGTGGTCAGCGTCGAAGGGGTCGG
This sequence comes from Nonomuraea sp. NPDC049695, assembly GCF_040674955.1. Taxonomy (NCBI): domain Bacteria; kingdom Bacillati; phylum Actinomycetota; class Actinomycetes; order Streptosporangiales; family Streptosporangiaceae; genus Nonomuraea; species Nonomuraea sp. NPDC049695. The sequence continues at coordinate 2,004 of NZ_JBFANV010000072.1, read as the reverse complement.
CGCGGCCTTCCCGCGGCTCCAGTTCCTTGACCTCAACGGCTGCCGCTTCATCGATGACATCCGCCCGCTGTCGGGGCTGCGGAATCTGATCTCCCTGGACGTCAGCAGTACCAAGATCACGAGCATCGAAGGGCTGCGCGACCTCGACTCGGTCACCGAGCTGTCCATGCACTGCGCCCGGCTCAAGAGCCTCGACGGCATCGCCGCCATGCCCGCGCTCGAACGCCTGTGGCTCAGCGGCTGCACCAACCTCAAGAGCCTGGACGGCCTCGGCCACCATCCCCGCCTCGAAAACCTCGGCCTGCCGTCCGCGCCGCTCCCGGACCTGCGCCCGCTGTCGCGGCTGCCCGCCCTGACGAGGATCTCGATCGACAGATTCCAGCGGCTCACCTCGCTCGATGGGCTCGAAGGGCACCCGTCGATCAGCGAGATCGACCTGTGCTATGCCACGACCCTAACCGACCTCTCCGCGCTGGCCCGCATGCCGGCCCTGCGCGAGCTGACCCTCCAGGGCATGGACCACCTCGGCGACCTCGCTCCGATCTCCGGACTGTTGCAGCTGGAGATCCTCCACGTGGTGTTCAGCGACGGCCTGCGCACCCTCGGCGACCCCAGCGGCCTGCCCGCCCTGCGCACGCTGTACCTCTACCGATGTTCCGCGCTGAGCGACCTCGGGTCGGTCGCCGACCTGCCAGGGCTGAAGGAGGTCATCGTGACGGAATGCCCCGCGCTGCCCTCCGGCATCCTGTCCGATCTGCGTACCCGAGGCCTGCTCAGCGGTTGACGAACGTGCGGCTCAGATCCCGACCGGATGCCAGACGGTCTTGGTCTCCAGGAACCGGGTCATCCGGCCGGTCCCGGGATCGGCCGCCCAGTCCGTGCGGGAGGGGCGCAGGACGCGCTTGAGGTTCTCGGCCGCCGCCTGCTCGCAGCTCAGCGCCAGGTCGGCGTCCTCGACCCCGGTCAGGTCGAGCGCGTTGACGTCCATGTGCGCTGCCAGCCAGGGCGCCAGCTCGGCCTGGTGCCCGGTGAGGACGTTCACGACGCCGCCCGGCAGGTCGGACGTGGCCAGCACCTCCGCCAGCGTGATCGACGCGAGCGGCGAGCGCTCGGACGCCACGACGACGCACGTGTTGCCCGTCACGATCACGGGCGCCACCACCGAGACCAGCCCGAGCAGCGGATCGGCGGGCGCGATCACGGCCACCACGCCGGTCGGCTCGGGCGAGGACAGGTTGAAGTAAGGACCCGCCACCGGATTGGCCGCACCGTGCACCGCGGCGATCTTGTCGGACCACCCCGCGTACCAGACCAGCCGGTCCACCGCGGCGTCCACCTGCTCCAGCGCCGCCTTCTTACCGCCGCCCAGCTCCTCGGCGAACTGCCCGCGCCTGCCCTCCAGCATCTCGGCGACGCGGTAGAGGATCTGCCCCCTGTTGTACGGCGTCGCGCCCGACCAGCCGGGGAACGCCTTGCGCGCGGCCACCACGGCGTCGCGGGCGTCCTTGCGGGAAGCGTGGGACGCGTTGGCGAGGAACTCGCCCTTGGCCGAGGTCACGGGGTAGGACCTCCCACTCTCCGAGCGCGGGAACGCCCCTCCGATGTACAGCTTGTAGGTCTTTCTGACGGACAACCTACTCATCGCCCCGCCCTCTCCACGTGGACTCCTGCGACATCTGGACCGGCACGAAGACCTGGTGGCACCGGCTCACGCCGCAGCGGTGGGCGTACCAGCCGGTGCGTACGGGCCGCCCGGCCCTGGCGAAGGCGTGGCCCCTGGTGGCCTGCGCCCGCCGCCTGGCGCGACGGGGACGGCGATGATCACACATCAAGGTACGCCTCCAAGCCGTGCAGCCCGCCCTCGCGGCCGTAGCCGGATTCCTTGTAGCCGCCGAACGGCGAGGCGGGGTCGAACTTGTTGAACGTGTTGGCCCAGACGACCCCGGCCCGCAGCCTGTCGGCCATCCACAGGATGCGCGAGCCCTTCTCGGTCCAGATGCCGGC
>NZ_JBFANV010000071.1:0-58884 GCF_040674955.1 Nonomuraea sp. NPDC049695 | reverse complement strand
GCCGCACCTTCGCCAGCGCCTTGCCCAGCTTCGCGGCGGCGTGCTTGCGCCGGGCCGAGCCCTTCTGGGTGCGGGCCAGGCAACGCTGGAGCGTGGCGGCGTGTTCGACCTCCCGCTCGCGGGCGAACACCTGGTGGTGGAAGAGGCCGTCCGAGCGGGTGACGACCTTGGCCACCCCCCGGTCGATACCGACCGCGCTGCCCGGACTGGCATGCCGCTCCGGCGTGACCACGCCGTCCTCGACGAGGAAACTGACATACCAGTGCTCGCCGTCCCGGCTGACGGTGGCGTTCTTCACCCTCCCGCCCAGCGGGCGGGTGATGCGGAAACGGACCCAGCCGAGCTTGGGCAGTTTCGCCCGCGCCCAGCGCCGATTCAACCGCTCGACGGCGATCTTGGCGCCCTCGGGGAACCGGAACGACGGCCGCGTCCTGGCCCTGGACTTCCAGCGCACCTTCCACGTCCCGTGCCGCGAACACGCCTGGTCCAAGTCGATGAGCGTCTGCTGAAGACAATGGCCGGGCACCTCTGCCAGCCAGCCGAACTCGCCCTTGGCCTCAGCAAGTTGGCGGGCCTGCTCGTGATAGCCGATCCACCCGCCCCGGCGGCGGTAGCTGCGGCGCTGCTCCAGAGCGGTGTTCCACACACTGCGGCAAGCGCCGCCAATCCGCTCGGCGAACTCAGCCTGCTCAGGCGTGAGGCCCAGGCGGTACTTACGCCCGGTCAGCATCCGCGATCACCGCCTCTTCTGGTTCTCGACGTACCGCTTGACGACATCCACAGGTGCCCCACCCACAGTGGCAACGAAGGAGGAGCTGGTTCACAATGTCGGCAACTTCGACGAAGCTCGGGAGCTCCTGACGGGGTCCGCACCCTGGACTTCGATCGGCAGGCGCCGGAGAGATCACGAGCGCATACGTTACAGATCGTGACCGAGATTTTCCACACTGTTGCGAATCCCGCTAATGGTCGTGCGCCTCACGAGGCTCGGCGACCACCATGATCAGCCTGAGCTCCTCCTCGCCCCTGTTCTCGTAGCGATGGGGCCGATCGGCGGTGAAGAGCACCGCGTCGTCCTTCCCGACCACGTGGCTCCTGCCGTACACGGTGAGCGTCAGCTCGCCGTCCAGCACGGTCAGCATCTCGCGGGTGCCCGGCGGATGGGCGTCGCCGTCGTGGTGCTCGCCGGGCGCCAGCCGCCAGTCCCACAGCTCCAGGATCATCGGCACGTCCGCGCCGACCAGCAGCCGCGCCTGGACGTCCCCCTGGTCGAACGTGACCACGTCGGACTTGCTCACGATCCGCACCGTGGGCACGTCGGCGACCTCGACGAGCCTGGCCACGGTGACGCCCAGGGCGGAGGCGATCCTGGTGAGCGTGGAGACGCTGGGGTTCGTCCTGCCCTGCTCCACCTGGACCAGCATGCCCCGGCTCACCCCCGACCTGGCCGCCAGCGCGTCCAGCGTCAGGCCTCGGTGCGCGCGCTGGGCGCGCACGTTGTTGGCGATGGCCTGGTTGATCAGTTCCGGATCTTCCACGCAGTGCAGTCTAGTGAATTCCATTTGCAATGGAATGTACTCTATGCGTTGTACTAAGAGTTCAATCTGTTGGACTGGAGGCTACCGGTGACGGTGATCCTGGCGACCGCGTGCGCGGTGGTGTACGGCACGGCCGACTTCTTCGGCGGCCTGGCGACGCGGCGCTCCCAAGTGCTGTCCGTCGTCGTGTTGTCGCAGATCGCGGGCCTGGCGCTGATCCTCGGCCTGCTCCCGCTGCTGCCCGGCGCACCCAGCGCCCCGGCCCTGGCGTGGGGCCTGGCGGCGGGCCTGTCGGGCGCGGTCGGCCTGGTGCTGTTCTACCGGGCGCTGGCCACGGGCGTCATGTCGGTGGTGGCCCCGACGACCGCCGTCACCTCCGCCGCGCTGCCCGTGGTGTTCGGGCTGGCGACGGGCGAGCGGTCCGCGTTCTGGGCGCTGGTGGGCGTGGTCCTGGCGCTGGGCGCGGTGCTGCTGGTCAGCCAGGACAGGTCCGCCGACCGGCGCGGCTCGTTCGCCTCGGTGCTGACCGCGCTGGCCGCGGGTGCCGGGTTCGGCGGCTTCTTCATCCTCCTCGCCATGGCGCCGCACGAGGCGGGCCTGTGGCCGCTGGTGGGCGCCAGGCTGTCATCGGTGACGGCCGTGGCGCTGCTGGCGCTGGCCACGCGGCGGACGCTGAAGCCCGGCCCGGGTTCGCTGCACATCATCGTGGCGGCGGGCGTGCTCGACATGGCGGCCAACGTGCTCTACCTGCTGGCCCAGCAGAACGGCCTGCTCAGCCTCGTCGCCGTGCTGGTCTCGCTCTATCCCGCGAGCACCCTGCTGCTGGCCAGGCAGGTGCTGGGCGAGCGGCTGCGGGCGATCCAGGTGGCCGGTGTGACCTGCGCGCTCGGGGCGGTGGCGTTGATAGCCGTTGCGCAGCCCCACTAGCGCTTGCTACGTTTCGCCCGTGCGCCCTGGCAGGGCACCTTCCGATGGCGAGTCGCTGCGGCATGTCGCCGTGCCGTACGACTCGGATGAGGCGTTTCTCCGCCTGACCGTGCCGCGCGTGCGCGCGGCCCTCGCCGAGGGCAGGCGCGTGCTGGTCATCACGTGCGCGACCAAGCTCTCCTTGCTGCGGGACGCGCTCGGCCCCGACGCCGAGCGCGTCGACGGCCGGGTCTCCACCTCGTGGTACGGCCACCCGTACCGGACCCTGGCCGCCTACCACGAGTACACCCGCGACCAGCGCACCCTCGTCATCTGCGAGCCCAGCTGGGAGGGCAGGAGCGAGCGGGACATCAGGGAGCTGATCCGCTACGAGTCCGTGCTCAACGCCGCGCTCCACGCGACGGCCCTGACCATGCTCTGCCTGTACGACGTGCGCCGCGCACCCGAGACCGCGCTCGACTTCGGGCCGGTCAGCCACCCTCTCCTGCTGGACGCGGAGGGCGAGTCGGCGAGCAGCCGCTTCGTCGAACCCCACGAGCTGGTGCTGAACGGCGACCACGCACCTCTGCCGGATCCGGACGGCGACGCCTGGACGATCCCCTTCACCGCCCGCGAGCTGCGGCGGCTGCGTCAAACCGTCGGCGACTACGCCAGGTCGGCCGGCATGGACCCCGACCTGGTCACCTCACTCATGATCAGCGTCTCCGAGATCGCCGCGAACAGCATCGAGCACGGCGCCGGGCACGGCATGATCACGATGTGGGTCAGCGACGGCGAGCTGATCTGCGAGATCGCCGATCCCGGCGGCTTCGTGGACGACCCCTTACCCGGCTACATACCACCCGAGCCCGGATCCCCTCGGGGATACGGGCTCTGGATCAGCCGGCAGCTCTGCGATCTCGTGGAGCTGCGCCATGAAGGCGGCGTGTTACGCGTCCGCCTTCATGTCACTATGAGGTCCTAGGGGATGGTTCTTCAGGCCGCGCGCTGGGCGGGGAGCCGGACGGCGCCCTCTTCGCGGGCGTACTCCTCCAGCATGCCGCGCAGCTGGCGGCGGCCCCGGTGCAGGCGGGACATGACCGTGCCGATGGGCGTGCCCATGCGCTCGGCGATCTCCTTGTACGCGAACCCCTCGACGTCGGCCAGGTAGACGGCCACACGGAAGTCCTCGGGGAGCGAACGCAGGGCGTTCATCACGACATTGTCGGGCAGCCGGTCCAGCGCCTCGGTCTCGGCGGAGCGCAGACCGGTCGAGCTGTGCGACTCGGCGGCGTGCAGCTGCCAGTCCTCGATGTCCTCGGCGGCCGAGAGCTTCGGCGAGCGCTGCTTCTTCCGGTAGTCGTTGATGAAGTTGTTCGTGAGGATCCGGTGCAGCCACGCCTTGAGGTTGGTGCCTTCCCGGAACTGGTGATACGACGTGTACGCCTTCGCCACCGTCTCCTGTACCAGGTCCTCCGCGTCAGCGGCGTTACGGGTCAGGCGCATGGCGGAGGCGAAAAGCTGCGAGGTCACGGGCACGACATCGCGCTCGAACCAGTCCTGACGCTGCTCATCGGTCATAGTGATCAATTCATTCCCCCTTGCGCTATCCCCCGTTCCGGCACAAGCCGCCTGAGGGCGGATTCCATCATGGCAAGCCCCGGTTAAGGGACGCGTTAGAGATCCGCCTTGGTCAGAGGGGGTTTCCGTCCATCTGCTCGCGGCGTGTGCGATCACGTCCACGGCCGGACAAGTCTCAGTATCATAACACTACCCGCCCAATTTTTCGGAAATAGTGGCGAGAGTCACATGGGATAGCGTATGGGCATGAGTTTCGTGGACCGTCACGACCTGGGGACGCGCCGCTGGGTGGCGGAGGCCATACGTAAGGTCGAGGCCGACGCCAACCGTAGCTGCGACACACACCTTCACGTCTTTCCGCTTCCCTCGCACTGGGGTGTAAACCTCTACTTGAAAGACGAGTCAGTGCACCCCACTGGTTCACTCAAACATCGACTTGCTCGTTCCCTCTTCCTGTACGGCCTTGCCAACGGCTGGATCGGGCCCACCACGACGATCGTGGAGGCGTCGAGCGGATCCACGGCCGTGAGCGAGGCGTACTTCGCCCGCCTGCTCGGCCTGCCGTTCATCGCGGTCATGCCGGCGTCCACGTCGCCCGAGAAGTGTCACCTCATCGAGTTCTATGGTGGGAAATGTCACCTCGTGTCGGACCCTGGCGCGATCTATGAGGAATCTCACCGCCTGGCCGCCGAGACCGGCGGCCACTTCATGGACCAGTTCACCTACGCGGAGCGGGCCACCGACTGGCGTGGCAACAACAACATCGCCGAGTCCATCTACTCCCAGATGTCCATGGAGCCCCATCCGGAGCCCGCGTGGATCGTGGTGGGCGCCGGCACCGGGGGCACGTCCTCCACCATCGGCCGCTACATCCGCTACCGCCGCCACGCCACCCGCCTGGCCGTCGTCGACCCCGAGGGCTCGGCCTTCTACCCGAGCTGGATCTCCGGCGACGCCTCGGTCACCGCGCCAGGCTCCCGCATCGAGGGCATCGGCCGACCCCGCGTGGAGCCCTCGTTCCAGCCGTCCGTCATCGACCGCATGATCGCCGTGCCCGACGCCCGCTCGATCGCCGCCATGCACTGGACGCGCGAGGTCACGGGGCTGGACGTGGGCGGCTCGACGGGGACGAACATGGCGGCCTGCGTGGACCTGATCGGCGAGATGCGCGCGGCGGGCGAGCAGGGCAGCATCGTCACGCTGGTCTGCGACAGCGGCGACCGTTACCGCGGCACGTACGGCAACCCGCAGTGGCTCGCCGGCCAGGGCCTCGACGTCGACCCCCACCTGACGGAGCTCCGCGCGTTCCTGAACTCCTGAGTTCAGGAACGCGCGGGGTCCACCGAGAAGAGCTTGGCCACGTCGTCCAGGATCGCGTGCGCGCCCTGGATCCCCACCGCGGTCATCCAGGTCAGGTCCTGGACCTCGTGCTTCTCGCCCTTGAGCTTGCTCCAGAGCGGGTTGTTCACGAACTTCTCCTTGGGCCCCTCGGCCGACGGGTCCGGATATGTCGCGACGAAGATGTGGTCGGCGTCCAGGTCCGAGATCCGCTCCTGGCTGACGTCCACCGCGATGGCGTCCTGCTTGGTCGGCTGCCCCTCGGGCCGCGGGAACCCGACGTCCTTCATCACCAGCCCGGAGTAGGACTTCTCCACATAAAGCCTGACCGTCGGCTCGCCGGCGAACCGCACGACCGAGATCGTCGGCATCTCGCCGTCCTTCGCCTTGACGGCCGCGCCGATCTTGGCCGCCCGGCTCTCGTACTCCTTGATCCTGGTGTCGGCGAGCTGCTCCTTGCCCAGGGCCTGCCCCATGAGCCGCAGGTTCTCCTTCCAGATGGCCCCGGTGGTCTCGCTGAACACGGTGGGCGCGATCTTGGAGAGCTTGTCGTACAGGGCCTCGTGCCGGACCTTCGCCGAGACGATCAGGTCCGGCTTCAGCGCCATGATCTTCTCCAGGCTGGGCTGCTCCAGCGTCCCGACCGGGGTCGCCTCCTTGCCGTACCGCTCGGCCACGGCCCCCAGGTAGGCGGGCAGCTTGTCGTCGAGCGAGCGGTACGTCGTGTACCCCACCACCGGCGTCTCCAGCGTGAGCACCGCGTCGACGAAGCTCTGGTCGAGCGCCACCACCCGCTTCGGCTGGGCAGGGATCACGGTCTCGCCCATGGCGTGTTTGACGGTCTTGAACGCGGAGGGGGCGGCCTCGGGTTCGCCCGTGGAAGAGCCGCAGGCCGCGAGCCCCGCCACCAGGACGGCGCCGACCAGCACACGCAACGATCGCATCAGATCCCTTTCCCGAATTCAAAAGTAAGGTAACCCTAAATTAGGTTAGCCCTGCCTAAGCTGGCATACTTCTGCAGAATCGACCAAATGGTGAGGAGGACGCGGGTGAGTGCGACCGCCGTGGCACCGCGCCTCCAGGTCCTCCGGCAAAGGCGGCTCACCGTACTCCTCGCGCTGCTCACCGCCGTGTTCGTCGCGATCGTGCTGAGCATCACCATCGGCTCCAAGTCCGTGCCGCTCCCCGACGCCTGGCACGCGCTCACCGCCCCCACCGGGACGGAGAACGACATCGTCATCCGCTCGCTCCGGATCCCCAGGACCGCCCTGGGGATCCTCGCCGGGATCGCACTGGGCGTGGCGGGCGCGCTCATGCAGGGCCACACCCGCAACCCGCTCGCCGACCCGGGGCTGCTCGGCGTCACACAGGGGGCGGCGTTCGCGATGGTGTCCTCGATCATCCTGCTCGGCGCCTCCAGCCTGCTCGCCTACATCTGGTTCGGCCTGGCGGGCGCGCTGGTCGCCAGCGTCGCCGTGTTCGCGCTCGGCATGGTGGGCGGCAGGGGCGGCCCGACCCCGGTCACGCTGGCGCTGGCCGGCACCGCGGTGAGCGCCCTCCTGTACGCCCTGACCTCGGCCATCGTGCTGCTGGACGAGCAGGCGATGGACGTGTTCCGCTTCTGGCAGGCCGGCTCGATCGCGGCCAGGGGCCCCGACGTGGTCTGGCAGGTGCTGCCGTTCATCGTCGTGGGCCTGGTGCTCGCGATGGTCAACGCGCCCGGCCTGAACGCGCTCTCCCTGGGCGAGGACGTGGCCAGGAGCCTCGGCCAGAACATCGCCAGGACCCGCACCGTCGGCATCGCCGCGGTGACCCTGCTGTCCGGCGCGTCCGTCGCGGCCTGCGGCTCGCTGGCGTTCGTGGGCCTGATCGTGCCCCATCTGGTCCGCCCGCTGTCGGGCACCGACCACCGGTGGCTGCTGCCGTACTCGGGGCTGGTCGGGGCGGCGCTGCTGCTGCTCGCCGACGTGATCGGCCGGGTGGTGGCCCCGCCGGGGGAGCTGGAGGTAGGCGTGGTGCTCGCCCTGCTCGGCGCGCCGTTCTTCGTCGCGCTCGTACGACGCAGGAAGCCCGTGCGACTGTGATGACCGCTCTCCCCCTGCGCGTCGCCGGCCTGTCCTGGCGGGTACGGCTGCGCGGCGTCACCGTCACACTGACGGGACTCGCCCTCCTCGTCCTGCTCATGGCCTTGAACATGCGCATCGGCGAGCTCCGGATGAGCCTGCCGGACGTGGTCGCCGGCACGTTCGACGTCGACAGCGCCGCCCACTTCGTCATCATGGAGCTGCGCCTGCCGCGCGCCCTCACCGGCGCCCTGGTCGGCGCCGCGCTCGCGCTGTCCGGCGCGATCATCCAGTCCATCGCGCGCAACCCGCTGGCCAGCCCCGAGATCCTCGGCGTCACCACCGGCGCCTCCGTGACGGTCGTGGCCGGCGTCGTGGCCAGCGGCACCGCGTACGGCGGCACCAGCGGCCTGCTGGCCACCCTCGGCATCCCCGCGCTGGCCCTGGCCGGCGGCCTGATCGGCGCGGCCGTCGTCTACGGGCTGGCCTGGCGGCGCGGCCTGGACGGCTACCGCCTGGTCCTGGTCGGCATCGGCGTGGCCGCGGTGTTCACGAACATCAAGTTCTGGCTCCTGACCGTCGGCGACGTGAACGACACCGGTCGCGCCATGGTCTGGATCAGCGGCTCGCTCAACGGCCGCGGCTGGGAGCATGTGACGCCGACGGCGCTGGCCCTGGTCGTGCTCGTGCCGCTGACCCTGCTCGGCACCCGCTCGCTGGACGCCCTGAGGTTCGGTGACGACACGATCACCGCGCTCGGCGTCCGCACGAACCTGGCCCGCGCCCTGATGATCCTGGCCGCCGTGCTGCTGGCCGCGGTGGCCACCGCCTCGGCGGGGCCGATCGCGTTCGTGGCCCTCGCCTCGCCGCAGATCGCGCTCAGGCTCACCCGCTCCGCCCAGCCGCCGCTGCTGTGCTCGGCGGTCGTCGGCGCCGTGCTCACCGCCGCCGCCGACCTGATCGCCAGGACCGCGTTCTCCCCGCTGGAGCTGCCCGTCGGCATCGTCACCGCCGTGCTGGGCGCCCCGTACCTGATCCACCTGATCTGGAGGTCACGCAAATGAGACTGCAGGCCGCCGGCGTCAAGCTCGGGTACGGCGACCGCCTGGTGGTCGACGGCCTCGACCTCGGCATCGAGGCGGGCACCGTGACCACGATCATCGGCCCGAACGGCTGCGGCAAGTCCACGCTGCTGCGCGCGCTCGGCCGCCTGCTCAAGCCCCAGGGCGGCGAGGTGCTGCTGGACGGCAAGCGCATCGACAAGGTCCCCACCCGCGAGGTCGCCAAGGTCCTCGGCGTGCTCCCCCAGGCGCCCACCGCCCCGGAGGGGCTGACCGTGGCCGACCTGGTGGCCAGGGGCAGGCATCCGCACCAGACGTGGTACCGGCAGTGGTCGTCGGACGACGAGAGCGCCGTCGCCTCCGCCCTGGACATGACCGGCCTGGCCGACCTGGCCGAGCGGCCGCTGGAGGAGCTGTCGGGCGGGCAGCGGCAGCGGGCGTGGATCTCCATGGCCCTGGCCCAGGGCACCGACCTGCTGCTGCTCGACGAGCCGACCACGTTCCTGGACCTGGCGCACCAGGTGGAGGTCCTGGAGCTCGTACGGCACCTGCACCAGGAGGCGGGCCGCACGGTCGTCATGGTCCTGCACGACCTCAACCTGGCCGCCCGCTACGCCGACCGGCTGGTGGCCATGCGCGCCGGCAAGGTGATCGCCGCGGGCACCCCGCACGAGGTGCTGACCGAGGAGCTGCTGCGCGAGGTGTTCGACCTGGACGCCAAGGTCATCGAGGATCCGGTGGCGGGGACTCCGCTGGTGGTTCCGATCGGGCCGCGTTCGCATCCTGGAGGGCCGCGAGCCTGACCCGCCGCAGCGGCGAGCGCGCCACGGCCGCCGCGATGGCGAGCCAGCTCACCCCGGCGAAGGCCATCAGCACGTACGCGTCGCGCACGAAGGACTCGAACACCCCGGTCGCGAGCGAGGCGAGGGGGATGGACAGGAAGGCGATCATCCTGGCCGTGCCGAGCACCCGCCCGAGCAGCTCGTCCGGCACGAGGAGCTGGCGGACGGTCGCGGTGGCCACGATCGACGTGCCGGCCGCGGCGAACTGCCCCAGCCACGCGAGCCCGATCAGCACGGGACCGCGCGCCGGGATCATCAGCAGCATCGCCACGCCGCCCGCGACCACCGCCCAGCAGATCACCCGGCCCGGCGGATACCGGCGGATCAGCCGGCTGCCGAGCACGGCGCCCAGCACCGCGCCCGCCCCCTGGAAGGCGTAGACCACGCCGATCTCGCCGGGCGTGAACCCGTGATAGGAGCTCAGGTAGTAGACCAGGCTCGCCAGCAGCAGCCAGACGCCGAAGTTGCAGGCCAGGGCGGTGAGCGCGGTGGTGAGCACGACCTTGTCGCCGCCCATGAGGAAGCGCAGCCCCTCGCGCATGTCCGCGAGCACCGAGCGCCCCCGGGCCGTGGCCACGGCCGAGGTCCTCCTGATGAGCCAGATCAGCAGCGCCGACGCCAGGAACGTCCCGGCGTCGGCGTAGACGGCGACCTCGTAGCCGAAGCTCACGACGAGCGCGCCGCCGACCGCCGGGCCGATCATGTTCACCGCGTGCTCGCCCATGTGGATGCGCGCGTTGGCCTGCGGCAGCCGGTCAACGGGGACCAGCGACGGGACGATCGACCTGAACGCGGGCTGGTACAGCGGATCGACGCAGGCCAGCAGGAAGGCCACCAGGTAGAGCGGCCAGAGCTGCGACGCCCCCGCGCTGACCATGACCGCGAGCACGGCCGTGATCGCCCCGGAGACGACGTCGCCGATCACCAGCACGCGCCTGCGGTCCAGCCGGTCCGCCAGCACCCCGCCGAACATCCCCAGCACCAGGTACGGCAGGTACTCCATGACGTAGACCAGCCCGGTGCCGAGCGCGGACCCGGTCAGGTCGTAGACCAGCAGCGGAAGCGCCAGCCGGTAGATCCAGGTGCCGAGCGACGAGGCCAGGAACGCGCTCAGCAGCAGCCAGTAGTGCCTGCCCATGAGTCGAGTCACACCTCGGCGAGCGCCCGCCCGACGTCCTGGTCGTCAGGAGCCAGCTCGGCGGCTCTGAGCAGGTCCTGCCTGGCCTGGCCCGCCAGCCCCGCGGCCCGGTAGACCACGGACCTGTTGAACAGCAGCTCGGCCGTCTCCCCCAGCTCCAGCGCGCGCGTCAGGTCGGCCAGCGCCGTTTCGTGGTCGCCGCGCTCGAAGGCCAGCTCGGCCCGGCCCGCCCAGGCCGCCACCAGTCCGGGGTCGCTCTTCAGCGCCCCGTCGAACGCGGCCAGCGCCTCCGGGCGCCGCCCCTCGGCCAGCTCCACCTGCCCGAGCACACACAGCAGGTGCGGGTCGCGCGGCGTCAGCTCCAGCCCGCGCAGCACGTCCTCCCTGGCCCTCGCGTACTCCCCCAGCCCCGCGTGGATCCCGCTCCGGTTCACGTACGCGGGCGCGAAGCCGGGGTCCAGCTCCAGCGTGTGGTCCAGGTCGGCGCGGGCCCCGTCGAGATCGCCCGATGCGAACCTGACCTCGGCCCGGTTGTAGTAGGCCTCGGGGAAGGGCGGGCTGAGCCGCATGACCGCCTCGTAGTCGGCCACGGCCTCGTCCGACCGGCCGAGCCGGTGCAGCAGGTTGCCCCGCTCGAGGTAGTAGTCGGGGTAGCCGGGGTCGGCCTCGACGGCCCGCGTGTAGTCGGCCAGCGCCTCTTCCGTCCTGCCCGCCATGGCGAGGAGCTGGGCCCTGTTGGCGTACAGCACCAGCCGGTGGATCGGGTGCTCGTCGGGCAGGTCGGTCTCGGCCAGGTCGATGGCCTGCCGTACGAGCTCCGTCGCGGCCTCGTGGCGGCCCCTGCGGACCTCCACCAGGGCCTTGCCGTTGAGGTCGAACCCGAGGTGGAAGGCGCGCTCGCGGCGGTCCGGCAGCAGCGACGTGATCGTGATCGCCTCGTTGACCCAGGCCAGCGCCTCCTCGGGGTCGCGGCGGGCCGGGTCGTGGTGGCGTACCAGGATCATGGCGGTGGCGTAGGCGATGGTGGCGCGGTGCTTGGGTTCGGTGCTCTCGCGCCTGGACCTGTCGTAGAGCTCGCGGGCCTCGTCCTCGCGCTCGACGGCCTCCAGGGAGGCGGCGACGCGCCGCAGAAGGAGCCGCCGGCCCTCCGGGTCGTCGTCGTACGCCGTCCCGCGCAGCGCCTCCAGGCCCGACTCCGCCAGGGCGTGGTGGAAGCCCTCGTCGCGGTAGCGGTCGAAATCCCGGCACAACGGCCCCGCGCTCGGGGCCGACGGGCCCTCGTCGATCCGGAGCAGCTCCGGATCGACCCTGCGCCGCAGCACGGCCACCAGTTCGGTGTCGGTGTGGTCGGCCTCATCCAGGTTCGTCACGGTAAGGGCGAGCGGGCCCGCGCCGCGCAGGTGGTCGCGGATGAACTCGGCCAGCCCGTTCGCGATCCTGAGGGTGCGCCGGGCGCCCGGCACGAGAATGCGCTCACCTCTGGGCAGGCTGCCGGCCAGCGTGCGCCTGCGCTCGGGCACGGCCTCGCGTAAGGCGGGTGCGGCGGCGCGGATCTCGATGTCGTGGGCGGCGACCAGGTCGGGCCGGCGCTCCAGCGCCTGGGGGACGAGGTGGCCGAGGAGCCCGGCCGCGAACGTGTAAGGGCCGCCGATCCGGCGGTCGGCGTCAAGGATGATCGTGTCCACAGGGGCCTTTCGTCCGTGGTGGCCGGCGCCCCCGCACGAGACGCCGGCCGGGCGGCTTACTGGCCGTGCCTCGGCGAGGCCGCCCCAGTCGGCTTAACAGTGCCAGGCCGGTGAACAACGATCTTCTTCATGAACGCCCCTTTGCGCGGATCGAGCGGTAACCGCTACATGTCAGCACAGAAAATGGAGCAAACCAACGTTTATCTGGTAATGGCTATTTCTACGTTAATTAGCGAATGACCGGAAATGTCCCGCTTCAGTCTCCCAGGATCGCGTCCACGAACACCTCGGGGTCGAACGGTGCCAGGTCGTCGGGCCCCTCGCCCAGCCCCGCGAGCTTGACCGGCACCCCCAGCTCCCGCTGCACCGAGATCACGATGCCGCCCTTGGCGGTGCCGTCGAGCTTGGTCAGCGCGATCCCGGTGATGTTGACCACCTCGGCGAACACCTGAGCCTGGCGCATGCCGTTCTGGCCGGTGGTGGCGTCGAGGACGAGCAGCACCTCGTCGACCGTGGCCTTCTTCTCGATGACCCGCTTGACCTTGCCGAGCTCGTCCATGAGCCCGGTCTTGGTGTGGAGGCGGCCCGCGGTGTCGACGATGACGGTGTCGACCTTCTCCTCGATGCCCCTGGCGACGGCGTCGAACGCCACGGAGGCCGGGTCGCCGCCCTCGGGACCGCGTACGACGTCGGCGCCCACCCGCTCGCCCCAGGTCTGGAGCTGGTCGGCGGCAGCCGCCCGGAACGTGTCGGCCGCGCCGAGGACGACCTTCTTCCCGTCACCGACGAGCGAACGGGCGAGCTTGCCGGTGGTGGTGGTCTTGCCGGTGCCGTTGACGCCCACGACGAGCACCACCGCGGGCCGCTCGCCGTGCTTCTGGACGTTGAGCGTACGGTCGAGGTCGGGGTTGACCTGGGCGAGCAGCTCCTCCTTCAGCAGCCCCCGCAGCTCCTCGGGGGTGCGGCTGCCCAGCACCTTGACCTTGGTGCGCAGGTCCTCGACGACGGCACGGGTCGGCGCGACGCCCATGTCGGCGCCGATCAGCTTCTCCTCGACCTCGTCCCACACCTCGTCGTCGAGCCGGTCGCGGGAGAGCAGATCGAGCAGCCCGCGCCCGAGCGCGCTCTGCGAGCGCGCCAGCCGCGAGCGCAGCCGCACCATCCGGCCCGCGGACGGCGGCGGGACCTCGATCTCCGGCACGACGACGGCCGGCTCGGCGGGCTTGACCGGCGGCGGGAGCGTGGTGGTCGCGCCTTCGCCCTCCTCGCCGGCTCCGGCGGGCCGCTTCTCCTTCTCCTCGGGAAGCACGGGGGCCTCTGGCGGCTTGACGGGCGGGGCCGCCTTGCGACCCGGCCTGAGGTAGAGCAGGAAGCCGCCGGCCACGAGCAGCGCGACGACGGCCACGATCACTATGACGCCGAGGTAACCATCCACAAGATGTCAGTTTTCCAGATCGACCGGCATGGTCATGCCCAGGCCCCGTCTGAGCGGAGTGTCAGGCCGACTCGCGCTCCCGCAGCCGCTGGCTGACCACCTGCGTCACACCGTCACCGCGCATCGAGACGCCGTACAGCGCGTCGGCGATCTCCATCGTGCGCTTGTTGTGCGTGATGACGATCAGCTGGGAGCTCTGCCGCAGCTCCTCGAACAGCATCAGCAGCCGCTGCGTGTTCGTGTCGTCGAGCGCGGCCTCGACCTCGTCCATCACGTAGAACGGCGAGGGCCGCGCCTTGAAGATGGAGACCAGGAACGCCACGGCGGTCAGCGACCGCTCGCCGCCCGACAGCAGCGACAGCCGCTTGACCTTCTTGCCCGGCGGCCTGGCCTCGACCTCGATGCCGGTGGTCAGCATGTCGTTGGGCTCGGTCAGCACGAGCCGGCCGTCGCCGCCGGGGAACACCCTGGCGAAGATCTGCTCGAACTCCCTGGCCACGTCCTCGAACGCCGAGGCGAACATCTGCTCCACCCGGTCGTCGACCTCCTTGACCACGGTCAGCAGGTCGCGCCTGGTCTTCTTGAGGTCTTCGAGCTGGGAGTTGAGGAACGCGTGCCGCTCCTCCAGCGCCGCGAACTCCTCCAGTGCGAGGGGGTTGACCTTGCCGAGCTGGTTCATCTGCCGCTCGGCGGCCCTGGCCCGCTTCTCCTGCTCCTCGCGCACGTACGGCACGGGCGGATCGCCGGGGACGGGGGCCTCGGGGCCGTACTCGGAGATCAGCGTCTCGACCTCGACCCCGAACTCCTCCAGCGCCCGCTGCTCCATCTGCTCCAGCCGCAGCCGCTGCTCGGTGCGGGCGACCTCGCTGCCGTGCGCGCGGTTGACCAGCTTGTCGAGCTCCTGACCGAGCTCGCGTACGCGGAGGCGGACCTGCTTGAGCTCGGCGTCGACGGCGACCCTGGCGAGATCGGCCTCGTCGCGCTCCCTGGAGGCGAGCTGGACGGACGACTCGAGCGCTTGGAGCACCTGCTTGGCGCCCTTGCCGACGGACTCGGCCACGGCAGCCTGCCGGCGGCGCCTGGCGCGCTGAGCGGCCGCCTGGGCGCGCTCCTGGCGCTCACGCTGGGCGGCCCGGACGAGCCCGTCGGCGCGGCCCTCGATGCCCTTGACGCGCTCCTCGGCGGTGCGGACCTGCAGGCGGGTCTCCATCTCACGCTGCCTCGCGGCCTCGCAGGCGATCGCCAGGTCGTCGCGGACGTCGGTGGTGGGCTCGGACTCCAGCTCCTGGGCGTACTCGGCCTCGGCCAGGCGGATCTCCAGCTCGGCCAGCTCCTCCAAGCCCTCGGTACGGGACTCCTCCGCCCTGGTCACGCTCTTGGCCAGACGCTCCGCCTCGTCGTGGGCGGCGTCGGCGGCGGCCTCCAGCTGAGCCAGGCGCTTGGCGGCGGCGGCGTTGCGCTGGTCGGCCTCCCGCTGGCGGCTCCTGACCTGGTCGAGGGCGCCCTGGGCGGCGCTCACGCCCGCCTGTGCGGTGGTGACGGCGGTCTGGGCCTCGTTGACCTTGGCCTGGGCAGCCTCCAGCGCCCCCTGGGCCGCCTGCTCCCGCTCGATCGCCTCGTCCTGGGCCTCGGCCGTCTCCTCCGCCCTGCGCTCGGCCTCCTCCAGGTCCCTGACAGCCTCGTCCAGCGCGGCCCGCACCTGGAGAACGGAGGTGCCGCCCTCGGCGCCGCCGCTGGCCAGGTGCGCGCCCACCAGGTCACCTGTCCTGGTGACGGCCCTGAGGCCGGACTGTCGCCGAACGACCGCGCGGGCAGCCTCGAGGTCGTCCACGACCACGACGTCCGCGAGGATGTGGTCGAGGGCGGGCCGCAGGTGGTCGGGGACCGTGACGAGGTCGGCGGCCCACTGACCGCCCTCAGGAGCGGCCTCCGCGGTCTCCCGGCGCGCGCCCGCTGGGTGTGCCACCAGCAGGGTCGCCTGGCCCGAGCCCTGGGCGCGCAGCAGACCGAGCGCCTCGACGGCCGTGTCGAGGGTCCTGACCGCGATCGCCTCGGCCACGGGGCCCAGCACGGCCGCCACCGCCAGCTCGGCACCGGGCGCGACCTGCATCGAGGCCGCCAGTGGCCCCAGCACTCCGGCCAGGTCCGCGTCGAGCAGGGCCGCGCCGCCGTCGCCCTTGGCGAGCCCCAGCTCCAGGGCGTCGCGTCGGGCGACCAGAGCGGCCACGGAGCGCTGCGCCTCCTGGTCGGCGGCGCGCGCGGTGGCCACCCCCGACTTGGCGGCCTGCAGGGCGGCGCGCGGCGCGTCGAGGCCGGACTTGGCCTCCTCCGCCGCCGCACGCGCCTCGTCGGCGACCGCCCTGGCCTCTTCCACCAGGGCCTGCGCGGTGGCGAGCTCCTCGGCGAGCGCGGGATCGACCGCGGGCTCCTCCAGCCGCTGCGCCTCCAGGTCCTCTCTGGCTTGCCGCTCGCGCTCGGCCGCGTCGGTCACGGCCTGGCGCAGCCGGCCGATCTCCTCCTCGGCGGCCCGCGCCCGGCTCCGTACGGAATCGACCTGCCCCCGCAGCTTGGCCAGCCCCTCGCGGCGGTCGGCGGCGGCCCGGGCGGCCAGGGCGAGCCGCTGCTCCTCGGCGCTCAGCCCGGCTTCGGCCTCGGCCCGCCGCTGGACGGCCTCATCCAGCAGCTCCTGCGCCTGCTCCAGCTCTGCCTTGAGTATCAGCTCGCGCTCGCGGATCTCGGCCGCCTCGCGTTCGAGGTCCTCGGGGTCGCGGCCGCGGCGCTCGATGGCGGCGGCGTCGAGCGCGTGGCGGTGGCGTTCGGCGGCGAGCTGCGCCAGGCCGGTGATGCGCTCGCGCAGCGACGAGAGCCGGAAGTACGTCTCCTGCGCGGCGGCCAGCCGCGGCTGCGTCTCGGCCTCGGCGGCCTCCAGCGCCGCCTCGCGCTGCTGGCCCTCCGCCAGCTCGGTCTCCACCTGGTGGCGCCGGGTCATGACGGCCGCCTCGTCGGCCGCCTCGCGCTCCAGCGTCGTACGCAGGATGCACACGTCGTCGGCCAGCAGCCGCAGCCGGGCGTCACGCAGGTCGGCCTGGATGACGGCGGCCTTGCGGGCGATCTCCGCCTGGCGGCCCAGCGGCTTGAGCTGGCGGCGCAGCTCGGTGGCGAGGTCCTGCACCCGGGTCAGGTTGGCCTGCATGGCGTCGAGCTTGCGCAGCGCCTTTTCCTTGCGCTTGCGGTGCTTGAGCACGCCTGCTGCCTCTTCGATGAACGCCCGCCGGTCCTCCGGCCCCGCGTGCAGCACGGTGTCGAGCTGGCCCTGACCGACGATCACGTGCATCTCCCGGCCGATGCCCGAGTCGGACAGCAGCTCCTGGATGTCGAGCAGGCGGCAGGTGTCGCCGTTGATCGCGTATTCGCTCTGCCCCGACCTGAACATCAGCCGGCTGATCGTTACCTCGGTGTAGTCGATCGGCAGCGCGCCGTCGGAATTGTCGATGGTCAGCGTCACCTCGGCGCGCCCGAGCGGCGGCCTGGAGGAGGTGCCGGCGAAGATGACGTCCTCCATCTTGCCGCCACGCAGCGACTTGGCGCTGTGCTCGCCCATGACCCAGGCCAGGGCGTCGACGACGTTGGACTTGCCCGACCCGTTGGGGCCGACGACGCAGGTGATGCCCGGTTCGAAACGGAGGGCGGTCGCGGAGGCGAAGGACTTGAAGCCGCGCAGGGTGAGGGTCTTCAAATACAAGCGCGACCCCCTTCACCGTGATGCGGACTCGGGAAAGCCTACTGGTCCGCGCTCCCCCACGTGGGCGCGTACCTTCTGGACCGCATTGACCTGGGCAAAGGAAGCTTTCCTTTGGCGCACAAATAACAAGGGACGCCTCTGCGAGACGTCCCTGGGGTCTTGCGCTCCGATCACTCTCAGGTGAGTGCCGGCTCGCGCTCTTGCATGCGGCTTATCGCCTCATCGCGGGTTTGCGCCGCAAGAGCGTCATTGGTGGCCTGAAGTCGGATAAGTTCTGCCTCCAGATCCCGGATACGCTGCTGCAGGCGGCGCATCTCCGAGACCATTCGAGGGTCAGGACCGCCGACGTGGCCGAGTAGAGCCTTCGCCATGGTAAAGGGTCCTCCACGCTGAGTGACCAGACTGGTTCGCGCACTTCTATTCCGCGGGAGGGGTGCGCGTGGTACCTAACAAGAGTCGCACCGGCAGTGTGGGCGGTCAAGTCGAACAAACCGCTGAGCCCTACTGATGGGCACTCCCGACATACAACTATACCCTATTTGGGCGGTTTAACGGAAGGCCCTACCGTTCCACAAAACCACCCAAACTACCTCGAGGTTCGCTCCAACGTTCTACTACTCCATCCACTCTCCCCGGCGTGTCGCAACCTCTGAGCAGCTCTAGCAGCTTGACGCACGCCTCGCGGGGGCCCTCAGCGACCACTTCGACCCGGCCGTCGGCCGTGTTGCGCGCCCAGCCCTGCAGCCCCAGCTCCAGTGCCCGGGCACGGGTCCACCAGCGGAACCCCACACCCTGGACCCTGCCCCGAACCCAGGCGGTCAACCGGGCGCTCTCGCCGTTTTCCTGCATGTCCGCTCCTGTCAAGCTCCTGTCAGGCCACAAGGGACTCCACCCCGAGTGCGTGCCCGACCGCCGCCTCGTCGAACGCCCTGATCGCGGCGGTCTCGGCGGCCTTCACCCAGGCCAGACCCATGATGGACGGGTGCAGCCCCGTGACGGGCACGAAGGCCACGTCCGGACGCCTGTGGTGGGCCGCCGTCGGCGTGCAGAACAGCATGCCACCCCGGTTCAGCGCCACCTGGATCAGACCCTCCTGACTGGTGGCCACCGCACCGGCCCGGGGAATCGGACGTCCGGATGGGGTTGCGGACGGTGTCATGCGCTCGAGCCAGGCGCGCGGCGCGGGGCCGTCCAGGCTGATCAGGGGCACGTCCGACAGCTCCTCGGCGGCGATGCCCGCGCGACCGGCGAGCGGATGCCGCGTGGAGACGCCCAGCTGGTACGAGACCTCGTTCAGCCCCTCCCCGGTGGCCAGATCGGGTTCGTCCACCGGCAGCAGCGTGAACGCGATGTCCACCTGCCCGGCCCGCAACTTGCTGAAAGGGTCCGAGAGCGGGATCTCCACCAGCTCCACGTCGCATCCTGGATAGCGGCGCTCGAAGGCCCGCACACTGCCCGTGACGACGTCCGTCGGCGTGGACAGGAACCCGACCCGCAGCACGCCGGTCACCTCGCGGGCGGCCGCCCTGGCCCGGCTCACCGCATCCGCCAGGCCGTCGTAAGCGGGGCGCAGGTCGGTCAGGAAGCGCTCGCCGAGCGGCGTGAGGCGCACCCTGCGGCTGGTCCGCTGGAAGAGCCGGCCGCCGATCCTGGTCTCCAGCGCGCTTATGAGCTGGCTCACCCTCCCCGGCGACAGGTAGAGGCGTTCGGCCGTACGCGCGAAGTGCAGTTCCTCGCTGAGCACCACGAAGCACTCCAGCTCCCTGAACTCCATCCCCAGAACCTCCGGATCGCTTAGTCCACCTAAACCAAGCCTTCGGACTTCGCCATTGTTCCCGCAGGCGGCCGGGCGAAGGCTGAGTGGCATGACCATGACCGAAGTTTCCCCTGCTACAAGGGCTCGCTGGCTGGCGGTGTCGACGGTCGCGGTGGGCACCTTCACCATCGTGACCAGCGAGATGCTGCCCGTCGGGCTGCTGACCTCGATCGCCGCCACCCTTGGGGTCTCCGACGGGACGGCCGGGCTGATGATGTCCGCCCCTGGGCTGATCGCCGCCGTCTCGGCCCCCGTGCTGGCGATGACCACCCGCCGGCTGGACCGGCGGGCCGTCCTGATCGGGCTGATGGCACTGCTGGCGGCGGCGAACCTGGCGTGCGCGTTCGCACCGAGCTATCCCGTCATCCTGGCCGGCCGGGTGCTGACCGGGGTGAGCATCGGGGGGTTCTGGGCCTTCGCGGCCGGTCTGGCGACCCGGCTGGTGCCGGAGCGGTCCGTCGGCAGGGCCACCTCGATCATCCTTGCCGGGGTTTCCGTGGCGTCGGTGCTGGGGGTGCCCGCGGCGACGTTCGTCTCGTCGTTCGCGGGCTGGCGCAGCGCGTTCGCCGCGATGGGGGTGGTGGCGCTGGCCCTGATCGCGGTCCTGTACGCGACGCTGCCGCCCCTGCCCGGCGAGACCTCCGCCCAGGCCTCGGGCACCCGGCAAGGATGGCTCTCGGGGCCGCTCAAGACCGTCCTCGTCATGACCGTCCTGATCGTGTCCGGCCACTTCGCGGCCTACACCTACGTCCGGCCGTTCCTGGAGCAGATCTCGCACGCCGATCCGGCGCTCGTCAGCACCGTCCTCCTCGTGTACGGCGCCGCGGGCGTGGCCGGCAACTTCGCCGCAGGGGCGTGGGCGGCCAGGAACCCGAAGCCGGTGCTGATCATCCTGGCCGCGCTCATGGCGCTGGCCACGGCGGCGCTGCCCGCGATCGGCCTTCCCCTGGCCGTGCTGGTGGTGTGGGGCGCGGGCTACGGGGGCGTCGGGGTGACGCTGCAGCTGTGGATCATGCGGGCGGGCGGCGGCGAGCTCGGCACGGCGCTCTTCGTCAGCGCCTTCAACCTCTCCATCGCGCTCGGCGCGTTCGCCGGCGGCAGGGTCGTGGACGGGTTCTCGATCTCGGCCACGATGTGGCTGGGCGCCGGGCTGGCGGTGCTCACCGCGGTCGTCGCTGGCATCTGGGGCAGGAGTAGGACGACCGGTTCATGAACGGCTCGCGCCTGATCGGGGTGCCGCAGCGCGAGCAGGGCAGGTCGCGCCGGCCGTACACCTCCAGGGAGCGCTCGAAGTAGCCGCTCTCGCCGTTGACGTTCACGTACAGGCTGTCGAACGAGGTGCCGCCGGCCCGCAGCGCGGACGCCATGACCGTGCGCACGGCGGCCAGCAACTCGTCGATCTTGGGGCGCGTGAGCGTGTGCGTGGGCCTGGCCCAGTGGAGCCGGGCCATCCACAGGGCCTCGTCCGCGTAGATGTTGCCGACGCCGCTGATCAGCGACTGGTCGAGCAGCGCCCGCTTGATCTCGGTGTGCCTGGCCCTGAGTCTGCGGGCGAACTCGGCCTCGTCGAACACCGCCTCGAACGGGTCGGGAGCGATGTGGGAGATCGGCTCCGGCACGCCGCCGACCAGGGGCGTGACCATGACGTGGCCGAACGTCCGCTGGTCGACGAAGCGAAGGTCTGGCCCGCCGTCCTCGAAGCGGACGCGTACCCGGAGATGCTTCTCCAGCGGCGAGTCCTGGTCGACCACCAGCAGTTGACCGCTCATCCCCAGATGGGCCATGAGGGCTTCCTCGGCGCCAGACAGCCGGAGCCACAGGTATTTGCCACGGCGCTCGGCGGACAGCACCTCCCGGCCCTTCAGCCGGGCCGTGAACTCGTCGGCCCCGGGCACGTGCCGCCTGATCGCGCGGGGGTGCAGGACCTCCGCCGAGGCGATCTCACGCCCGGTGACCCATTGCGCGAGGCCGCGCCTGACGACCTCGACCTCTGGCAGCTCAGGCACCTCAGACCCCTGTGACTCGGGCACCTTCGGGCGCCCCGGGCGGTGCCCCGGGCGCTTCGGGCGGCAACCTCATTATCGCCCTCCGGACACATCCGGAGGGCCCGTTCAGCCGGCGGGCTGGCTCTCGCGCTGCTCGCGCCTGGCCCTGATGCGGGTCCAGGCCGCCTCGGCCGCCTGCTGCTCGGCCTCCTTCTTGCTGCGCCCGGTGCCCGACCCGTACGACTCGCCGCCGACCCGCACCATGGCCGTGAAC
Source organism: Nonomuraea sp. NPDC049695 (assembly GCF_040674955.1). Taxonomy (NCBI): domain Bacteria; kingdom Bacillati; phylum Actinomycetota; class Actinomycetes; order Streptosporangiales; family Streptosporangiaceae; genus Nonomuraea; species Nonomuraea sp. NPDC049695. The sequence continues at coordinate 37,480 of NZ_JBFANV010000071.1, read as the reverse complement.
GACTTGGCGTGGTCGGGGCCGCTCTCCTCGACGTGGTATTCAGGCACGCCGAGCGCCTCGGAGGCGGTCAGCTCCTGCAGCGAGGTCTTCCAGTCGAGCCCGGCCCCGAGCGAGGCCGAGCGGACGATCAGCGGGTCGAACAGCACGTGCACCACCCGGAACGCCTCGTCGAGCCCCTTGTCGACGTAGATCGCGCCGATCAGCGCCTCGAGGGTGTCGGCCAGGATCGACGACTTGTCGCGGCCGCCGGTGCCCTCCTCGCCCCTGCCGAGCCGCAGGAACCGGCCCAGGCCCAGGTTTCTGGCCACGTCGGCCAGCGCCCGCATGTTGACCACCGCGGCACGCAGCTTCGCCAGCTGGCCCTCGGGCAGGTCGGGGTGGTTGCGGTAGAGGGTGTCGGTGACCACCAGGCCCAGCACCGAGTCGCCCAGGAACTCCAGGCGCTCGTTGGTGGGCAGGCCACCGTTCTCGTACGCGTAGGAGCGGTGGGTCAGCGCCCGCTCCAGGATGTCGGGGTCGAGCCCGACCGACAGGACCCGCTCAAGCTCGTCTCTGGCGACCTCCACGGCCACCGGCTTAGGACCTGCGCCCACGTCTTTCCTCCTCGGACATCTTTCGCATGGCGCGCGCCGGCTGCGGAAGATGCCCGAAAACGTGGTGGGCGTCGGGGTAACGCGTAGCCCCGGCGTCCACCACGGCCGCGGGCGAACCGCCGCCGTACGCACCTGAGACGGTAACGCCGACCGAGGCACAATGGCACCCGGTCGGCATCACGTCAAGCGCTGATGAGAAACCTGCGATGTGGACTGCCGCCACGGCCTCAGCCGAGCACAACAGTGGTACGGAAGTCCGACGGGCAGATCTCTTGTCAGACAGGGATCAGGCGGACGGCTCGATGACCTGACGGCGGTTGTAGGTGCCGCAGGTGGGGCACGCGATGTGCGGCTGCTTGGGCGAACGGCACTGCGGGCAGCTCACCAGGGCGACAGCAGTCGTCTTCCACTGGGAGCGACGGTGGCGGGTGTTACTCCGCGACATCTTTCGCTTCGGGACGGCCACGTCACTTCTCCTGATCGTTATCTTTGTCGGTAACCAGACCTTGCAACGACGCCCAACGGGCATCGACCTTCTCGTGCCGGTGATCCTCGCCGGCCTCGGCCAGCTTGATCCCACACTCCGTGCAGAGCCCCTCGCAGTCCTCACGGCACACAGGGCTCAGCGGCAGCGCCAGCACCACCGCGTCACGGAACGTCGGCTCGAGGTCGAGCAGCTCACCGTCGAGCAGTGAGTCCTCCTCCGAGGCGTCCTCGTCGGAGTAGAAGAACAGCTCCTGCAGGTCCACCTCGATCTCCGAGGAGACCGGGTCGAGGCAGCGCGCGCACTCCCCGGCGAGCGGGGTCTGCGCCGTGCCTGACACGAGCACGCCTTCCATCACTGCTTCGAGCCGGAGGTCCAGCTCGACTTCGGCGTCCTTGGGGACACCGATCATGTCGACGCCGAGATCCGCCGGTGCCGGGAGGGTCAGAGTCATCTGCCTCATCGTGCCCGGCCGCTTTCCGAGGTCATGAGTGGAGATCACCCACGGGGAGCGGGGGTCGAGGTGCTGAGTCATCCTGCTCTCGCTAGGCATGGCGAGACGATCGCCGTCGTACAAGGCCGAAATGAAAGGATAGCAGGTCGCGCTCAGCCCCTGAGCCGCTCGATGAGCAGCTTGTGCACAAGATCGGGTACGAGGCCCGACACATCCCCACCATATCTGGCGATCTCCTTCACCCTGCTGGAGGACAGGAACGAGTATTCGGGATTGGTGGGCATGAAAAGCGTCTCGACCCCTGACAGGCGATAGTTGAGCTGCGCCATCTGCAGCTCGTAGTCGAAGTCGCTGACCACCCTGATGCCCTTGACGATGGCGGGGATGTCGTTCTGCTTGCAGAAATCGACCAGCAGTCCGTGGAATTTCCGCACCTTGACGTTCGGATAGTCCTTGGTCACGGCCTGCAGGATGTCGATTCGCTCATCCACCGTGAACAGGCTGCTTTTCTCGACGTTGATGAGGACTGCCACGGTCACCTCGTCATACAGGTGGGCGGAGCGGCCGATGATGTCGAGGTGGCCATTGGTGATGGGGTCGAACGACCCCGGGCAGACTACGCGGCGCAAGACGCCTCCCAGGTCTACGGGTTCCCGGCGGCGCGACCGTACCAAACGGACGCTTCGCCATAACGACGGACCCTCTCCTCAACGTAGCCTTCTGGCCACATCAGTGCCTTTCCCCTGCTTTCCCTCTCGAATGCCACCAATGCCTCATCCGAGAGCCACCCGTTGTCCCGCAGCAGCTCCAGAACGCGCTGCACTTCGGCGTCGGACGTGGCATAGGGCGGATCGGCGAAGACGATGTCGTACGGCTCGTCAGGAGCCTTCCCGAGCAGCCGCTCGACCTTGTCCGCGATCACCTTGGCGCCTTCGAGGCCGAGCGTCTGGACGTTCGCCTTGATGGTCCGCACGGCCCTGGGGTCGGACTCGACCAGCACGGCCTCCTTCGCTCCCCTCGACAGGGCCTCCAGGCCGATCGCCCCGGATCCGGCGTACAGGTCGATCAGGCGGACGCCGTCGAGCCCGTACAGCGAGTCGAGAGTCAAGAAGATCCCTTCTCTCGCCCTGTCGCTGGTGGGCCTCGTGCCACGCCCCGGCGGGACCACGAGCCTCCTGCCACCCGCGCTGCCTGCGATGATCCGCGTCATGTGACCTATTGTTCCGCATGTTCATGCAGGTCAAGAGTGGACAAGTGTCTCCCTGGAGTGCGCAAGGGTGATTCACATCGCCCCGGTCGTTCCGCATGATGAGTTCTGCGGCCTTCAAGGTGACCCACATGGAGGCCGACCGGCGTGATCGTGAGCCCTTCCGCACGCCGGTTCCCTCGGCACCTGACCCGAGGGTGGGCCCAGCCGGGGACGGCATTCGGGGGGAGGCCGTCCCCGCGGCTGGGCCTTTTACATGACGCGTCAGGTCTTCTCCAGGTATTCGGCCCGCTCGTCGGCCAGCAAGCGGCCGATCTCGGCCCTCAGCCCCTCGTGGGTGGTCAGGTCCGGGTCCTCGGCGAGCAGGGCGGCCGCCTCGTCGCGGGCGGTGGCGATCACGTCCTCGTCCCGCAGCAGCTGCAGCAGTTTCAGCGACGATCGCTTGCCCGACTGCGCCGCACCCAGCACGTCGCCCTCCCGCCGCTGCTCCAGGTCCACGCGCGACAGCTCGAAGCCGTCCAAGGTGGCGGCCACCGCGTCCAGGCGGGCGCGGGCCGGGGTGCCCTCGGGGAAGTCGGAGACCAGGAGGCACAGGCCCGGGAGGCCACCGCGGCCGACGCGGCCGCGGAGCTGGTGGAGCTGCGAGACGCCGAAGCGGTCGGCGTCCATGATGATCATGACGGAGGAGTTGGGCACGTCCACACCCACCTCGATGACCGTGGTGGCCACCAGGACGTCCAGCTCGCTCCGCGTGAACGAACGCATGATCGCGTCCTTCTCCTCCGGCGGGAGCTTGCCGTGGAGCGTGCCGACGCGCAGGTCGTGGAAGGGGCCGCTCTTGAGGAGCTCGGCCACGTCGAGGACCGCGAGCGGCGGGCGGCGCTCGTCGTCGCCGCCGGCCGCCGCCAGGTCGCCCTCGTCGCCCTCCAGGTCGCCGATGCGCGGGCACACGATGTACGCCTGGCGCCCCAGGGCCACCTCCTCCCGGACCCGCTCCCACGTGCGTTCGAGATAGTGCGGCTTCTCGGCCGCCGGGACCACGTGGGTGGAGATGGGGGCGCGACCGGCCGGGAGCTGGGACAGCGTCGAGACCTCCAGGTCGCCGAAGACCGTCATGGCGACCGTGCGCGGGATCGGGGTGGCGGTCATGACCAGGACGTGCGGCCGCCCGCCGCCCGCCTTCTCGCGCAGCGCGTCACGCTGCTCGACCCCGAACCGGTGCTGCTCGTCCACCACGACCAGCCCCAGGTCGGCGAACTGCACGTGCTCCTGGAGCAGCGCGTGCGTGCCCACGACGATCCCCGCCGTGCCCGAGGCGGCGTCGAGCAGGGCCGCGCGGCGCGCGGCGGCGCCCATCGAGCCGGTCAGCAGCGTGACCGCCGTGCCCCCGAACATGCCCCCCTGCGCCAGATCGCCCAGCATGTTGGTGATCGAGCGGTGGTGCTGCTGGGCCAGCACCTCCGTGGGCGCCAGCAGCACCGCCTGGCCGCCTGAGTCGACCACCTGGAGCATCGCCCGCAGCGCCACCACCGTCTTGCCCGCGCCGACCTCACCCTGCAGCAGCCGGTGCATCGGGTGCTCGCCCGCGAGGTCGGCGGCGATCTCCGCACCGACCTGTGCCTGCCCCTCCGTCAGCGAGAACGGCAGCCGCGCGTCGAAGTCGGCCAGCATGCCATCGGAACGCCCGGGCCTCGCCTTGGCGGGCAGCGCACCGGCGGCCTGGCGCCGCTGCAGCAGCACGGACTGCAGCACGAACGCCTCGTCGAACTTCAGCCTCTTGCGCGCCCGCCCCACCTCGGCGAAGTCCTTCGGCCGGTGAATGGCCACCAGCGCCTCGCCCAGGTCCTGCAGGCCGTGGCGGGCCCGGAGCGCGGCGGGCAGCGGGTCCTCGAGCGGGCCCAGCGTGTCGAGCACGACGCCGACCGCGCGCCTGATCGCCCACGGCGTGAGGTCCTTGCCCGCCGGATAGATCGGCACCGGCGCCGACGCGAACTCCTCCGCGCTCGCCTCGCTCTCCTCGAACAGCTCGAACTCCGGGTGCGTGAGCTGCCAGCGCGGGCTCGTACGCGACCCGAACAGCCCCACCTTGCCCGCGAACATGCCCCGCCGCCCCGGCTTGAGCCGCGACTCCGCCACATGCGAGCCCTTGCCGAAGAACGACAGGTAGAGCTTGTTGCCGTTTCCGTCGACGACCTCGACCTCCAGCCAGGTGCCGCCGCGGTTGCGCATGGGCTTGCGCATGAGCCTGGTCACCTCGCCCACCACGGTGACGTGCTCGTCGACCTCCAGCGCGTCGAGCGAGGTCAGCTCGCCGCGCTCGGCGTAGCGACGCGGGTAGTGGCGCAGCAGGTCGCCGACCGTCTCCAACTCGAGCACGCTGTGCAGGAGCTTGGCGGTCTTCGGGTCGAGCGCCTTCGTCAGAGGCTCGTCGAAACGGCTCACGGCATTAAGTTCTACCGCCTCGGCCCGACAGGAATCCCGTTCATCGGCCCGGCGTCACGTCACTCGAGGCCGATCAGGCCGATGTCACCTCACTCCACGCCGATCAGGCCGGCGTCACGTCACTCCACGCCGATCAGGAGCGGGTAGCCGCCCTGCTCGCCGTCGTACACGACCAGGTCGACGTCCGGCCGCGTACGTCCCAGGTGCTCCTCCAGACGCTCGGCCAGCCCGTGCGGCGCCTCCGAGCCCGTGACCACGGTCACCAGCTCGCCGCCGCCCGCCACCATCCGGTCCACGACCATGGTCGCCACCCGGTCGAGCGAGCCGCCGATCACCGCGACATCCCCGTCGATCATGCCGAGCACGTCCCCGGGGCGGCACACCCCCGCGCTCGTGACCGCCTCACGGTCCGCCACCGTCACGTGCCCGTACCGCGTGTGGCCCGCGGCGTCGGTCATCGCCACCACGTCGTCGTCGAAGCGGCGCAGCGGATCGTGCACGGCCAGGGCCGCGAGCCCCTGCACGGTCGCCTCCGTGGGCAGCACGCTGACCGTGACCCCGTCCTCGCGGGCGATCTCCGCGGCCGCGGCGGCGATCGACCTGACGCCCTCGTCGTTCGGCAGGACCGCGACCTCGCTGCCGGCCTGCGTGATCGCGGCCAGCATGGCGGAGAGCGTGGGCCGCGTGCCGGGCGCGCGCCGTACGACGACGGCGCCGCACTCCTCGAAGAGCGCCGCGATCCCGTCCCCCGCGGCCACCGCCACCACGCCCCTGCCCGCGCTGCCGCGGTGGGTCCGCTCGGCCAGGTACGTGATCCGGATCCGGTGCGGCCGCCCGGCCCGCACGCCCGCCTCCACGGCGGGGCCCGCCTCGGCCACGTGGACGTGCACGTTCCACAGGCCTCCGCCGCCGACCACGACGAGCGAGTCGCCCATGGCGTCGAGCTCCTCGCGCAGCGCGGCCACCGCCGCGTCGTCGGCCTCCAGCAGGTACATCACCTCGTACCCCGCGCCCACCTCGGTCATCGGCGAGACCTTGGCGGTCGGCGCCGGCACGTCGTAGTGGTCGGTGTAGGAGTCGGTGATCACGGCGGCCAGCGTCTCCAGCACGATCGCCGCCCCCGCGCCGCCCGCGTCGACCACGCCGCTGCGGGCCAGCACCTCCAGCTGGCCGGGCGTGCGGCGCAGCGCGGCGCGGGCCTCACCCGCCGCCTCCCGCGCCACCTCGGCCAGATCGTCCCCGTCCATGTCCTGTACGGCTCGCGCGGCGGACTCCAGCACGCTCAGCACCGTGCCCTCCACCGGCCTGGCCACCGCCTCCCTGGCCAGCACGGCGGCCCGGTGCAGCCCGGCCCGCAGGTCGGGGCCGTCCTTCAGCACCTCGGCGAGACCGCGTAACGCCTGGCTGACGATCACCCCGGAGTTGCCACGGGCCCCGACCAGGGCGCCGTACGAGAGCGTCTGCCACATCACGGCCGGGTCCACGTCGTCGGGCAGCGACTCGACGGCCTCGGCCGCGGACAGCATGGTCAGGTGGAGGTTGGTGCCGGTGTCGCCGTCGGCCACCGGGAACACGTTGAGCGCGTCGATCTCCGCTCTGGCCCGGCCCAGCGCCTCGGCGGCCAGGCGGGCCCAGCGGCGCACCGCGGGCGGGTCGAGGATCTTCATCTGCGCCCTCCCGGCCCCCTATGCGCTACCGTTGTCGATGGAGAATATCGCCGCCGGGCCTGCGGTCCAGCGTTCCAGTTCGCGCCCATCGGTGTGGATCGGATATTCTCGTCTGGCTGGCCGGTTGTCCCGGCATGCCCTCCGCCCGGAAAGCATCCGCGGACAGGGCTACATCGACTGTTTTAAGGAGCGAACCGTGGCTTCCGTCTGCGATGTCTGCCGCAAGGGCCCGACCTTCGGCAACAACGTGTCCCACTCCCACCGCCGTACCCGTCGTCGTTGGAACCCCAACATTCAGACGGTTCGCGCGGTCGTCGGCGGGACGCCGAAGAAGCTGAACGTGTGCACCTCGTGCATCAAGGCGGGCAAGGTCACCCGCTAAGTCCACACTTTCTCGCGCAAGCCCGTCGCTCCTTGTGGAGCCGCGGGCTTGCGCGTTTTCGTCTCCCAGCGCGGCCACAGGCGTCATCGGCCGACCCCTCAATGGGGCAACCGCAGCGGCTCACCGGGGCTACGGACGGCTGCCCCCTGGCCACCGCAACTCCGAGCGCCGCAACCATGCCCGCCGCCTGCGCCTCTCACCGCGGGGAGTACCCCGCCCGTCCGACGGGACGCGGCCCGGCATGCTCTCCTGCGCCCCGACACGGGCAGCGCCCCTCCACAGGCGCCACGAGCCCGGCACCGGCGGCGCCGGGCGCTGTGGCGGGACAGGAGGGCCGCAGAGGGGCTCAGGGATCGGCGGTCAGCGCCAGCGCCAGGCGTGGTCCACCGGTCCGATGCCGCCGCCCAAGGGGAAGCCATGCGCGATGGCGCCCGTCACGTACTCCTTCGCCTTGCCCACCGCCTCCGGCACGTCGTCACCCAGCGCGAGCCGGGAGGCGATGGCGGAGGCCAGCGTGCAGCCCGTGCCGTGGGTGTGGCGGTTGTCGAGGCGTTCGGCGGTGAAGCGGTATTCGCTGGTGCCGTCCGTGAGCAGGTCGACCGGCGCCCCGGGCAGGTGACCGCCCTTGATCAGCGCCCAGGTGGGCCCCAGCTCCAGCACGGCGTCCGCGGCCCGCCTCAGCCCGTCCTCGTCCTCCACCTTGACGGAGGTGAGCTGCTCCACCTCCCACAGGTTCGGCGTCACCACGGTGGCCACGGGCAGCAGCCGCGTCCGGACCGTCTCGACGGCCTCGGGCGCGAGCAGCGCGTCGCCGTGCTTCGACACCCCGACGGGGTCCACGACCACCGGGGCGGCGTACGAGCCGAGCACACCGGCCACCGTTTCGACCAGGACGGGAGAGGCCAGCATGCCGGTCTTCACCGCCTGCGCGCCGATGTCGCCGAGCACCGAGTCGAGCTGCGCCCGCACGGCCTCGGGCGGCAGCTCCCAGTAGCCCTGGACGCCCAGCGAGTTCTGTGCCGTCACCGCGGCGATGACGCTCATGCCGTGGACGCCCATGGCCATCATGGTCTTCAGGTCGGCCTGGATGCCCGCGCCGCCCCCTGAGTCGGAGCCGGCGACGGTCAGCACGCGGGGAGGAGTCATATCCCCATCCAACCACTCAGCTGACGGCGCAGGCCCCGCTGACCAGCCCGCAGTTCGCGGCCTTCGCACCCTTGCCCGTGGCGGTGAACGAGACGGCGACCGAGTCGCCCGTCGCCAGCGACGCCGACAGGTCGAGGATCAGCAGATCGCCGTCCTGGGTCCACTGGGCTCCGGACACGCTCATGACCTTGCCCTCGACGGGGACGGACACGGTGGGGTTCTCGATCGTCTGGCGGGACGTGTTCGAGAGCGTCATGTCGGCCTTGTAGCCGAGCGGGCCCTGCTTGATGACCTGCCGGACGTTCATCGAGCCGGCGCCGGAACCGAAGGTGCCCGTATTGGTGGGGAGGGGCGTGGCGCCGCTGGTGGGCGCGCCACCGGTGTCGGAGTCGTCCAGCGTCGACGGCTCCTCGGTCGGAGACTCGGACACGCTCTCCTCGGCGGGCGGCGGCGTCGGGTCCTCCGTCGGCTCCTTGGACGTCTTCACCTTGGTCTTGGTCGGCGTCGGCGTGGCGGACGAGGTGCGCCGCGGCGTGCGGGCGCTGTAGGAGGCCGTCGGCGACGGGGTCGCGGAGGGCTTGGTGTCCTTCTCGGACGGCTCCTCCGTCGGCTCCTCAGAGGGCTCGGTCTGCTCCTCGCTCGGCTGGGCGACCTCGGGGCCCGGCTGGTTACTGGTCGCCTGTACGGCGGCACAGGTCGTACCCGCGCACTTGCCCGGATCGCTCGACGAGCTCATGAACTTGACGCCCGCCACGGTGCCGCCCAGCACGACCGCCACTGCGGCGACAGAAAGCAGCGCGACCCGGCCCTTGCCTCCGCCCGAGGAGGGCGCGGCGAGCACGTCGTCGCCGCCACCACCGCGTCCGCCGCCACGGCGTCCGCGGCGGCCCTTGGGCTCGTCCGGCTCGTCGAGGCCGCCGTCCTGCGACCAGTCGGGACCGAGGAAGCCGGTCTCGGCGTTCGCCCAGGCAGGCGCCTGCACGGCCGTCGGCTCCCCGGCCACCTTGACGTCTCCCGGCTCGGGCGGGCCGGCCGACATGGGGACGTCGAACCGTCCGGTACGGTCGCCATGAGGCCCGGCGAAAGCGTCACCCTGCACATCGGGGCCGTTGAGGAAGGCCGTGCGCTCGTCAGGGCCGGGCGCGTCCGGACCGCCGAAGAAAGCCGTGCGCTCCTCAGGACCAGGTGCATTCGGGCCGTCGAAAAAGGCCGTGCGCTCCGAAGGGCCGGGCGCATGCGGGCCGTCGAAGAAAGCCGTGCGCTCCGAAGGGCCGGGCGCATGCGGGCCGTCGAAGAAAGCCGTGCGCTCGGAAGGATCCTGCGCGTCCGGGCCGTCGAAGAAGCTCGTGCGCTCCATGGGCCCGTCGAAGGGACCCGGCGGGTCGAAAGGGCCTCGTTCGGCGCGAGGGGCCGGGTGGTCAGCGGGAGGGCCCCACTCCGACGGACGGACGAAGGCGCCCGTCGTCTCGAACGGCCCGGCCTCCTCCCCTGAGCTCGGCGGCGGGAAGGCACGCGCGGGGTCGTTGGCCGGGGAAACGCCGCCGGCGAGGTCGTTGGGCAGCGCGAAGGCCCCGGTGGTCTCGAACGGCTCGGGCTGCGGCCCACGCTGCGGCGGCCCGTCCGTGCGCCGCGGCATGGGAGCCCACTGGCCTGTCACCTCTGGTGCGTCCGGCAACGAGGGCCAGCCCGGCGGCTCGGCCTGCTCGTCAGGACCCCAGAATGCGCTGTCGCTCCCCCGTTCTTCCCCGTCGTCGGATCCACCTGTGCCGTGGCGGCCCATGGCTGCCCTTTCTCGCGGTTACAGTGGCCGCCAATCTTCATAACACCTTCACTACACCGTTGTCACAACAATCCCCGTAGTCCCACCTCAAATCAGGAAAATGTCACGTAAATCGGGACAAGGTGTTACCGAAAGTGATCCCACCCGCGCCGACCGATCTCGCGCCCGCGCACCAGAACGCCCTCGCCCTCGATCACCCGGCCCACGACCTGCCACGATGGCGGCAGGCGTACCTCTGAGGGGAAAACCGCGGCGAGCGCGTGGTCCTCACCGCCCGTGAGCACCCACTCCAGTGGGTCGGACCCCAGTTCCTTGGCCGCGACGGCCACGGGCTCTCCCACCGCGAACGCCCCCGGATCCAGCTCGATACGCACGCCGCTTGCCTCGGCGACGTGGCCGAGGTCCTGCAGCAGCCCGTCGCTGACGTCCAGCATCGCGCTCGCGCCCAGCGCCGCCGCCTGCGGCCCCATCGCGTACGGAGGACAGGGCCGCCGATGCGCCACCACGGCCTCCTCGAGAACGGCGTTCAGCGGCACGCCCGCCTCCAGCAGCGCCCACCCGGCGGCGGCGTACCCCAGCCGGCCGGTCACCGCCACCACCTGCCCGGGCCTGGCTCCGGAGCGCGTCACAGGCGCCCGCCCGCCCAGGTCGCCCAGCGCGGTCACACCGATGACCACCAGGTCGCACCTCGTGATGTCGCCCCCGGCCACGCTCGCCCCGACCACGGCGCACTCGTCGCGGAACCCGTCCGTGAGGTCGTCCAGCCACGTCAAAGGGAGGTCGGCGGGCATGCCCAGCCCGACCACGATGGACGTCGGCTCGGCGCCCATGGCCGCCACGTCGGCCAGGTTCTGGGCCGCGGCCTTGCGGCCCACGTCATAGCCGCTGGACCAATCGCGCCGAAAGTGCCTACCCTCGATCAGCAGATCCGTTGAGACCACCACACGGCCGTCGGACGCGCCGATGACAGCGGCGTCGTCACCCGGGCCTAGCATCACTGCCGCGCCCTGGGGCAGACGTCCGGTAATACGATTTATCACTCCGAATTCGCCGAGATCTCCGACTGTGATGACGCACCTCCTGATGCACACAGGGTACGGTGGCGGTTCGGCGTGATCCAATCGCCTGGGAGGACGTGATGGTGCAGGCCTACATCCTTATTCAGACCGAGGTCGGCAAGGCTGCCGCGGTGGCTCAGGAGATTTCCGGGATTCCCGGCGTCACCCAGGCTGAAGACGTGACGGGTCCCTACGACGTCATCGTGCGCGCGGAGGCCAACAACGTCGACGAGCTGGGCAAGCTCGTGGTGGCCCAGATTCAGGCAGTGGAGGGCATCACGCGTACTCTTACCTGTCCGATCGTTCACATCTGAAGGTAGTCGTCGCATGCGTGCCGCCGCCGTCCTGCTCGTTCTCCTGGCACTCGCCGGTTGCGGCGGCACCGTGCAGGTCGATCCGCCCAAGCCCCAGGGCGACGCGGTGGCGGCCTGCGACAAGCTGGCGACACTGCTGCCCCAGACGCTCGACGGCGCCGCGCGTGGCACGTCCACACCGGAGTCGCCGTACGTGGCCGTCTGGGGCGATGCCGCCATCGCGCTGCGCTGCGGCGTGCCGAGGCCGGCCAGGATGGCGCCCACCGACCAGCTCCAGGAGGTCGGCGGGGTGGGCTGGTTCGCCGACCCGGAAAAGCCCGCCCTGTTCACCGCGGTGACGGACACGGCCTACGTGGAGGTCACGGTCGGCGGCGACCACGTGGCCGCCGAAGTGCTCGCGGACCTGTCGAAGCCGATCTCCCAGGTCTCGACGCCGCCCCGCTGATCCGCCGGCGCAGCCCTGCCGCCCTCGGCAGAGCACGTTGAACGAGACGTCAACGCAGTCCCGTCGGCCGTGACAGCGCGAGCTGGATGAGCCGGTCGACCAGCGCCGGGTAGTCCAGGCCCGAGGCGGCCCAGAGCTGCGGCGCCACCGACAGCGACGTGAAGCCGGGCATGGTGTTGATCTCGTTGAGTACCAGCTCGCCGTCGGGCGTGTAGAAGAAGTCGACCCGCGCGAGCCCCTCGCAGTCGAGCGCCTCGAACGCGCGCACGGCCATCGCCCGCAGCTCCGCGGCCGTCTCCTCGGGAATGTCGGCGGGCACGGTGAGCGACATCTGGTCGGGGTAGTACTTCGCCTCGAAGTCGAAGAACTCCTGACCGCCCTCGACCCGCACCTCGCCGGGCGCCGACGCCACCGCGGGCTCGTCGCCGAGCGACTCCAGCACCGCGCACTCGATCTCGCGGCCCGCGATCGCCGCCTCGATGAGCACCTTGGGGTCGTGCTGCCTGGCGAACTCCACGGCCGCCTCCAGCTCCGCCAGGTCGGAGGCCTTGGAGATGCCCTGCGACGAGCCGGCCCTGGCGGGTTTGACGAACACCGGCCAGCCCAGCGACTCCGCCTCCTTGAGCACGCGGCCGCGGTCGAGCCGCCAGTCGCGGTCGCGTACGACGACGTAGGGGCCGGTCGGCAGGCCCGCGGCGGCCATCACGGTCTTCATGTACGCCTTGTCCATGCCCACGGCGCTGGCCAGCACGCCGGAGCCGACATAGCGCACCCCGGCCATCTCCAGCAGCCCCTGGATCGTGCCGTCCTCGGCGAACGGCCCGTGCATGACGGGGAAGACCACGTCCACGGAGCCGAGCTCCACGGGGATGCTGCCGGAGTCGTACGCCACCAGCGAACTCCCCCCGGACGGCAGCGCCAGCGCCGCGCCCGAGGTGTCGACGACGGGCAGCTCGCCCGACTCGATGGCGAACCGCTGGTCGGAAGCGGCCAGCACCCACCTGCCGTCCTGGGCGATCCCGATGGGGATCACCTCGTACTTGCTCCTGTCGATCGCATCCAGCACGCTGCCCGCGCCCATCAGGGACACGGCGTGCTCAGAATTGCGGCCTCCGAAAACGACGGCGACGCGTGGCTTGCTCATGGTGTCCGAATCTACCGGGGTGTCCCGGTCACAGCGAGCCGAGCACGCCGTAATCAGGTCTTTCTCCCGGTGTGTTAGATGCCGTAACGCTCGGGTTTCGGTGAGCGGGACATGAGCAGCATGCCCGCCTCGGCGGGAGACATGCCGTCGTGCACCACCCCGACGACGACCTCGGTGATCGGCATCTCGACGTCGTGCTTCCTGGCCAGCTCCAGGACGGACTCACACGACTTCACGCCCTCCGCGGTCTGCTTGGTGGCGGCCACGACCTCCTCGAGGGTCATGCCCCTGCCCAGGTTCTCGCCGAAGGTGCGGTTGCGCGACAGCGGCGAGGTGCAGGTCGCCACGAGGTCTCCCATCCCGGCGAGCCCCGCGAACGTGTGCTGGTCGGCCCCGAGCGCCGCGCCCAGGCGGGAGATCTCGGCCAGCCCCCTGGTGATGAGCATGGCGCTGACGTTGTCGCCCATGCCCATGCCCGCGGAGACGCCCACGGCCAGCGCGATCACGTTCTTCACGGCGCCGCCGAGCTCGACGCCGACCACGTCGGGATTGGTGTACGGGCGGAACCACGGCGGCAGGTGGCAGATCGCCTGGAGACGGGCGGCGACCGACTCGTCGGTGCAGGCGACGACCGTGGCGGCGGGCTGGCGCCCGGCGATCTCCTTGGCCAGGTTGGGACCCGAGACGACCGCGACGCGCTCCTCGGGCACCTCGGCGACCTCGCGGATGACCTCGCTCATCCGCTTGGTCGTGCCCAGCTCGATGCCCTTCATCAGGCTCACCAGGACCGCGTTCGGCGGGATGTGCTCGCGCCAGGCGGCCAGGTTGGGCCGCAGCTGCTGCGACGGCACGACCAGCACCACGAACTCGGCCCCGTCGAGCGCCCGCGCCGGGTCGGTCGTGGCGCGCAGCTTCTCGGGGAGCGAGATGCCCGGCAGGTAGTCGGGGTTCATGTGGTCGCGGTCGATCGCCTCGACCAGCTCCCGCCTGCGCCCCCACAGCGTGACCTCGTTGCCTGCCTCCGCGAGGATCATCGCGAATGTGGTGCCCCACGAACCCGTGCCGAACACGGCCACCTTCGTCATGCCATCACCGCCTGGACGGATCGTAGGGAGTCTCGGGACCCTTCTCGCCGCGCAGCTCGGCGAGCTGCTCGGTGATGGCCGCCATGATGTCGGCCGTCGCCTCGCGCAGCACCTCCGCGTGCGTCGACCTGCCCTCGTACTTCGACAGGTCCACCGGTGGCCCCACCGTCACGTGGAAAGTCTTGCGCGGGAACAGTCTGGGCTTCTTCTCCCCATAGGGCAGCAGCTCATGCGCGCCCCAGTGGGCCACCGGGATGACCGGCGCGCCGCTCTCCAGCGCCAGCCGGGCCGCGCCCGTCTTGCCCACCATGGGCCACAGGCCGGGATCGCGGGTGCAGGTGCCCTCGGGGTAGAACAGGATCGCGCAGCCGTCCTTGAGCCGCTGAGCGGAGACGTTCAGCGAATTGGCCGCCTCGGCGCTGCCGCGGTAGACGGGGATGGCGAGCAGCCCCGTCACGGCCCTGCCCAGGAACGGCACCTTGAACAGCGCGGCCTTGGCCAGGATCACCGGCCAGCGGCCGTTGTTGTAGAGGAAGTGGGAGAGCAGGACGGGATCGGCCCAGGAGAGATGGTTGGTCGCGATGATCACGCCGCCGGTGCGCGGGATGCGCTCCCCTCGGCGCCAGTCCCTCTTGACCAGGAGCCGGGACAGTGGTTTCACGATAACTACTGCCAAAGTTTCCCAGAAACGCGACGGGCGCGTGGGGCGGCTCATGGACTCCTCCAACACTTACGGGGTGCGCCCCAAGTCTCCCGGGTGGCCGCGCGGGATGTCGAGGCGGGATCCTTAAGACTATGAGCATCCGCTGGTCCCTGGTGATCCCGGTGAAGACGCTGGTCGCGGCGAAGACGAGGCTGGCCGCGGCGACGGGTCCGCATCGCATCCGGCTGGCAGTGGCGGTGGCCAGCGACACCGTGGCGGCGGCGCTCGCGTGCGCGCACGTCGCCCGGGTGATCGTGGTGACGGCCGATCCCGCCGCCGCGGGGCCGCTGGGCGCGCTGGGGGCCGAGGTGGTGCCCGACCCGGACCGCGGGCTGAACACCGCCTTGCGGACAGGGGCCGCCCATGCCGTACGCGTCGCGCCCGGCGACGCGGTCGGGGCGCTCCAGGCGGATCTTCCCGCCCTGCGCTCGTCGGAGCTGGGGGTGGCGCTGTCGGCGGCGGCCGAGCTGGACCAGGCGTTCGTGCCGGACGCGCTCGACGTCGGGACGACCTTCTACGGGGTACGGCCCGGGATGCCGTTCACGCCGAGGTTCGGCGGGGAGTCGCGGGCCAAGCATCTGGCGGGCGGGGCCAAGGAGCTGTGCCTGCCGGGGATCGAGTCCGTACGGCGTGACGTGGACACCCCTGACGACCTGCGCGCGGCCATCGCGCTTGGCCTCGGCCGGCACACGGCCGCGGTGGTCGCCGAGCTGTGGCCCTCATGAGAGGGGCACGGACGCCTTCATGATGGCGGGCGAGGTCACCACCGCCAGATGTGACAGGCCCATCAGGGCCACGCCCGCGGCGAAGACCGCGTAGCCGCCGAACCACTCCCCCAGAGCGCCGCCGACCAGACCGCCCAGCGGGAAGGCTCCCCACATCAGGAAGCGCATGCTGGCGTTGACCCGACCGAGCAGGTGCTCGGGGGTGATGCGCTGACGGTAGCTGAGCTGAGCGATCCCGAAGATCGAGCTGGCCACCCCGAACAGCGACGCGGCCACCGGATAGATCAGCAGCCGCCAGCCGGGGCCGGTCGCCAGGGCGGGCAGGTAGAGCAGGGTCGCCAGGACGGCGGAGCCGTACAGGGTGCGGCCGGTGCCGAAGCGGGCCGTGACGCGGGCCACCAGCGCGGCGCCCACGATGGAGCCGACGGCGGCGGCCGACAGCAGCAGCCCGTACAGGCCCGAGCCGAGGCCGAGCTGCTTGAACAGGTAGAGCGGCAGGCCGACCGTGCAGATGCTGTTGGCCATCATGGTCACGGCGCCGACGACCGCGATCCTGCGCAGGACCCGCTCCTTGGCGACGAACGTGATGCCCTCGGCCACCTCGTGCCGCAGTAACCTGCGCTCGCCGCGCCGCGGGCTCTCCTGAGCCCGCACGCCCGACAGCAGGAGCGCCGAGACGAGATAGCTGACGGCGTCGGCGAGCAGCGCGAACGGCGCGGTGAACGCCGCCACCATCCAGCCTCCGACGCCCGGCCCCGCGAGCGTCGAGGCGGTCCTGGTGACCTCCAGGACGCCGTTGCCGCGTTCGAGGCGCTCCTTGGTCACGATGGCGGGCAGGAAGCTCATGTGGGCGACGTCGAAGAAGACCGTACCCACTCCCAGCACCAGGGCGACGGCGTAGAGCTGGGGCAGCGTCAGCACGCCGAGCCAGGCCGCCACCGGGATCGACAGCAGCGCCACGCCGCGCGCGAGGTCGGACCAGATGAGGATCGGGCGGCGGCGCGCCCGGTCCACCCACACGCCCGCGGGCAGGCCGATCAGCAGGAAGGCGAGCATCTCGGCCGCCGACAGCAGGCCGAGCTCGAAGGCTCCGGCGTCCAGGACGAGAAGCGCCGTCAGCGGCAGGGCCACGACCGTGACCTGGGTGCCCATCTGCGTGACACCGTTCGCCCACACGAATCGCCAGAAGTCGCCCGCACGCACCATGACAAGAGATCTTTCTTGCCTCGCAGGGCAGGGGCAAACCAATTACGCTGATCTGCGTGCAGGGGACGGTACGCAGCTTCGACGAGGCCACGCGCTCGGGCACGGTGTTCCTGGACGACGGGACCGTGCTGGAGTTCGGCACGCCCGCCTTCGACGCGGGGCCGCTGCGGCTGCTGCGCACGGGCCAGCGGGTCAACCTCGCGGTGGCCGGCGGGGAGATCACCTACATCACGCTCTCGACCTTCCCGGTCCCGGCCGCATTCGCTCAGCCGCGCCCCGCGAACGACGCCGGGTAAATCGAGGGCCGAGCGGCCGGCGGATTGCGCCGCCAAAAGCGAACGCCCGGGCCGAGGCCCGGGCGTGCAGCTGCGCTGGGACTACTTCTTCTTTCCGACTTTCTTGCCGCCCTGGTTGACCAGCTCCTTGAAGTCGGATCCCGGGCGGAACTTCGGCCCCCAGCTCTCGGGAACGTTGATTTCCGCGCCGGTGGACGGGTTCCTGGCCGTGCGGGCGGGCTTGTTCACCATCTCGAACGCGCCGAAGCCCGTGATCGAGACCTTGTCGCCGCTGGCCACGGCCTTCTGGATGGCGTCGATGACCGCGTTTACGGCCTCGGTGGCCGTCTTCCTGTCGCCCACCCGATCCGCGATGGCCTCGACGAGTTCTCGCTTGTTCATGAAAGTCCTGCTCCCCCAGTTACGGCTCGGGGTTCCAGCTCACGAGTTCGACGTAGAAACCCCTTACGCGGTCGAAAGTAGGCTGGATCACGGAGGAACTCAATCACCGAACGTGTTTTCCTCACTGCGTGGCGTGTCGAGCGAGGCCAGAAAGGCGTCAAGGCGGGCGGCGGCTCTTTCCGGATCCCGCTTCGCCAGGTCGCAGATCGCGAGGTAACGACGGGCCAGCCTGGCCTTCTCGGCCGCGGGAAGCATGCGGACGCGGCGGTGCGCCTCGCGCAACCGCCGCGCCAGTTCGTCGTCTTCTAGACGGTCGTCGGCAGCCATGGCTGCCGACCATTCTCGTACGCCGCCACTTCGTCGGCGTGACGCAGGGTCAGCCCGATGTCGTCAAGGCCTTCCATGAGCCGCCAGCGGGTGTAGTCGTCGATCTCGAACGGCACGACCTCGCCGGCCCAGCGGACCTGGCGTTCGGCCAGGTCGACGGTGATCTCCAGCTTCGGGTCCGCCTCGACGGCCGCCTGCAGGGCCTCGACCTTGTCGCCCGGCAGGACGACCGGCAGCAGGCCCATCTTCGTGGAGTTGTTCCTGAAGATGTCGCCGAAGCGGGCGGCGATCACGACGCGGAACCCGTACTGCTGCAGCGCCCAGACCGCGTGCTCGCGCGAGGAGCCGGTGCCGAAGTCGGGACCGGAGACGAGGATCGAGCCGCCCTCGTAGGACGGGTCGTTCAGCACGAACGTGGGGTCCTCGCGCCAGGCCGCGAACAGGCCCTTCTCGAAGCCGGTGCGGCTGACCTGCTTGAGCCAGACGGCCGGGATGATCTGGTCGGTGTCCACGTTGCTGCGGCGCAGCGGCACCGCCGTACCGGTGTGGGTGGTGAAAGCGTCCATGGGAAGTGGCTCCTTTAGAGGTCGGCGGGCGCGGTGAGGCGGCCGGTCACGGCGGTCGCGGCGGCGACCTGCGGCGACACCAGGTGGGTGCGGCCACCCTTGCCCTGGCGGCCCTCGAAGTTGCGGTTGGAGGTGGAGGCGCTGCGCTCACCGGGCTGGAGCGTGTCGGGGTTCATGCCCAGGCACATCGAGCAGCCCGCCTCGCGCCACTCGGCGCCAGCGGCCTTGAACACCTCGTGCAGGCCCTCCTGCTCGGCCTGCAGCTTGACCAGCATGGAGCCGGGCACGATCAGCGTGCGGGTCTTCACCTGGCGGCCGCGCAGGATCTCGGCGGCCGAGCGCAGGTCCTCGATGCGGCCGTTGGTGCACGAGCCGACGAACACCGTGTCGACCTCGATCTCGCGCAGCGGCGTGCCGGCGGTCAGACCCATGTACTGCAGGGCCCGCTCGGCGGCCGAGCGCTCGACGGGGTCGGAGAAGCTCTCCGGGGACGGGACGGACTCGCCCAGCGGCAGGCCCTGCCCGGGGTTGGTGCCCCACGTGACGTACGGAGTCAGCGTCGAGGCGTCGATCTCCACGACCTTGTCGAACACGGCGTCGTCGTCGGTGCGCAGCGACTTCCAGTATTCGACGGCCTGGTCCCATGCCTCACCCTCGGGGGCGTGCGGGCGGCCTTTGAGGTACGCGAACGTGGTCTCGTCCGGCGCGATCATGCCGGCGCGGGCGCCCGCCTCGATCGACATGTTGCAGACCGTCATCCGGCCCTCCATGGAGAGCTTGCGTACGGCCTCGCCGCGGTATTCGACGATGTAGCCCTGGCCGCCGCCGGTGCCGATCTTGGCGATGATGGCCAGGATCAGGTCCTTGGCCGTGACGCCCGTGGGCAGCTCGCCGGAGACCTCGATGGCCATCGTCTTGGGCCGGTACGCGGGCAGCGTCTGCGTGGCCAGCACGTGCTCGACCTCGGAGGTGCCGATGCCGAACGCGATGCCGCCGAACGCGCCGTGCGTCGACGTGTGGGAGTCACCACACACGATCGTCATGCCCGGCTGCGTCAGCCCGAACTGCGGGCCGATGATGTGCACCACGCCCTGACCGGCGTCACCCATCGGATGGAGCCTGATGCCGAACTCGGCGGCGTTCTTGCGCAGCGTCTCGACCTGCGTCTTGGACACCGGGTCGGAGATCGGGCCGAGCACGGTCGGCACGTTGTGGTCCTCGGTGGCGATCGTGAGATCGGGCCGCCGCACCTTCCGACCGGCGAGACGGAGCCCGTCGAACGCCTGCGGGCTGGTCACCTCGTGAATGAGGTGCAGGTCGATGTAGAGCAGGTCCGGTTCGCCCTCGGCGCGCCGGACTACGTGTTGCTCCCAGACCTTCTCGGCCAGTGTGCGGCCCATGATTCTTCCTCCTGTTTGTCAGCGATGCACCATCGCGCCGCTGCCTCGGGGTCCCAATCTCCCCTTGCGCGGAGTTTGCCTCCGACTTGCTTTCTCATATGTCGAGACGGCAGTATCGGTGTATGGACAACTCTAGCGGAGTCGGAGTACTCGACAAGGCCGTTCTTGTACTCAATGCCCTCGAAGCGGGCCCCGCTTCACTGGCGCAGCTCGTCCAGGCCACCGGTCTGGCCCGTCCCACGGCCCATCGACTGGCCGTCGCACTTGAGCATCACCGCATTGTGAGTCGTGACACACAGGGCAGATTCGTCCTGGGTCCGAGACTTTCCGAGTTGTCCACCGCGGCCGGCGAGGACCGGCTGCTCGCGGTGGCCGCGCCAGTGCTGATGCAGCTCAGGGACCTCACCGGGGAAAGCGCGCAACTTTACCGCCGCCAGGGCGACGAGCGCGTCTGCGTGGCGGCCGCCGAACGCGCCAGCGGCCTGCGCGACACCGTGCCGGTGGGCTCCGCGCTGCCCATGACGGCGGGCTCGGCGGCGCAGATCCTGCTGGCCTGGGAGGAGCCGGACCGGCTGCACCGGGGGCTGCGCGGCGCCAAGTTCAGCGCCGCCACCCTCGCCTCCGTACGGCGCCGCGGCTGGGCCCACAGCGTCGGCGAGCGTGAGCAAGGTGTGGCCAGCGTGTCGGCCCCCATCAGGGGCAGCGGCGGCAAGGTGATCGCCTCCGTGTCGGTCTCCGGCCCCATCGAACGGCTCACGAGGGCCCCCGGACGGCTCCACGCGGTGCCCGTCATGGCGGCCGCCGAACGTATAACGGAGGCAATGCGTCGCACGTCATGATCGGAGAAAGCAGGTATTTGGGGAGCCGAGTGCCTCGTGGGCGCACTAGCCTGAGTGGGTGACAGATCGCATCGAGGTAGCCGCCACTGAGCTGCGACCCCTGCTCGAAGAGTTCATCATGTGGGCGCATGCGAACGCGCCCGGAAGCGATCCCGAGCTCGTGGGGCCTGCCGCACTCTGGCACCGTCTCGCCTTCTCGCAGGACCTCGGCACCTGGAAGCGCGCTGACCTGCGTAATCTGCTGCTCGATCGCATGCCCAAGGTCGTGGAGGATCCCGACGCCGCCGCCGACGGGATGCTCCCGGCCGTGGACGCGTACCTCACGTTCCTCTCCCAGACCGGCAGGCTGGCCAAGGGCTCGGACTCCCTCGCCGATCTGCAGGCGGAGCTGGACGACGTCGAGGACGAGTTCGTCGACCTCATGGAAGAGCTCCTGGACGACGCCGAGGGCGACGACGAGGAGGAAGAGGTCGGCGACCTTGGCGATTTCGAGTCGTTCGCGGACGAGCTCGCCGATCTCGACACGATCCGGTTGCGGCCCGACTCTGAGCTGGCCGAGGCGGCCCGGCAGGCGCCGCTGGTCGCCAAGGCCCGCGACCTCGCCCTGTGGGTGGGGTCCGGCCGCCGGGTGGGCGAGGACACCCTGCTGACCGACGCCGAGGTGGAGGAGGCGCTGGCGGCCGTCGAGCTGCCCAGGCCCGAGACCGACGGCCCGATCGCCGAGGCGGTCCCGCAGCTCTGGAACATCTGGAACCTGGCCGTGGACCTGGAGTTCCTCCAGCCCGGCGAAGGCAACACGGTGGCGGTGCAGGACGACACGTCGGAGTGGCCGTTCGACGACGACGAGGACGTGCTCGACGCCTGGATGCTGGGTCTCCACTCGGTCGACTACGGCGACCCGGAGCTGGACGACGAAGACCTCACGATGGCGCTGACGGGCCTGACGCGGGGCCTGCTGGTACGCCTGCTGCTGGCGGGCGGCGCGCGTGACCGCGCCGAGCTGGGACAGGACCTGGCCGAGGCCGCAGCCGACCTCGACGAGCTGGGGGCGGACGCGTGGGAGGCGGCGGGCGACCCGCTGACGCCCGCGATCGACTGGCTGATCGGCTACGGCATGGTCGAGCTCGACGGCGACACCGTCCGGCTCACGCCGCTCGGCACCGAGGGCGTCGTCCACCTGGTGGACGACGCCGACATCGAGGTGGACGCGCGGCCCGCGATCGAGTCCATGAGCGCCCACGAGCTGCTGGCGCTCAGCGCGGAGCTGCCGGAGGACGAGGCCGACGCGGAGTTCGCGGCGTGGATGCGCCTGCGGGAGCCGGAGAAGGCGGCCGAGGAGCTGCTGGACGCGGCGGCCGAGGACGAGAGCGACGCGCTGATCAGGGTGCAGGCGGCCAGCGTGGTCGGCACGCTGGGCGAGGCTGCCGTCCCGGCCTGGCAGGCGGCGCTCAAGCAGCCCTCGCTGCGGCCCTACGCCGCCACCCACCTGAGCCAGCTGGGGATCGAGGGGGCGCCCGAGCCCACCCAGGACGACACGCACTGGCTGATCCTGGACATGTGGACCATCTCTGCCGGTCTGGGGCGGTCGGAGTTCGTGAGCAGCCTGCGGGACATCGGGCCCGAGATGGTCAACAGCCTGCTCGAGGTGGTCTGGCGGATCCCGCACGCGCACGTGGAGGAGCTCCTGGACCTGATCTCCCAGGTCCACCCGGACAAGCAGGTCGCCAAGGCGGCCCGCCGCGCCCTCTTCAAGGCCCGCTCGGCGTGAACCGCCGCGGCTGATCAAGGCCCTCGCCGTTCTTTCAGGCGAGGGCCTTTCTCGTCGCATGACGCGGCCGCGCATGGGGGCGAGGTCCTACGACCAATGCCACACAACGGACCCGGCTGTGGCCGGAGGCGGCGGCGGGCGGAACCGCCATGAAGATCGGAATTCTTGGAACGGGCAACGTAGGACGGGCACTGGCCGCCGGCTGGGCCACTGCGGGCCATGACGTCGTCCTGGGATCGCGGCGGCCGGACGACAGGGAATTGCGGGCCCTGGCGGAGAAGGTGCTGCTCGACGTATCGGTCGGTTTCACGGAGGACGGCGCTCTGTACCGTCGACGCACGGCTCATGGGCGCGCCTGACTCGCTGGAGGGCCCGAGCACGCTCTTCCTCTCGGGGGATGACGCCGAGGCCAAACGCACGGTCGGCGGGCTCCTGGCTGAGCTGGGCTGGCCCGCGGAGTCGCTGCTCGATCTGGGAGGCATCACCACGGCTCGGGGCCAGGAGCATTACAGCCTGCTCTTCCTGGGCATCGCCGGCGCCATCGGCACGTACGGTTTCGGGATACGGGTGGTGCCTCCGACCCGGAGCTAGGCGCTTCGACCGGAAAAGCGAAACGCTCCGGTGCTGTACGCACCGGAGCGGGTGGAGTAGACGTAGTCCCGACCGGATTCGAACCGGCGCTACCGCCTTGAGAGGGCGGCGTCCTGGGCCACTAGACGACGGGACCTTCGCGGGCTTGTGACAAGTGGTAGTCCCGACCGGATTCGAACCGGCGCTACCGCCTTGAGAGGGCGGCGTCCTGGGCCACTAGACGACGGGACCCTGTCCACAAGCTGCTGGTGCCGGGTCTCCCCGGCAACGCAGGTAACTCTACCGCACCCCGGAGACCACTCCAAACCGCTTATCAGCCCATCAGATCGGCACTCCGGCGCCATTTCGGAGCTCGAAAGAGGGGGTCAGTGGGTGAGGAGGCCGCGGCGGTAGGCCTCGGCAACGGCGGAGGCGCGGTCGCGGACGTCGAGCTTGGCGTAGATGTGCAGCAGGTGCGTCTTGACGCTGGCTTCGCTGATGAACAGGCCGGCTGCCGCCTGCTTGTTCGTCGCTCCCCCGGCCACGAGGCGGAGCACCTCCAGCTCGCGCTTGCTGAGCCTGCCCCTGGACGGCTTGCGGAGGTGGTCGGCGAGACGGCCGGCCGCGGCGGGAGCGAGGACGGTCTCGCCCCTGTGGGTGGCTCTGACGGCACGCACCAGCTCCTCCGGAGGGGCGTCCTTCAGCAGGTAGCCGGTGGCGCCCGCCTCGAGGGCGGGCAGGACGTCGGTGTCGAACGTGGTGAGCACCAGCACCCGTGGGCCCGTGCCGCGCAGGCGGCGGATGGCGGTGACGCCGTCCATGCCGGGCATGCGCAGGTCCATGAGGACGATGTCGGGCTGGAGCTCGGCGGCCAGGCGGACGGCCTGCTCGCCGTCGGCCGCCTCCCCGACGATCTCGAGGTCGGGCTCCCCGCCGAGTGCCGCGCGCAGGCCGTCGCGCACGATGGGGTGATCGTCCGCGATCAGCAACCTCACCGGCATCCGTCCCACTCCCCCATGGTGATCGTCCCTGGTCAGCCTCTCATCCATCGCCCTCTCCAGAGGCCGATCGGCCGCCCGGAAGACCCGGCTGCCCTTCCACCGCGCCTCGCCCGGCTCCTCCGTGGACGGCGCCGGCGGTCTCGCAAGGGCCGTCAGCGGGGACGGCGCCGGCGGTGTCGCGAGGGTCTTCGGCCGGGATGGCGGGGACGGCGGCGGCCACGGCCGTGCCCTGGCCCGGTTCGGATTCGATGGCCAGGGTGCCGCCGACGCCGCGGACGCGTTGCCGCATCCCGTCGAGGCCGAAGCCGTCAGCGGCCTTCTGCGGGTCGAATCCGAGCCCGTCGTCGCGAACGTCAAGGAGGACCGTTTCGTCCGCGTACGACAGCGTGAGGCCCGTCCTGGTGGCCCGGGCGTGCTTGGCGACATTGGCCAGCGCCTCCTGGGCGACGCGGAACAGCGTGGCCTCCACATCGGCGGCCAGCGCGACCGGCGTGCCGGTGATCTCGAGCACGAGATCCACACCGGCCGACCGTGACCACGACTCGGCCATGGTGGTGATCGCCTCGGGGAGTCTCGCGTCCTCCAGCGGCTCTGGATGCAGGGCGCGTACGGATCTGCGGGCCTCGGACAGGCTCCGGCGGGCCAGCTCGGCGGCCTGGTCGAGGTGGCGGCGGCGCGCGGGGGCCAAGGGGGCACGGTCGGCGGCGTCGAGCTGGCCGATCAGGGCGACGAGGTCCTGCGCCACCGTGTCGTGGATCTCGCCCGCCACGCGGTGCCGCTCGTCGAGCACGCCTGCCTGCCTGGCCTGGTCGAGCAGCCTGGCGTTCAGGTCGGCGTTCTCGGCCATGGCGGCACGTAGCCGCTCGACCAGGCGGCGGCGCTTGTCGTGCTCGCCCGCGACGTACCAGCCGGCGATGACCAGCGGCAGCGCCACTCCCGCGATGACGGTGAGCAGGGTGTCTCCGGCGCCCGGACCCGCCTGGACGGTCACGTTGGCGAGGGCGGTGAGCGTCACGCCCGCCATGACCAGGCGGGCCGGGAGCATGGCGATGGCCAGCGGATAGCCGATCGCGGAGAACAGCAGGAAAGCGGGGCTCGCGACGGCCAGCACACCCGCGAGGGCGATCAGGACGAGATAGTGCCCCACGACGAGCAAGCGGTGCCGGTCGCGGCGAGGGTGCAGCCACGCGATCGGCGCCACCCACACCGCCGCGACCGACGCCGGCACCGGCCACCCCGCCACGGAGCCCGCGGCCAGGGCGCCGGTGCCCGGGCCGGCCGTCTCCGAGAGCCAGGTCGGCCCCGCCGGCCAGCGAATAAGCGGCCAGGACGCGGTGGTGGGCGCGTCCACGAGGGCGGTCGCGATCGCGGAGATCGCGAGCAGTGCGTACGCGAGCCCCAGGAAGGCCCAGCGCTCGCGGCCGTCGAGCCAGCTCATGAGGTCAAGACTGGCACGTCATCGACCGATCGGTGGATGACGGGCGTCCACCGATCGACGAACCGGACAGGCGATGTGCGGCCGGGCCGGCCACGACGACCATCGAGTCATGAGCTTTCCGACCCGTAGAGACATGTTCCACTTCGCCGCCGTCGCGGGGGCCGGCGCCGCGGGCGCCTCGGCGTCCCGCCCACGCAAGGACGTGACCACGTACGTCTTCGTGACCGGCGCCAACGGCGTGGCCGGCACCGACCCCGAGCTGACGCTGCGCGGCCACCGGACCCTGGGCGTGAACCTGCCGGGCCACGGCCCCGAGGAGCAGTTTCACCGCGCGTACCAGGCACCGCAGGACCTGGCGCAGCTGGCCACGCTGCCGTCGCCCATGGCGGGGGTCACGCTGGACGACTATGTGGAGGCCACGGTGGACACCGTGCGCCGGGCCTCGAAGCACGGCCCGGTGATCCTGGTGGGCGGCAGCCTGGGCGGCGCGACCATCACCAAGGCGGCCGACGCGGTGCCCGAGCTGATCGACCTGCTCGTCTACGACACCGCGTTCTGCTGCACGGAGTTGCGCTCGCCCAACGACTATCTGGCGACGCCGGAGGGCAAGGAGAGCCTCGCGTCGAGCGTGGCGGCCGGCATCGTCGCCGATCCGAGAGTGATCGGCGCGATCCGCATGAACTGGCGGACGAACGACAGGAGGTTTCTGGACGCGGTGAAGGCGGCGTTCATGGCCGAGGCGAGCGAGGGCGAGCTGCTGGCCATGCTCAACACGTTGCTGCCGGATGAGAGTCTCCAGGTGGGCGGCGCCGACGCCAGGGGGCGCAAGGAGGCGTGGGGAAGAGTGCCGCGCGTCTACATCAGGCACACGCGGGACAAGGTGATTCCACTCGCGCTGCAGGACCGGATGATCAAGGAAGCGGACGCGGCTACGCCGGACAACACCTTCAAGGTCTTCTCAGTGGAGGCGTCTCATGCGCCGACAGCCAGAACGTATCGGGAGATAACCGAAATCCTGCACAGACTGGCGAAATAAGAAGTGCTGGGGTACCAGGACTCGAACCTAGACTAACTGAACCAGAATCAGTCGTGCTGCCAATTACACCATACCCCACCGCTGGCGGCCCCTTGCGAGGCGCGCTCTTGGCGACGTCCGAAAGAATAGCCCAGCTCCGGGGCTAAGACCAAAACGATTACTCGGCGGCTCACAGCAGGGGCCCGCTCGTGCCAAGCTGAAGGGGACAAAACACCACGTGGAGGAGCCCCACCGTTGGCCGGAAACCCGTTCTTCGCCCCTAGTTCCCTGCCGTACGAGCTGCCGCCCTTCGCCGACATCCGCGAGGAGCACTACCTGCCCGCGTTCGAGCGCGGCATGGCGGAGCAACTGGCGGAGGTCGACGCGATCGCAGGCAACTCCGAGCCGCCGACCTTCGACAACACGATCGCCGCGCTCGAGCGGTCGGGGCGGATCCTCGACCGCACGGCCACGGTCTTCTTCACCGTCGCCAGCTCCAACACCTCTGACGGCATCATGGAGATCGAGAAAGAGATCTCTCCGCAGCTGACCCGCCACATGGACGCCATCCGGCTCAACCGGGCGCTGTGGGCGCGGATCAAGCAGGTGTCGTCGGAGGACCCCGAGGAGTCCTGGCTGCTGGAGAAGTACCGGGACGACTTCATCAGGGCCGGGGCCGACCTGTCCGAGCCGGAGCAGGACCGGCTGCGGGAGCTCAACGAGGAGCTGTCGAAGCTCTCGACGGAGTTCGCGCAGAGCCTGCTGAAGGCTTCGACGGAGTCGGCGCTGGTCGTGGAGGACCCCAAGGAGCTCGACGGCTTCGACCAGGCCAAGATCGAGTCGCTGCTCAAGGACGGCAAGTACGTCCTGCCGCTGCTCAACTTCACCGACCAGCCGGGCCTGGCCCAGCTCACCGACCGCGACGTGCGCCGCAGGCTGTACGAGCTGAGCGTGGGCCGGGCGCCGGGCAACTTCGCGCTGGCGGCCACGATGGCGGCGCTGCGGGCCGAGCGGGCGGCGCTGCTCGGGTTCCCCAACCACGCCGCGTACGTGGTGGCCGACCAGACGGCCAAGACCGTCGAGGCGGTCGAGGCGATGCTGGGCCAGCTCGTCGGCCCCGCCGTGCGCAACGCGCGGAAGGAGGCCGAGGAGCTGACCGCGCAGGCCGGATTCGAGGTCGAGCCGTGGGACTGGTCGTACTACTCCGAGAAGGTGCGTCAGGCCCGCTACGACTTCGACGCGGGCGCCATGCGGCCCTACTTCGAGCTCAACCGCGTCTACCGTGACGGCATCTTCTTCGCGGCCGAGAAGCTGTACGGCGTCACCTTCACCGAGCGGCCCGACCTCGGCGGATACCACCCCGACGTGACGGTGTTCGAGGTGTTCAACGAGGACGGGAGCCGGCTGGGGCTGTTCGTGCTCGACCCGTACGCGAGGGCGACCAAGCGCGGCGGGGCGTGGATGAACAACCTGGTCGACCAGTCGTTCCTGTTCGGGCTGCTGCCCGTGGTGATCAACAACCTCAACGTCACCAAGCCCGCCTCCGGGCCGACGCTGCTGACGTACGACGAGGTGAACACCGCCTTCCACGAGTTCGGCCACGCGCTGCACGGGCTCTTCTCGCAGGTACGGTTCCCGCGCGTGTCGGGCACCAGCGTGCCCCGCGACTTCGTCGAGTACCCGTCACAGGTCAACGAGATGTGGACGACCTGGCCCGAGGTGCTGGCCAACTACGCCAAGCACCACGAGACCGGCGAACCCATGCCGGCCGAGCTGGTGGAGAAGCTGCAGGCGGCGGAGAAGTTCAACCAGGGCTTCAAGACCGTCGAATACCTGGCCGCCACGCTGCTCGACTGGGCCTGGCACAGACTGGCGCCCGGCGAGACCGTGGACGACCCCGAGGCGTTCGAGGCGGCGGCCCTGGAGGCCGCCCAGATCGCCGTACCGCAGGTCAGGCCGCGCTACCGGACCAACTACTTCGCGCACATCTTCTCCGGCGGCTACAGCGCCGGCTACTACTCCTACATCTGGAGCGAGGTGCTCGACGCGGAGAGCGTGGAGTGGTTCAAGGAGAACGGCGGGCTCACCAGAGCCAACGGCGACCACTTCCGCCGCGAGCTGCTCTCCCGGGGCGGCAGCATCGACCCGCTGACCGCCTTCCGCAACTTCCGCGGGCGCGAGCCCAGCATCCAGCCGCTGCTCGCCCGCCGCGGCCTCGACTGAGCCCGCGCCTCACCGCATCCTGCCCGTGCCCCTCCGTCCGCCGCACTTCGGTGGGGGTCCTTCGGAAGAAGGATCAAGGGGCACGGGAGGCGCGCCGATGCCGGAAGGAAGGCACGCCCGCAGGACCCGGCTCGGGCATGGGGGTCGCCCCCCAGCGTCGGGCCGTCAGTCGCGGAGGCGCCCCAGGGCGTCGCTGCCGGCCCTGCCTTCAGGGCCGCCGGGCGTCGCTGTCAGCCCTGCAGGCGGGCCAGGGCGGTGCGCAGGCGCTCCTCGGCCCGCTCGCGGCCGAGCACCTCGATCGACTCGAACAGCGGCAGGCCCACCGTCCGGCCGGTGATCGCCACGCGTACGGGGGCCTGGGCCTTGCCGAGCTTGAGCCCGTGGGCCGTGCCGACCTCCTCCAGCGCCTCCTTGAGCGACTCGGGGTCCCAGCTCACCGACACCAGCCGGGCCAGGTAGTCGGTGATGATCTCCACCGGGGAGTTCTTCATCGCCTTGTCCCAGGACGCCTGGTCGAAGACCGGCTCCTCGAGGAAGAGGAAGTCGACGTTCTGCCGGATCTCCGAGAGCACGGAGATGCGGGTCTGCGCCAGCGACGCGACCTTGCTGAACAGCTCACGGTCCCAGGAGGGGTCGAGGTAGGGCGCGCAGCGCTCCTCGAAGATCTCCAGCGGCAGCGCCCGGATGTACTCGCCGTTGAACGCGCGCAGCTTCTTCTCGTCGAAGAACGCGTTGGACGGGTTGACGTTCTCCAGCCGGAACAGGGGCACCATCTCGGACCACGGCATGATCTCGCGATCCTCGCCGGGCCCCCAGCCGAGCAGCATCAGGTAGTTGACCATGGCTTCGGGCAGGTAACCCTCCGCGCGGTAGTCCTCGAGCGCGACCTTGTCGCGGCGCTTGGACAGCTTCTTGCGCTGCTCGTTGACGATCACCGGCAGATGCGCCCAGACCGGCGGCTTGGCACCCAGCGCGGGCCACAGCAGCTCCTGCCTGGCCGCGTTGGGCAGGTGCTCCTCGCCGCGGGCCACGTGCGTGATGCCCTGCGTGATGTCGTCGACGGCGTTGGCCAGCACGTAGAGGGGCGAGCCGTCGCTGCGCGCGATGACGAAGTCTTCCTGCGCGTTGTTGGGGAACTCCACCCGGCCCCGGACCAGGTCCTCCACCACCGTGACGCCCTCGTCGGGAGTGCGGAAGCGGACCGCGCCCGCGCTGAGGCCGCGGTCACGGCAGTGACCGTCGTAGCCCTTGTCCTGGGAGCCGGTGCGCTCCTGGACCTGCTCGCGGGTGCAGTCGCAGTAGTAGGCCTTGCCGTCGGCCAGCAGCTTGGCCACGGCCTCGCGGTGCTGTGGCTCGTAGGCCGACTGGAAGTAGGGGCCCTCGAACGCCGGGTTGCCGCCGTTGACGCCGATCCAGTCGAGGGCCGAGATGATGCCCTCGGTCCACTCGGGCCGGTTGCGCGTGGCATCGGTGTCTTCGATGCGGAGGATGAACCGCCCTCCGGACTGCAGGGCCACGGCCCAGTTGAACAGCGCCGCGCGGGCGCTGCCCACGTGGAACATGCCGGTAGGAGACGGGGCGAACCGCACCCGTACGTCAGTCACGGGAGACCACCTTGTTCGTGAGTGTGCCGATGCCTTCGATGCCGACGCTGACCTCGTCGCCGACCTGGAGGGGGCCGACGCCCGCCGGGGTGCCGGTCAGGATGACGTCGCCGGGGATCAGGGTCATGACCGCGCTGACGTAGGCCACCAGCGCGGGGATGTCGTTGATGAGCTGGCTCGTACGACCGCTCTGCCGGATCTCGCCGTTGACCGTGGTCGTCAGGGCCAGGTCGCTCGCGTCGAGGTCGGTCTGGATCCACGGCCCGAGCGGGCAGAACGTGTCGAACCCCTTGGCCCGGGTGAACTGCACGTCCTTCTTCTGCAGGTCGCGCGCGGTGACGTCATTGGCGCAGGTGTAGCCGAAGATGACGTCCTTGACCCGCTCGACCGGCACCTCGCGGCACAGCCTGCCGATCACCACGGCCAGCTCGCCCTCGTAGTCGACGCGGTCGGACAGCGTCGTGGGGTACGCGATGTTCTCGCCGTGGCCGATCACCGACGTGGACGGCTTCATGAAGATGAGCGGCTCCTCGGGCACCTCGTTGCCCAGCTCGGCCGCGTGCTCGGCGTAGTTTCTGCCGATGGCGACCACCTTGCTCGGCAGCATCGGGGCCAGCAGCTTCACCTGGGACAGCGGGAACCGCTCGCCGGTGAACTGCACCTGGTTGAACGGATGACCGGCGACCGTGGAGACGACCTCCTCGCCGGGGCCGCCCTCGACCACGCCGAACGACACGCCATCGCCTGTGGAGAACCTCGCTATACGCACCCGACAAGGCTATCGCCGCAGCCGGGGGCTCCGCCCAACCCGCGCCGCCTCGCGCCACGCCCAATCTCCCGCAAGTCAGGAATTGTCGATAAATGCCCCCAAAGTCCTTTTCGTTGGGTATCAGCCCTGCCCATGGCGGTTATCAGTCCTTACTAGGGACGACAAACAGGGGGGGTGACGGTCGTGTCGGACACAATGTCCAACCGGTCCACGGAAGCCAGTCAGGCCGCGACCGTACCGAAGGCCAGGACGTACGAGGGCGGCCCGGCGAGCGCGCTGGTGACCGACAAGGGCACTACCACCATCGCCGATGGTGTCGTGGCCAAGATCGCCGGACTCGCGGCTCGCGAGGTGTCCGGTGTGTACGCCATGGGCGGAGGCACGGCACGCGCGCTGGGCAGCATGCGCGGCATGGTCGGCGTCGAGGAGAGCGTCTCGCAGGGCGTGTCGGTCGAGGTGGGCGAGCGGCAGGCCGCCATCGACCTCGACCTCGTGGCCGAGTACGGGACGGCGATCCCCGAGCTGTCAGGCGCGGTGCGGAAGAACGTCATCAACGCCATCGAGCGGATGTGCGGACTCGAGGTGACCGAGGTCAACATCAGGATCGACGACGTCCATCTGCCCGAGCAGGACCGCGAACGGGAGAGCGGCATGACCCGCGAAGGGGAGAGCGGCATGACCCGCGGCGGCCAGCAGAGGACGGACACCGGGCAGGAGCCACGGGTCCAATGACGGAAACCGGCCCGGCCCCGGCGGCCGACGTCACGATGGGCGCCGGGACGGGAGCCGCGGGCGGTGGCGCGGACGAGGCGAGCGTGATCGCCGAGCGGGCGCGTTCGTGCCAGGGCGTGGCCGGGCTGTCCGGCGGCCCGTTCGGGACGGTGGCCACGTACCTGCCGGGCAAGCGGCTCATGGGCGTCTCCGTGAACGACCGCGCGGTGGAGATCGCCATCGTCGCCACGATGGACCGCCCGTTCCCGGAGACCGCCGACGAAGTGCGGCGGGCCGTGTCGGAGCCGGCCGGAGACCGCCGGGTGAACGTGCGCATCGACGACGTCGTGGAGGGATCATGAACAACCAGTGGATGCCGGTGATCGGCATGGCCGTCGGCATCGTTCTCGGGCTCGTCGCAGCGTTCGGTGGGCTCATCGCGTTCCTGCTGGTGCTCGTGCTCGGCGCGGTCGGCTTCCTGGTCGGCCGGATCGCGGAGACGGGCCAGCTGAACCTGACGTCCGAGAGGCGGAGATGACCACCGGCACCGGCACTGCCACCGGCACCGCGACTGTGCCCGCGCAGCGTCCCGCACCCCAGCCGCCGCCGGAGCTGCGCGGGCGCACCCAGATCGCCGACCGGGTGGTCTCCAAGATCGCGTGCTGCGCCGCCGCGGAGGTTCCCGAGGTGCGTGAGGTGCATCTCGGGAACCTGCCGTGGACGCGTTCGTCGAACGCGGAGGTCCGTGGCGATCAGGCCGCGGTCCGGCTGACCGTGAGCCTCGCCTATCCGTCGCCGCTGCGTGCCGTGGCGGCGCGGCTCAGAAAGCACGTGATCGGCCGCGTCGCCGCGCAGACCGGCCTGACCGTCACGCGCCTGGACGTGACCGTGACCGATCTCGGTGGAGAACCGCCATGAACGAGCATCCAGAGACCGAGGGTGGATCTTCCCAGGCGCTCCCGGTGACGCGCGACAGGGCCGCCGACCGGGCGGCCGTGCGGGCGTTCCGCCCGAACCGGAGGATCCCGGCCATCGTCGTGGCCGTCCTGCTGACGCTCCTCAGCGTCCTCGTCGCCGCCGAGACCATCTCGGCGCTGGTGGGCCGCCCGCTGCGCTGGGTGCCGTACGACCGGATGCTCGGCTGGGCCGACTCGACGCTCTGGTCGAACCCGCTGTTCCTGCTGGCCTCGGCCGTCGTGGCGCTGCTCGGGCTGGCGCTGCTGGCCACCGCCCTGGTCCCGGGGCGGCCGAGCATGGCGCCCGTACGCAGCGGGGACCCCGACGTGATCATCGGTCTGCGCCCCAAGAGCGTCGGCAGGGCCCTGGCGCACGCGGCCGAGGAGGTGCCGGGCGTGCACTCGGCCCGTGCCTCGGTCCGCGGCCACACGGTCGCCGTCACGCCGGTCACGTCCGGGTGGGACAAGGAGAGGTTCGCCGAGGAGGTACGCGCCGCCGTGCTCACCAGGCTGGCGGCGATGAACCTCGTGGAGCCGTACCGGGTGGCCGTGAACGTCAAGGAGCGCAAGTGAGCAGGAAGACCAGCCGGGGCAACCGGTGGGGACTGGCGCTGGTGGGGCTGGCGCTGACCGTCCTGGGCGGGCTCGCGCTGGCCCGCGGGCTGGGCGCCTGGGGAACCGCGCGGGCACCGATCGTGGACGGCGGCGTACGGGGGTTCTTCACGCGGAACGGCCCCGGCATCTGGTGGCTCGTGGCGCTCGTGTCGATCGCGGTGGCGCTGCTGTCGCTGCGATGGCTGCTCGTACAGGGACGCAGGGAGACCACGCACGGCGCGGTACGGCTGGAGACGTCGCCGACCGGCATCACCGAGGTGTCGGCACCCGGGATGGCGCACGCGGTCGCCGCCGACGTCGAGTCGAGCCCGGTCGTGCTGAGCGCCCACGCGGACCTGGTGGGCTCACCGAACCGTCCTGAAGTGCGGCTACGCGTGGTAACCGACGAGTGCGCCCCCATCGGCGAGCTCGGCCGGCACCTGTCCACGGTGGCGCTGCCGCACATGCGCGACGCGCTGGACCGGGATCATGTGCCGGCGGTGGCCCGCGTTAGCCTGGAGCCCTCACCGGCCCGGCACCGGGCGGTGCGCTGACGAGAGGGGTATCCCGTTGTCCGTCGTGAAGATCAACGTGCTGAACGTGCCCGCCGACATGCGCGAGGAGCTCGAACGCCGCTTCTCCAACCGCGCGGGGATGGTGGAGTCGGCCGACGGGTTCGAGTGGTTCGAGCTGCTGCGGCCGGTGGAGGGCACGGAGCGGTACCTCGTCTACACGCGCTGGCGCAGCGAGGAGGACTTCCAGAAGTGGCAGCAGGGTGAGGCGTTCCAGCGCGGGCACGCGCAGGCCGCGCAGGCCGCGCAGGCACAGGGCCACGGGCACGGGCACGGCCACGGGCAGGGACCCGCGGCGACCGGTTCGGAGCTGTGGACGTTCGAGGTCGCCGAGAGCACCGGCCCCAAGGCTGCCGAAGGTTAGGCGTCCAGCGGGTTGCGCGCGATGCGGTCCACGATGCCGGCGCGCAGGAACTGACCGGCGAGGCTCGACGGCTTGCGCGCGCCCTGCTCGGAGATGCACGCGCTGAACTCCTTGGCGATCTCCAGCCGGGGGTGGCGCTCGAGGACCTCCCGCCGCACCTCCTCGGGGATCTCGTCCGTACGGCGGCCCGAGATGTCCATGCCGGTCGAGAGCTCCAGCAGGTGACCCTCCGGGTCCTCCTCCACCGGGACCTCGTCCCACATGTGCCGGATGATCACCTCGCGGGCGCGTACCCTCCGCTCGGGCGACCAGCCGGCCCCTGCGCAGAACACCCACGCGACCTCCCCGCCGGCCTCCTCGTAGGGCAGGGTATGGCTGTCGAACTCGGCGACCACCCCGATGTCGTGCAGCATGGCCGACACGTACAGCAGCTCGGCGTCGAACGCGATCGCGTGGCCGCGCGCGTACGCGGCCGCCCACAGGTAGGCGCGGATCGAGTGGTTGAGCAGCGAGGGCGTGTGGTAGCGGGTGGCCACTTCGAGCGCGCCGCGGCAGGCGGGCGTGTCCGGGATCACGAGGTCGTCGAATCTCACGGAACAAGCATGTCCTGACGTGTACGGTCTCCGCCATCCTGGACGCGCCCGCATGTCGTCACCTCACTCGGGCATCGAGCATCTAACGAATCCGACACGCAACTTGACCGGTTGATCGCAATTCGGACAGCATGATCCGCCTTTACTTTTATGTCCCGGAAGGAACTGGCGTGCGCCGGCTCGCGATACCTCTTGCTCTCATGCTGGCAATCGGCGGGTCAGTCAGCCCCGCGCATGCCGACAAGGTGACCCGCACCACGGAGTGCCAGGGCGACTGGCTGCCCGGCACGCCGACGGCCGACGACGTCATGAAGGGCGAGATCTCGCTGGTCGGACTGCCCCCGTTCAAGCTGGGCAAGAAGATCAACTGGGGTGCGAGCCCGTACGGGAACCGTTCGTGGGAGTTCGTGTTCCAGTCGCTGCGCTGGATGGGCACGCTGGTCGTCGCGTACGAGAACAGCGGTGAGCAGCGCTACCTGGATCGTGCCACCGAGATCGCCAAGGACTGGGTCGCGAACAACAGGCGCGGCGCGCCCGGCACGAAGCCGTACGCGTGGAAGGACCACCCTGTCTCGCTGCGCACGCAGCCGCTGCTCTGCCTGAGCATGCACGTCAAGGAGAGCTGGCTCAAGGACAGCCTGGCCGACCACGCCAAGCTCCTGTCGGACTCGCGGCTCTACAAGAAGGGCCACAACCACGGCATGGACCAGGACATCGCGCTCATGGGCATC
The DNA here is from genome assembly GCF_040674955.1 of Nonomuraea sp. NPDC049695. Lineage (NCBI taxonomy): Bacteria > Bacillati > Actinomycetota > Actinomycetes > Streptosporangiales > Streptosporangiaceae > Nonomuraea > Nonomuraea sp. NPDC049695. The sequence goes on along the minus strand of NZ_JBFANV010000071.1, from coordinate 1,927 downwards.
GGCTGCCGCTACGGCCGCAAGGACTGGGCGGACCTGGCCTCCCGCCGCCTGACCGGCACGGTGAGGCTCGACGTCGACTCGCAGGGTGCGCTCATGGAGCAGGCGCCCCGCTATGCGGTGTACGTGTACGACCGGCTGCAGGTCGCGATGACCAACATGAAGGCGTGCGGCAGGAAGGTGCCCGGCGAGATCGCCAAGCGGGCCGAGGCGCTGAAGGACTTCGTCGCCCACTCGACCATGCCGAACGGCTACATGGTGCCCCTCGGCGACGGCACCGCCGAGACCGAGCCCAAGATCGACACGGGGACGCCGAAGCAGGAGGTCAAGGCGTACCGCGCCGGTTACGTCTTCGGCCGCACGGCCTGGGGCAAGCCCGAGTCGGCGTACTACTCGATCAGGTTCGGGCCGGGGCTGAAGTTCCACGGCCACGAGGACCACCTGGGCGTCACGTACTACGCGCAGGGCCGCGACATCCTGGTGGACGGCGGCTTCCACTCGTACGAGAAGAGCTCCTACCGCTACTGGACGCTCTCGCCCGAGGCGCACAACGTGCCGACGGTGGTCGGCGCCCGCTTCCGGCCGCGCACCTCCTCCAAGCTCGTCGGCACGAAGTACGGCAAGGACCGGCAGTCGTTCAAGCTGACGGACAAGGCGTACGGGGTGAGCCGCACCAGGTCGGTGCTGGTGAACCACGGCGAGGACCTGATGGCGGTGCGGGACACGGCGTCGGGCGGCAAGAAGATCCAGAACCTGTGGCGCTTCGACCAGTCGCTCAAGCTGCTCTCCAACGGCGGGGGCAAGGTGGTGCTCGGGGACGGCAAGTTCAAGGTCACGCTGCTGCAGTTCGGGGCGTCGTGCGACCGGGTCGGAGGGCAGAAGGTGGAGCGCGGCGGGAAGCTCGGGTGGGTCTCGCCCACGTACCTGTCGAAGAACCCGACCAATGTGGTGGTGTCGCCGGCGGCGAAGTCCCTGTTGACGGTGATCGTGCCGGGAACGGACTCGCCCAAGGTGTCGTGCTCGGGCGGGAAGCTCACGGTGGAGGGCATCACCTTCCCCACCACCGCGTTCTAGGTTGCCCTTGGGGCTTCCGGGGACAGCATGGTCCTCCGCGAACTGGAGCCCGCCCCGGGCGAGGGGCCTGCCGGCCCCTCGCGCTCCCCGGCTCTTGACCGAGGACCGAAAATCAGGGTGAAGAGCAGATCGCAGCTGATTTGCTCGGGTGCCGCATCGAGCACGAATGCTGATCAGCTAAGAATGTCCGTCTTCGAAACGTACGCCTCGGGCGTCCAGGCACATCTTCCTGACGCCGACCGACACGTGACCCACTGGACAGCGCCTAATGACGCTGGGCGTCAGGCTCGCTGAAGAGGTCCTGGAGTGCCTGGGCGGTCACGGCGCGGCTGGTCCAGTGTTCGAGTTGCGCGACATCGGCGCAGGCGGTGATCCGGGCGCGCATGTCGTCTGGGACATCAAAATCACGGGCGGCCAGCACCAGTAGGAGCATCTTGGCCGCCTCCTCCGCTTTCCCCTTGGTTTGGCCTTCTTCAAGGCCACGGCCGTAGTGTTCGCGGGCCCAAGGCGTGTAGACCGGCCAGTCGGTGGACGTCATGATCTCCTCCATGAGGCGCCGGATATCGGGCGCGGCCATGCTGTAGGCGTATTCAGTGTACTTCGTAGCGTGACGATTACGAGTGTCGGACAGCGCTGTGGCGAATGCTTCGATCACCTTGCGGTTGCGGCCATGGGCCATGACGGACATGGCCGCGAGCGCTGGGCGGGCGGCGGCGTGCTGAGGGTCGGTGATGACCGGGATGCCGTCCGGACCCAGAACGCGGGCCTGCAGACGGTAACCAGGCAGCCCGGACTCGATCGGCTGCGCATAGTAGGCCGCGACCGCGCGGTCCGGGCAGACGACCAGGACCGTGAC
>NZ_JBFANV010000070.1:0-62940 GCF_040674955.1 Nonomuraea sp. NPDC049695 | reverse complement strand
GGTAGAGCATCACCTTGCCAAGGTGAGGGTCGCGGGTTCGAATCCCGTCTTCCGCTCGGAGCAAGACTCCTGGTGGAGTGGCCGAGAGGCGAGGCAGCGGCCTGCAAAGCCGTCTACACGGGTTCAAATCCCGTCTCCACCTCGGCCTGGCCGGCGGACCCCTCGGGATCCGCTAAAGTAAACGCAGCACCACGCGGAAGTGGCTCAGTGGTAGAGCATCACCTTGCCAAGGTGAGGGTCGCGGGTTCGAATCCCGTCTTCCGCTCTGAGTTCTAACTCAATACGGACGATTAGCTCAGCGGGAGAGCGCTTCCCTGACACGGAAGAGGTCACTGGTTCAATCCCAGTATCGTCCACCATGCTGAAAGAGAGCCCCAGGTCATAAGCCTGGGGCTTCTTGTTGTTCCGCGTTGATCATGGTTGTTGTCAGCACCGGTGCTGACGTTGTGCTGACCCTGGGAGCGGCATTGGGGCAAAGCTCTTGACGTCGGTCGGCACAACGATGAACATCCAGGTTATGGACGAGAAATCCCTAGCAACTAGCTCGGACGGTCAGCCCATGCGGCTACGGTTCATGGGCAGCACGTCCAACCAGGGCGGATGTCCGACTCTGCACGAGACAGATCGGGGGACCATCGTGGTCCAAGGTCTCCAAGTCATGCATCCCACCACCCTGGCCGACGCGCGAGACATCCTCGATGGTGAAGCGTTCGTCGAGGTTCCCAGGGAGTTGTTCAAGTTCCTAAGGTGACCGGATGACTCTGGTATCTGGTGACGACTTCGAGGAACTGTTCACCTCGTTCGAGGCGGCTGCATTCCGCCTCGAAACGCGCGAGCGGTACCACCTGGCCAAGGATGAGGAGGAGCCGCTTCGCCGCTTCCTCGCTGGAGAGCCCGACGACCTCGCTTGGATGAGCGGATGGCTGGACCTCATGCGGCACCACGCTAGACAGGGCCGAACCGTCCGGCGCGTTCGGGTGGTGTCACGCCCATTCTCCGACTACACACGGTTCAGCATGTCCGTGGCTCGCCACAGCATCCCGGCTGGCGACCAGATCCACTACCTCGACCGCACGGAGGCCGAACGACTCGGCCTCCCCTATTCCGACTGGTGGTTGTTCGACGACCAGCGCCTCGCTCTGCTTCACCTGGACGAGGAAAATGTTCTCCATGGCGCAGAGATCATCACGGATCCGAAGATCATCGCGAGGCACCGCAAGTGGCGTGACGTTGCATGGCGCAACGCGGTTCCCCTTGAGGAGTTCGTGAACCCCGGTGCGTGACATAGCCCGAGCCCGCCTTGCAATGGGGCAAGAGCTCAAAGAACTACGACTGGATGCCCGGCTGACCGGGCGGCAGCTTGCCGCCCGCTTCGGCTGGCAGGCATCCAAAATTTCTAAGATCGAAGGCGGCAAGCAGACCCCGTCAGAGGACGACATTCGGGCCTGGTGCGATGCGACTGGTCGGCCCGAAAAGGTGACCTCCCTCATCGCCTCACTCCGTGCCATGGAGACTCTCTACGGCGAATGGCGGCGGCAACTCAGGCTTGGCACAGCAACCCGGCAGAAGTCCTGGGCTGAGATGGAAGCGGAAACCAAACACTTCCGAGTGTTCGAGGCGGTATTGATTCCTGGCCTCCTCCAGACCAGCGAATACGCACGGCTTCGCCTCTCCCAGGTGATCGCCTTCCACAGCATCCCGAACGACCTCGAAGACGGCCTAGCCACCCGGATGCGCCGTCAGGAGATCCTCTACGCGCGAGACAAGTCCTTCCACTTCGTCATCTTGGAAGCCGCTCTCCGTCTTGGCATGGCTCCCCCCGACATCATGCTGGATCAATTGGAGCGACTTATAGCCGTGTCGCTCATGCCGCGAGTCCGGCTCGGCATCGTGCCACTGAACGCCCAGCTACCCTTCGCACCCCAGCACGGGTTCTGGATCTTCGACGAGCGCGCAGTTCACGTTGAGACGGTGGCCGCAGAGCTGACACTGACGCTTCCCGAGGAAGTAGCGCAGTATGTGCGCCTCTTCGATTGGTTCACCAAGGTGGCCCAGTACGGACAACATGCACGGCAGATCATCACCAAATCCATGGAGGCTCGCGCCGAAGGTGCTTGAGGTTCCCGTCCGGCTTCCATAGATGGACTCATTCGAGCAATTCCGAGCAACTTCCTTGTTAGTGCTCGCTGTTGCTCTTAGCGTCGAGACATGGCTCGCACACACAGAACATCATCGGCTGACGACCTGCAATGCCAGCCGATACCGGAGGAGGAAGCGGCAGCGCAGAACGCGGCTCTTGACCGGGTTCTGGAGCATCTGACGGCCGCAGGTATCCATGAAGCGCCCCGGCTGATCAAGCGGATTGCCGACCGATGCGCGATCAAGCTCTACTCCACCGGCGAGACCCTTTGGCACCCTCTCCAGCTCATCATCTACGCGAACGCCGGATGGAGAATCGCCACGGTCACCATCGGCCCTCGCTCCGGTAGCTACGCCGTCGAGTTGGCGCGCATCGGCCCGGACTACGAGACTCGGCACGACCGAATCGAGATGGTGCCGAGCGACCACCCAGACCGCGTCGGCCTGCTGGCCGCACAGAACGCCGGAGCGTCGGCATGACCACGGCCACGGCAACGGCAAGCGAGCGAGGGTTCCGCTGTCCGTACGTGATCGGGTGGACAGGAGAGGCTCAGAACCCTCCGCTGACGTGGGTACCGCGCCATGGCGGGTTGCGACTGAGCTACACCGTGCCCCAACGGGACGACTTCCGCAACGGTGTCCTCCTTCTGCGGCAGAGCCAGAGCCGCACGGGCCGACCCGACTTCAAGACGGTCAACACGCTGCGGCAGTGGCGCTGCATGGACAAGCGGCTGTGCCAGGTGTGCGCGCGGTCGGCTGTAGATCGAGAGACGGGCCGGATCTGGTGGCTGCTGTCGTCCGGCTACGGCGGTGATGGCGACGGCTACACCAACGCCCCACCGACGTGCCCGGCGTGCATCCCGGAAGCGATCTCACGGTGTTCCCATCTACGGCGCAACGCCGCTGTCTTCACCGTGGGCGACTGCTCCCCCTTCGCGGTGCGGGCGGATGTGTTTGTTTCTTACTTGCCGCCAGTGGTGCCGTTCGAACGCAACGCCATCCTCAGGTTGGATGAGTACGACATACATCATGCGCTGGCCCGTGAGCTGCTGATGCGGCTATATGACGTGCAGCCGGCCGTGACGGAAGGTGATGCGTCATGGGCGGCATAGGCAGGGCCCATCCGTTCGCGGATGACTGACAACCGAGTTGACATCTCCAGAAACGCGACGACCACACGCAGAACACACGGCTGGCCGAAGCTTTCCTTAATGGCCGGAGTGATCAAGCATTAGCGATTTGCGCTACGCGAGGTAGAACATCACGCCTTCGTTTCGTTCGGCGACCGCGAGGATGAACATGCGGAAATCCTCGAAGTCCCCTTTAATGAACCCGTAGTCGTCTCGTCCGTCGTACACCTCCTCGAACTGAACACTCCGCAACCAGTCGGCCAGCTCGAAGATGAGTCCCGAATCGAGCTCCATGGCCTGGTCGCGATCCTCCTCATCGTCTTCTTCTTCAAGGTCGTCGTCATCCTCGTCGTCCCAGTTCAGGTCGAGATAGTCCTCTCCTAGGAACACGTTGACCGGCGCGTCCCCGACCAAGCCATCCCACAGCTCCAATGAAAAATGCTCGATATAGAAGCTGCGGCGCTGGATGTCGGCGATCACAGTATTGAGCCAGAAGAGCATGATCAACTTCGTCGATTTGAGCCGGGCCGGGGAGCCTCGATCGCCTAATTGAGCCAGGTCACGACGTGTGCGTGTCGTCTGGACTTGGTCAGTCCGGCCCATGATCCTTTTGGTAGTCCATCAAGGGCTCGCCGAAGGGGGCGATCATGGCGCGGAAGGCATTCCACGTGGTCGACATCGCAGAGATCCTGATGCATTGGCATGCCGGCCGTTCCGTCAGAGAGATCGCCAACAGCTTGGGTGTGGCACGCAACACCGTGGCCAGGTACCTGGCTCCGGCGATCGCCGAGGGCATCACGCCCAGCGATGATCCCCTTAGCGCGGCGGAATGGGCCGAGTGGATCCACCTGTGGTTTCCCGCCCTGCGTGACACCAAGCTGCGGCGAACGACCTGGCCGCTGATCGAACCACACCGCGGCTACATCACCGATCAGATCGAACGCGGCGTCACGATCACCACCATCCACCAGCGACTGCGTGACGAACGCGGCCTGACATGCTCGATCTCCGCGATGAGACGGTGGGTTCACGCCAATGTGTCCGAGGAGGTCTCCCGTTCGCGGGTGGTGGTGCTGCAGCTGGAACCCGTCCAGCCCGGTCAAGAAGCCCAGGTGGATTACGGGCGATTGGGGGCGTGGGTCGATCCGGCCACCGGCCGTAAGCACCAGGTGTGGGCGTTCGCCCTGGTGCTGTGTGCCAGCCGTCACCTGTTCGTCAAGCCGGTCATCACGATGGACCAGCACGCATGGTGCCAAGCTCACGTGGAAGCGTTCGAGTTCTTCAAGGGTGTGCCCGCGCGCATCGTCCCGGACAACTTGAAGACCGGGGTCGATCGCCCGGACCTCTACGACCCGAAGATCAACAAGTCGTACGGCGAACTCGGCGCGCACTACCAGCTCCTCATCGACCCGGCCCGCAGCGGCAAGCCCCGCGACAAGGCGCGGATCGAACGGCCCATGCCCTACATCCGGGACAGCTTCTGGCGCGGACGAGAAGACAGCTTCGCCTCCGTGGCGGACATGGAGGCCGCGGCGCTGCGCTGGTGCGAACAGGTCGCCGGGCAGCGCCAGTGCCGGCCGTTGGAGGGCGCCGCCCCGTTGACCGTCTTTCACTCCGTCGAACAGCCCGCCCTGCGGCCCCTGCCCCGCCATCCCTTCGAACTGTGTCGATGGTTTCGGGCGAAAGTCGGTCCCGACATCCACTGCAGCGTGGACAAGGTGCTGTATTCGGTGCCGTGGAAGTACGTCGGCAAGCACCTGTCGGTGCGGATGACGGTGAACCTGGTGCAGTTCTTCTACGACGGTGACCTGGTCAAAACCCACGTGCGCAAGCCCCGCGGCAAGCAGACCGATCTGGCCGACTATCCGCCGGAGAAGATCGCCTTCCACATGCGCACCCCCGCTTGGTGCCGCCAACAGGCCGAGCAGATCGGATCGGCCTGCCTAGCGGTGATCGACGAACTCCTGGCTGACAACGCGCTCTATCACCTGCGCTCAGCTCAAGGGGTTCTGGCGATGGCCGACAAACACAACCCCGAACGGCTGGAAGCCGCCTGCGCCAAGGCGCTGGCCGTGGGCGACCCCTCCCACCGCACCATCAAGGGAATCTTGGCCGCCGAAACCGATCAGGGCGATCAGGCCGCCCGCCATGCCGGTGACGGCGGCGCGGGCGCATTCCTGCGCGGCCCGCAAGAGCTGTTCAACCACGACGCGGTCGCCCTGAACGCCTTCGACATCCCGGTCTCCTGACCCGCCGCGAGCGGACACGGCGCCCTCAAATCCAGCCTGACCTTCATCGTGGCGGACTCAAGGGCGCCGAAAATTCACCATCGAAAGGATACGGATCATGGCCACTCACATCGAGCTTGGCGCGCTGGACAAGGCCCTTCGCACGCTGCGACTCGGCGGCATGCTCGACACCCTTGATACCCGGCTCAGCCAGGCCCGCGCCGGCGACCTGGGACATATCGAGTTCCTGCAGGTTTTGTGCGAGGACGAGATCTCCCGCCGGGAGTCGGCCGCGATGGAGCGCCGCGAGCGTCGCGCCCGCTTTGACGAGCCGGTCACTTTGGAAGGCTTCGACTTCGCCGCCTCACCCAAGCTGCCCGCCGCTCAGCTACGCGACCTGGGGGCGCTGCGCTGGTTGCACGCCGGAGAGTCCGTGATCTTGTATGGCCCGGTCGGGGTCGGAAAGTCGCACATCGCCCAGTCTCTGGGCCAGCTCGTCATTCATCCGCCAGGGCATGGACGTTCGCTTCATCAAAACCTCCCGCGCGCTGGCTCACCTGGCAGGCGGGCATGCCGACCAGACCTGGCGCAAACGCCTAGCCGAGCTAACCAAACCCGCCCTGCTCATCCTGGACGACTGGGGCATGCGCGAACTCACCGCCGCCCAAGCCGACGACCTTTATGAACTGGTCTCCGAACGCTCTGGCAAGTCGATGATCCTCACCTCCAACCGGGCCCCGGAGGAGTGGTACAAGCTCTTTCCCAACCCGGTGGTCGGCGAGTCCCTCTTGGACCGGTTGATCAACACCAGCTATCGCATCTTCATGGATGGCCCGAGCTACCGCCCCAACAAACGCCCTGGCCAGACGCCTACGGCAAACCGGGCCAAGAGCCGATCCTGAGTCGCTCACCAGCGCTTCCCAGGCCCTGAACGGGGACGGGCCGATGAACCGCCCTTCTGCCGTCCGATCCGGCCCCACGGTGAGACGGCACAGCGGCCATTCAGGGTGGAACGTCGGGGCCCACGGCACCAGGACGATCCCGCCGAACGTGCCCGAAGCGGGGGCTTCGCAGCCCCCAGCCCCCGCGAGCCGGAGCACTCATCCGCGCGATTCTGTCTGTCACACCACCTCACCGTTCGCGCGAATAAGCACTCCGGACCGTTGCGGCACGTGCGGTTGGTCCTACGGACGTGTCGTGGCCCCAGCTTCCATTGAGGAGTGGCTCCACCTTGGTGAGGCGGATTCATGTTCTTGTGAGATTTGGCCAATCCCTCGCCCCACCGATCGGGTTTCCTCTAACCAACGTCCAACGCGACGAATGCCTGTGAGTAGTCGCCGTCGCGAAGCGCCTGCCTGGGGATGAGGAAGTTCAGCGAACCTCCCTTGGGAAATTCCCACTCGCCGAGGTTGCTGGAGAGGTGGAGAAGGTGGGTGTACTCCCCCCGCAGATCCGGGAGCGGGTCGCCCGGCGCTATCCACAGCGGCCAGCCGAAGGCTTGGTCGACATCGATCGCCCCCGGGTAATACCCGCCCGGGGAGTCATCCCCGGCGAACAGGCTGGTCACCGACTCCTCTGGGTCGCAGATGCTTGTGAGGTCGGGGCCCGGGTCGAGCCCGAAGCCCTCGATGAGATCCTCCAGCGCTCCGCCCCACCACATGTCGGGGAGCGACAGGCCAGGTTTGGCGTGCAGCGGGACGGTTGCGAAGGCGTGATCGTCGGGCGACCTGAGCTCAACGGCACTGGCCGGGTCCGCAGGGATGACCCGACAGTCCTCGAAATCATCGAGGAAGAAGTTGAGCAGTCCAGGCCGAACGGGCAGCTCGTCCCCGAGCCACGGGGCGAGTTCGTCGGTGTCGAGCACGGCGTACAGGCTGAGTGGCAGTTCATCGGTGTATGGCCACGGCGTTTCCGGGTCCAGGAGGGCCGCGCCGCCCAGGCGGCTGCGTCCCGCCGCCGGACGGGACTCGCCGGCCGGGCTGAGACCAAATCCCGGTCTGGCCAGCGCGGCCAACTGAGATCCCAAGTGCTCCCCGAGGAACTCGACGCAGACCGAACGAATGTAGGCGGCTTCTGACTGGTGATCCATTCGCCCGATCCCATCACATGCCCCCGACAGACCCGGCCACGGCGCCCGCAGCGTCGTCTCATCCATCCCCTGAGGACGAAGAACATGATCGAGCGGTCAGCATCCGCCCCGCGATGCTGCAGCCCTGACTGACACGGCGGGCCGATGAGGTGGCGTCCACGCCGGACTCGACCGGCGAACCTTTCCGGTAACAGCACTAGCTAGGGGCAGTTCGGTTCGGTCGTGTCGCAGATCGTTACGGTGGGCGAGTCCCATGTTCCCGTCAGAGTGACATGTCCGAAGCCCGGGCGGCCCGGCCGGGCCTCAAAGGTCGCGAGGTGTTTGATCAGGCCAGTCGAGGCTCGCTGAATCTCGATTCTGACAGTTTGAGGCTGAGTGCCCCCGATTTCAATATGTGCTGTCGTTCCTCCCCTGATCCAAGGGGTTCTCGAGGCACCCAAAGCGAACCGCATGTTCAGGCCGTTGTTACGTGACCTGTTGTGAGCAGCAATTGTTCCGGCCGCTTCGACCGACTGATCGACTGACGGTCCGGTCGATGCCGCTTGAGAGGGGGCGCTCATCACTCCCATTGTCCCCATGAGGACTACTACGGCAGCCAGGACGCCTGACAGGCGCCTAAGCGGTGATCTTTTAAGCATTTCATCTCCTCGTTCGGATGGATGGCAAGGCCAGGCGTCGGCCTCGACCACTTCGAAGGCCGCTCCTGGATCGGCTGGCAGCGGACAACAGCCCGGTGCCGATGTGGTCCTACTTGCTCAGGAAAGTGAGCAGGGCCTGGTTGACCTCGGCGGCGTGGGTCCAGAGCAGGCCGTGCGGGGCGCCCTCGATCTCGACGTAGTCGGCCTGCGGGACGCGCTTGTGGAACTCGCGGGCGGTGGCGTCGATCGGGAGGATCCGGTCGCCGGTGCCGTGCAGGATCAGCGCCGGGACGTCGATGGCGGCCAGGTCGCCGCGGAAGTCGGTGAGCCAGGTCGGCACGACGGCGCTGGAGGCGTACCAGGAGGCTCCGGCGGCGACGTTCCAGCTGTTGCGCAGCGCTTCCTCGGACAGGCGGCTGCCCAGGGTCTCGTCGGTGTTGTAGAAGTTGGTGTAGAAGTCGGTGAAGTAGGCGTACCGGTCGGCGGTGACCGCAGCCGTGATGCCGTCGAAGACCTCCTGCGGCACCCCGGTGGGGTTGTCGCCGGTCTGCAGCAGGAAGGGCTCGAGCGAGGCCAGGAAGGCGGCCTTGGCGACCCGGCCGGAGCCGTAGCGGCCGAGGTAGCGGCCGACCTCGCCGGTGCCCATGCTGAACCCGACGAGCACCACGTCGTTGAGGTCGAGGCTCTCGAGCACGGTGTTCAGGTCGGCGGCGAACGTGTCATAGTCGTAGCCGGTGGTGGGCTGGCTGGACCGGCCGAAGCCGCGGCGGTCGTAGGTGATGACGCGGTAGCCGGCCTTGAGCAGCGCCGCGCTCTGCCGCTCCCAGGAGTGGCCGTCGAGCGGGTAACCGTGGATGAGCACGACCGGCTGGCCCTCACCGTGATCCTCGTAGTACAGCTCGACATCGGTGCTGTTCTCGGTTCCGACCTTGATATACGACATGAGCAACTCCTGTCAGATGTGATGTTCGGTACGAGCGATTCCTGGATTCAGGCGGCGGCGTCCCAGGAGAGCAGCAATTCACCGACGGTGGCACTGAATCCGAAAGAACTGAATCGGGGTGACCACCACCGGGTGAAGTCGGATTCGTAGGTGAGCAGCCGTTGGGCAAGCGTCGGCAGATCGACGCCATCGTCGAGCTCGAGATGGACGATGAGCTGCGCGCTGCCGTCGGAGTTCGGCTGCAACCACATCCGCTCGCGGTGGTACCCCGCGTGCCGGGCCCGGTCGGCGAGACCGGAAAGATCGCCGTTCAGGTCCGCGAGAAGGTCACGAAACTCTTGCACTCGCTGCGCCGGAATCATGAGGGTCCACGCTGCGCTGGTCATACGATCTCCTTTCATAACGCGGCATACCTGTGCCACATGGGAACGATCACCGCAGGTCCGCCTTTGCCAGTGCTTCGTCCAACGTCTGAGTGGGACGGCCGATGAGACGCGACAGATCGCCGGTGTCCACGAACATCTCGCCGCGGGCGATGCCGAGCTGGGTGTCGGCGAAGAGCTCGGCCATCCGCTCGGGCACGCCCTGCCCGAGCAGCACGTCCTTGAACTCCCCGGCGGAGACGTCGCGGTACTCGACGGCCGTGCCGAAACGGTCGGCGATGGCGGCCGCCACCTCATCCATCGTGTACGAGCGTTGCCCTCCGAGCTCGTAGACAGCGCCGGCATGACCCTCCCCGGTCAGCACCTCGGCTGCCGCGTCGCCCAGATCGTCTCGGCTCGCGGGACTGATCCGGCCTTTGCCCGAGGCGCCGACGATCACGCCGCGGGTCACCGCTACCGGAACCGTCTGCTCGACGAACAGGTCCAGGTACATGGAATTGCGCAGGATCACGAACGGAATCCCGGAGTCGCGTAGCAATGCTTCGGTGGCGGCGTGGTCCTCGGCCATGCTCATCGCCGCACCGGTCGCGTTTGGCGTGCTCGTCAGCGCCAGCAGTCCCACGCCGGCCTGGTGAGCCGCGTCGATGGCCGCGGCGTGCTGCGTGACCCGGCGGCCGGGCTCGGTACCCGAGATGAGCAGCGCCCGATCGGCGCCGCGCAACGCCACGCGCAGCGAAGCAGGATCGTCATAGTCGACCCGCACCGCCCGCGAATCCTGATCGCTGAGTTTCGCCAGGTCCCGGCCGGCGGCGATGATCTCCGACCCGGCTGCGCCACGGTTCCAGAGCCGGCGAAGGACCTGCCGTCCCAGCTTGCCTGTAGCGCCCAGTACGACGATCGTCATGAGATGACTGAATCATCCGGCGGGCGACGCCACCATGATCAACTGTGCCCGGCCCATGCGCGATCGTGATGCGCTCAGGGCCGGGACACCACCTGAGGCTCCGACCGGAAGCGGCCGGGAGCGATGCCGTACTCACGGCGGAAGGCGTGCGCGAAGGCGAATCCCGTTGAATAGCCGACCTTGCGGGCGATTGCGTCCAGCGGCTCCTCGGTCTGCCGCAGCAGACGCGCGCCGGCGGCCAGCCGGAGCTGTCGCAGATAGGTCATCGGAGGCTCGCCGACCATGGACGCGAACCGGCGGCTGAACGCCTCACGCGACAGGTTGCAGACCGCGCCAAGCTGCTCGGCGGTCCAGGCCCGCTGGGGTGCCTCGTGCATGGCGCGCAGCGCCGGGCTCAGAAACGGATCGGCGGCAGCCGGCCAGGCAGTCATCCGCTGCTCCACCGCTACCTGACGGAGCAAGTGCACCACCATCAGGTCGACCAGGGCTGCCCGGCTCACCCTGCTGCCACCCCGGGACCGCCTGACGTCGTGGTCGAGGGCGCTCGCGAGTGCCCCGAGCTCGGCCCGGTCGTCGTCACCGCGCGGATGGACGACGACGACATCCGGCAGCTGGCCGAGAAACGGGTGGGGCGGCGTCTGGCTCAGCCGGTAAGCGCCGCACAGAAACTCGAAGTCGTACGGCTGATCATCGGTGTCGGCGACCGTCGTCACGTCGGAGAGTAGCGCGGCGTACCCCCGGGTGTGGGTCAGAGCGTGCCCGGCACCATGCGGGACCAGTACGACGTCGCCGGGACCGATCGGTATCGGATTCATGGCCCCGGCCGCGACCCAACCCGTACCGGCGAGCACGACATGAAAGCCGGCGCCGTCGAAACGAGAGAAACGCAGGCCCCACTCTCCACGCTGGCCGACCCGCCGCCCGTAGGCGTCTCCCACGCGCAGGCTGCCGACAACGGCGTCGATGACGTCCATGGGATGAACAATATCCACGAGCACCCCGAAAGCGGCTGGGGCAGGAACCGTCACCGTCGAGTGCGCTGAGGGCGTGTCGCGCTCGGGCTTCTACGAGTGGCGTGAGCGGCCGGCCTCGGCCACCGCGCAACGCCGGGCCCTGCTGGCCGCGTCGGTCGCTGAGATCTTCGCCGGCTCGCACGAGACTTATGGCTACCGGGGGGTGCATGCCGCCCTGGCCCGCCGTGGCGAGCATTGCTCGGCCGAGCTGGTGCGCGCCCTGATGCGCGAGCAGGGCCTGGTTCCGGCTCAGGTGCGGGCGTTTCGGCCGGCCACCACCATCCAGGGTGACTACCGTGGCATCCCCGACCTGGTCGGCCGCGACTTCACCGCCGAGCGGCCGGGCACCAAGCTGGTCGGCGACGTCACCTACATCCGCACGTGGGAGGGCTTCCTCTACCTGGCCACAGTGATCGACTGCCACAGCAAGGCGGTGCTGGGCTGGGCGATGGCCGACCACTACCGCACCGAGCTGGTCAAGGACGCGATCCTGATGGCCGCCGGCACCGGCCTGCTCCAGCCCGGCGCCGTGTTCCACACCGACCGTGGCTCGAACACCTCAGAGGGCGTTCTGTGAGCCTCCGTCCGGTCTGACTTGGGCAGCGGCTGCTATGCGTCGTGACCCGGTCTGGGCAGTATGAATAAGCCGGGTTCGGGTTCGGTGAGGACGCCACGGGCGACCATGCGTTTGAGCTTGGCGCGCAGGCTCTCGGTGTGGGTGTGATCGGTTCCGGTGTTCAACAGGCGGCAGATGTCCTTGACCCGCAGGCCGTCCGGCGCCTGCTTCGGCCTGGGCGGCGGCTTGGCGCTCGGCCAGGCGCTCAAGGAACTCCCGCATCGACGCCCCCGCTCGCTAGGCCGGCGCCGGGACGGGGTCGCGCCAGGTCGAGGTGGCCGTGCCGGTCAGCCGGCGGGTCATGTTGTCGGCCATCGACCAATAGCCTAGCAATTCATCCCGCATCGCCCTGTTCGACACGCGAAGCACCGCCCGGCGATCGCCCTGCGATGGCACAGCTCCCGACAGGGCTGGGGCGATCGGCGCCGCACGACCTCCTTCGTCGGCCGCACGGCAACGGTTTGCCTTTTCATCTCTCCTGATCAAGCCGAGGCAATCGAAGCCCCAAGCACAGTGCCGAACTCACAGGAATACCGTCACAACGGAAGATATTGGGCATCGGCTCCAAACGGGTCAGCGTCTTCAGTGGCTCAATTCCGTGATCGTTGCCCGGCTCAATTAGACGATCGCTGACAGCTGGACGCTCAGCTTCGAGTCGAGCGGGGTCTCGTCACCCTCTGGAACCTCGGATAGAAGCTGCGCGGCGTACGACGCGTCTTGCCTGGCGCGGGCGATCTGCTGTTCAGTGACACTTCGGAAGGTTGCTGTAACACCCACGAGGTGACCCCTTTTCGTATTTCGATGGGAACGCGCGCTAGGACGAATAGAAGATCAACTGATCGTACGGTACATCGCTTGCGTCCCGTCGCCCCGACCAGGAGCACTACACCCGTGCAGGGCTCTCGCGTCCTGCCGATGGCCGCGTACGTCTGCCAGTTCACGTACCAGTCTCCGGGATGCGGGATGCGTGCCGACGAACAGTCCCCAGCCCGAAAGCCCGGGGGCTGTTCTGGCCGATAGCTAGGCTGCTACCTCAGGCGTCGGGAAGAGCGTCGCAGCGTCGCTCTTAGCGCGGTTCCTGCGCTGAGTCTTGACCTTGGTCTGCCTTGTCCTCCTGGGGCACGCTGGCACGCGGAACACGCTGGCGCGGCTGGTCAGAGCCGCCGAGCGGGAACACGGCTGGCCGCGCCTATCACTGGTGATGCCGTCTCTCGGCTGACGGGCATGCCGCCAAGGCTCGGCACAACCGGCCCTCGCCACAGACTGAGGCGCCGTCAGCGATCTATGTGGTGTGACGTGAACGACTATCTTGGCTGCACCGAGCCCGCCGGCTCGGAGCGGCGACGGGAGCGTTGGTGTCCGGATGACAGAGCAGACGGCAAAGATCGAATCGCGTTGTGATGGTTGCGGGGGCACCTTGGTCCGCCAGGTGAACCAGTTCATCCACCGCAACCAACTGTGGTGGGATGCCGAGTTCTCCTGCGCGTCCTGCGGTGATGGCGGGTGTGAGCACTCGGGCCCAGGTCAGGCGCCGGAGGACGTCCGCAACGCCCTGCTGGCAAAGCATGGGCCGAGCCGACTGTGTGTGGTGGGTCAGGTGTCGAGCCTGGTCTCGGTTATGAAGGTTGTGCGGGAGGTCTCGCAGGTGTCGCTCCCCCGGGCTCGTGAACTGGCCGACGAGCTCACTGACACCGGCTTGGTCGGGACTCTGGCGGAGATGGAGTTTCTGAAGACCCGGCTGCGAAGCCGTGGCGTCACAGCCGAGGTGAGGTCCGATGTCGGCGCGGAGAGTAGGCCAATTCCTTCATAGCCAGTCTTTGATCAGTTTGCCAACAGTGTCAGACCGTGCGGTGGGGCCGTCTTCATGACCGCGCGGGCTGGTGCCCGCGTACGTCTCCAATGTCACGTACGCCTTGGGCAAGGGTGACGTACCAACGAACAGGCCCCGAGCTCCTGGGCATGCCGGCAGCGGCCTGGCCCTAAGAGTCGCGTCGCAGCGACGACAGCCCCCACAGCTCAGCGATACGCCCGTCGCGCACCCGGAACATCTCCAGCATGGTCGGCGGCTGCGTATCGGGAATGCCGTGCACACTCGTACGGACGGCGACCGTGTCCCCCTCGACGATCATGTCCTCGACCACGACTCGGGCCTCAGGGAACGTTTCGTGGAACCGCTGCCACGACCGGGTGACGCTTTCCGGCCCGGTCGTGTCCATGGGGTGGCTGTAGAAGTCCGCCGTGAAGATCTCCGCCGCGGCCGCGTGGTCGTGGGTGTTGAACGCGTCGTACATGCGCCGGGCAGCGGCCCGCAAGTCCTCGATCATGGCCTCTCCTGTTCGATGATGTTCGCGCGGACACGGCGTAGCACACTCAGCACGATCTCCCGCTGCTCCGGGGCGACGCCGTGCAGCAGCCGCTCCTGGTACACCTGGTGCGATCGCTCCAGATCGGCCGCGGCCCGCTCGCCCGCGGTGGTCAGCGCGGCCAGGGTGTAGCGGTTGTCCGCCGGGTCCAGACGCCGGCCGACCAGCCCTTCGGCCTCGAACTCCTTCACCAGCCGGGTGACGCTCGCACCGTCGATGCCCAGCGTCCGGCGCAGGTCGCTGTGGCTGGTCTCGCCGTCGCGCCACAGACGGATGAGGAGCTGTACCCGGTGGGGGCTCATACCCACATGCCTGGCGAATGCCTGCCGCAGCTCGGCGCAGGCGCCGCCGAGCTCGCGGAAGAACGCGTCCTCAGGGGTCTCCTCACGCACCACCATCTCTTTATATCTTCAACTCTTGACACAATCAAGAGATCGCCGTTACCGCTGCCGCCACGACGGTCTGGCCGCTCTGGTCGCACAGCAGCCAGGGTTGGGCGACAAGGTCGCCACCTACCGCAGGCCTCCGAAGCGACGGTGACGGCGACCTACCTCACGGCCTCCTGCTTTCGGGGAAGCCGGTCCAGCGCAGGTCGGCCGGGAGGTGGCTCATGTCGTTGAACATCACGACCGTGGGCGGCAGGCCGTCGCGGTACTCGATGACCGTCAGCGCGGTGTTGGCGCTGTTCAGCCCGAGCCACCGGGCGGGCGGCGCGTCGAGCGCGTGCCGCAGGAGCCACGCGATCGGGTAGGCGTGCGTCACCAGCACCTCATGGCTGTCGGCGTCGGGGACGTTCGCGAACCGGGCGACCAGCTCCTCGGCCTGCTTGTGGCCCGCGGCGGCCTCGGCGGGGTCGTAGCCGTCGAAGAAGCCGAGCCAGGACGGGGGCGTTTCCGCCGCGCCGGGAACGTAGGGCACGTGGTCGACGAGTTCGGCGGCCTCGGCCACGGGCACGTTCGGCAGCTGCCGGGCGAGTTCGCGCGCGCTTGCGACGGCGCGTGGCAGCGGGGAGTGCCACACGGCGTCGACGCGCCCGCCGGCGAGCCGTTCGCCCAGCAGGCTCGACTGCCGGTGCCCGACGTCGGTGAGGTTCCCGAACGCGTCGGCCGCGCCATGGCGTGCGAGGTAGAGGTATCGAGTTGCCATGAGTGATGAGGGACGAGGCGCCGTCCCATCTCCTTCCAGGGGTGTGATCGGTTACGCGTTCGCCGCCGTGACGGTGCCTGCGGCACCGTCGACGGTGATGACGGTGTCGTCGCGGAGCCTGGCGGTCGCGTTCGGGACGCCGAGGACCGCGGGGATGCCGTGCTCGCGGGCGACGATCGCGGCGTGGGAGAGCACGCCTCCGATCTCGGTGACGACGCCGGCGGCGATGCGCAGCAGCGGCGTCCAGGCGGGGTCGGTGAAGGGGCAGACGAGGATGTCGCCCGGACGCACGCGCGCGAAGTCGCCGGGACCGCGGACGATCCTCGCGGTGCCGGTCACGGTCCCGCGGCTGCCCGGTGTCCCGGTGAGCGCGCCGGCCGCGCCGTGCGCGGTGGCGGAAGGCGGTGGGGGCGCGGCGGTGACCGGCCGGGCCTGCAGGATCCAGACGTGGCCGTCGACGATCGACCACTCGATGTCCTGCGCTCCGCCGAATGCGGCGGCGATCTCCTTGCCCAGCCTGGCGAGCTGTACGGCGGTCGCGTCGTCGATCGCCGGCTGGTCCCGCGCGGGGGCGGGCACGTCGCGAGCGACGAGCTGCGTGCCGCGCCGGTCAAGGCGGATCCGTTTGTCGGCGATGGTGCGGGTGACCGACCCGTCCTCGGCGACGCGGTAGGCGTCAGGGGTGACCGTGCCCCCGACGACGCTGGGGCCGAGACCCCAGGACGCCTCGATCTCAGTCGGGTCGTCCGGGTCCGCGGGCGTGAACATCACCCCGGACACCTCGGCATCCAGATGGCGCTGGACGATGACGGCCATCGCGAGATCGTCGTGGCCGGAGGCGCCGTGGTAGTCGACGGCGCGGGGCGTGAACAGCGAGGCCCAGCAGGCGCGTACGGCATCGGCGACCTCGCCGACTCCGCGTACCGCGAGGAAGCTCTCGTGCTGACCGGCCGCCGACGCCTGACCGGTGTCCTCGTTCGCGGCCGACGATCTCACCGCCACGGGCGGATCGCCGAGCTCGTCGAGCGCGCGTCCCAGCGCGTCGACCACGGCGGCGTGGACCGGGCGGGCCTCGATCGCCCGCCGCGCCGCGTCAGGATCGTCCGGCCCGCCGAGGTCCAGGTCGCGAACGGCGGCGGCGTACACGGCGAACGGGAGGACGAAACCGTCGGGCACCGGCAGCCCCGCGCGGAGCAACGCGCCGAGTGCGCCGGCCTTGCCCCCGCAGGTGTCGGGGACGGCCTCCGCCAAGGCTACGATCACGTGCCCCTGCCTTTCAACATTTTATTGACAACGTTCTGTTGATTCTGCATCATGAGTGACATGCCACGCAAGCAGGAGATCTCACACGCAGCGCACGCTGAACATGACCAGGCTCACCGTGAGCGGCAGGCGCGCGAGCGTCTGCTGAGCCGAGGCGCGGATGCGCTCGACGCCCGCCCCTGGCGGCCCCCGCCCGTCCCACCGTCGGCGGTCGACCTCGTGCAGTTCGCCGTCTGGCGCCACGCCGACCTGGGTTCAGAGGATGTCCTGAGCGCGCTCGCCCTCCTGCCCGCCGCCCGCGCCGAGGTCGAAGGGCTCGAGTCCGGCCTGCTGTTCATGGCCCGCAGCGCGGGGCTGACCTGGGCGCAGATGGCGCAGGCGATGGGGTTCAACTCGCCGCAGGCGTGCCAGCAGCACTTCAACCGCCTCACGGCACGACAGGAGGCCGACTCGTGACGCGGGACTCCGCACTCGACCTCCTGGCCTTGCACGCCGTACGCATCACCGGGTTCGTGGACACCCCTGTGCTCGCCGATCGGTACGGGCTCGACCCGGCCGAGACGAAAGAGGCGCTGTACGACGCCGAGGCGCGCGGCTGGGTCCAGTACACGTCCTTCGCCGGCAGCGGAGGCTGGTCGTTGACCGAATCGGGCCGAGCCGAGAACGAGCGCCGGCTCGCGGCCGAGCTTGCCCTCGTCGGCGGTGCAGAGGAGGTCCGTGACGTCTACCGCGAGTTCCTCCCGCTGAACGCCGTCCTGCAACGGGCCTGCACCGACTGGCAGCTCCGGCCCACCGGCGGCGATCGGCTCGCCACCAACGACCACTCCGACCCCGCCTGGGACGCCAGGATCCTCTACGAGCTCGCCGGCGTCGGCCACGCGCTCACGCCACTCGCAGGCCGGCTCGCGAGCGTCCTCACCCGGTTCCGCGGATACGACACGCGGTTCGCCGCGGCTCTGGCGCGCGTACAGGACGGGGAGGGCGCCTGGGTCGACCGTACCGACGTCGACTCCTGCCATCGGGTCTGGTTCGAGCTGCACGAGGACCTCATCGCCACGCTCGGCATCGACCGGCGCACGGAACCCTGACCATTGGCGCTGACGCGATCGGATCTTCCCTCATAGCAGCGGGCTGTCGAGCTTGCCTGTCAATGGTCGTCAGTTCGGCGAGCCGGTCTGGCTGGCGGCGGCTGTGTTCGGTCACCTTGCCGCTTTCCTATGTGCTAGCCGCTATCGTGCAGCCGTGACCGGTCCTGCCCAGCGCCCGCTGCTCTTCCTCGATGTCGACGGACCACTCATTCCCTTCGGCGCCGCACCGGAGCAGTGCCCGGACGGGCACCCGACCTATCAGACGAGTCACGAACCACGAGGAACCGCCTCGAATCCGCTTCTGGCCAGGGTCGATCCCGCGCACGGGCCCCGATTGACGGCACTGCCGTGCGATCTGGTCTGGGCCACGACATGGATGAACGATGCCAACGAGTGCATCGCACCACGGCTCGGCCTGCCGCCGTTGCCAGTGGTGGTCTGGCCGGAGCCGTCCGACGTCGATGAAGAGGACGAGCGGCACGGGATGCACTGGAAGACCCGTGCTCTCGTCGGCTGGGCAGCGGGACGCTCATTCGCCTGGGTCGACGATGAGATCACCGACGTCGATCGAGTCTGGGTATCCGCACACCATCGAGGACATGCCCTACTCCATCGTGTCGACGCCCGTCGAGGTCTCGGCGACGCCGACTACGCCGCCCTGGCTGAATGGCTACAGAGGATGCACGGGAACCCCGTCGTCGCATGATGCGACGTGAAGGTGCCCAAGTCGTCGCCGGTCACTGAGTTCACCTGTGTGGATGTCTGAGGGCTGGCGAAAGCGTCTTGGGAAAGCGCCCGAGCCGGAGCGGGTGTCGGTCGCATGACCACCCAGTAGGGCAAGGGGTGGGTGGATTCTGGCCCGCCTACGGGGTGGCGAGGATGGTTTGCACGCCCATCGCCCTGAAGGGGGCCAAGGACTCAGGGGTGGCGGTGGCGTCCGTTACCAGGGTCCAGGTCTCGGGCATGCGGGCCCAGGCGTGGAAGGGGCGGCGGCCCAGTTTCGCGGCGTGGACCAGCAGGTAGACGTGGCGGGAGCGGGCCATCATCAGCTCCTTCAAGTGGGTCTGCTGCAGGCTCGCCTCGCAGATGCCGTCCTCCGCCGTCACCCCGTCGGCGCCCAGGAACACGCGGTCGAACGTCATCCTGCTCAGCGCCGCCTCCGTGAGCGGGCCGATGAAGCCCTGGCTCACGTGGCGCAGTGTGCCGCCCAGGCATTCGACGTGGACGCCCGTCGCCCCGGCCAGTTCCTGGAGGGCGTTCAGGCCCGTCGTGGCAACCGTCAGGTCCACGGCCTGTCTCAGCTCGTGGGCCAGGGCGCCCGTGGTCGAGCCGGCGTCCAGGAGGATCGTCTCGCCGGGGCGGATCTGGGTGGCGGCCCAGGCCGCGATGGCCCGCTTCGCCTCGAAGGCCTCGCCCACGCGCTGTCTGAGCGAGGCCTCCGGGTGGGTGACCACGGCCATGGCGCCGCCGTACGTGCGGGCCAGCAGACCCGCGGCCTTGAGGTGGGCCAGATCGCGGCGGATGGTGGAGGCCGTCACGCCCAGCTGGGCCGACAGCTCCTCGACGCTGGCCAGGCCCGTGGTGGTGGCCAGGCGGACGATCTCGTCCCGGCGAGCCTGTGCTGCGCGGCCCATCGACGGTCCCTCTCCCTCACACGCCCTGCGCGGACGACAGCTCTGCCGCCTGGCGGAGGGCCTCCATCATGCTACCGGCGTCCGCCACGCCCTTCCCCGCGATGTCGAACGCGGTGCCGTGGTCCACGGAGGTCCTGATCACCGGCAGGCCGACCGTGATGTTGACGCCCGCCTCCAGCCCCAGGATCTTCACCGGGCCGTGACCCTGGTCGTGGTACATCGCGACGATCAGGTCGTAGTCGCCGCGGCCCGCCAGGAAGAACGCCGTGTCGGCGGGCAGCGGGCCATGGACGTCCATGCCCTCGGCCTTGAGGCGCTCGACCGCGGGGACGATCTTCTCCTCCTCCTCGCCGTACCCGAACAGGCCGTTCTCCCCCGCGTGCGGGTTGATGCCGCAGACGCCGATCTTGGGGCGGGCGACGCCGGAGCCGCGCATGGCCGCCTCGCCCCGCCGGATCGTCCGCTCCACCAGCCCCGGCTCGATCCGGGCGACCGCGTCGATCAGGCCGACGTGGGTGGTGACGTGGATGACCTTGACCTTGGGGGTGGAGAGCATCATCGACACCTCCTCGGTCCCCGTGAGGTGGGCGAGCAGCTCGGTGTGGCCGGGGTAGACGTGCCCGGCCGCGTGCAGGGCCTCCTTGTTCAGCGGGGCCGTGCAGATCGCCTGTACGTCGCCGGACATCGCCAGCTCGCCGGCCAGCCGTACGTACTCGTAGGCCGCGTGGCCCGCGACCGGCGACACCGCGCCCCACGGCAGGTCGTCGGGGAGCAGGCCGGGGTCCATGACGTTGATGCGCCCCTTCCGGAACTCCGCGTCCCCCACCTCGGACACGGTGACCACCTCAGGTCGCACGCCGAGGAAACCGGCGGCCTTGCGCAGGCGCGCGGCGTCGCCGATGACCACCGGGCGGCAGAACGTGGCGGTCCCGGGGGCGAGGAGCGCGCCGACGATCACCTCCGGGCCCACGCCGGCGCCGTCCCCCATGGTGAGGGCGATGAGAGGGGTACTGCTGCTCATATCAGCGTCTTCAGCTCTCTGTGTTTACATGAGTAAAACGGACATCAGCGTGGCCTCGTCGCTTGCCGGCCGAGGCCAGGATGCGATCTGGTGGAAGCCGATGCCGCGTCCGTCCGGCGAGCCGGGCGGACCGTGGGTGAGAGCCGCGTTGTCGGGGCCTGACTCTGCATTCCTGGAGGGAGTGCGGCTCTTGGGCCACCGCCCCGCCGGACGCTGTCCCGTTGGTGCGAACACCAATGGGGGCGGGGACCGGGCGCCAGTCAGGCACCCGGCTGTTACTGAACATTACCATCTGATTACCTTCAGTCGCGGTCGATCGGCCCAGAAAACCAATAACAGTTCGTCGGGCAACCACAGGTACACGTAGCGAGCGCCGGCAACGGTTCATACCCTTTCGATTTCGGGTGGAGGAGGTGCGGGTCGAGATGGGCTGCTATGCGGAGGAGGCTGTCGACGTCCCCGAAGCTGCCCGGCCTGGTGACCACCGAGTGGCCCTCAGGAGTGCGGCTGTGAACGGCGCCGTGGTGGACCTGGTCCACGGGGATCAGCTCACGTACACCCAGCGCGTCCAGGACCCGCCTGGCCGTCTCCCCACCGGTCAGGACCAGATCGGCCGGGACTCCGCCGAGCGCCTCGCGCACGAGCTCGCCGAGCGTGCGGGTGAGGGTGGAGGGGGCCGGTCCTCGCACGGTCAGGACGGCCGGTCCTGCCGCCAGGGCATCTCGTACGCGTCTCGCCGCGGGGGTGAGCGCGGCTCCCGTGGCACCGTCGAGCGCGACGTTCCTGAAACCGTGTTCGATCAGCAATCCGACCTGCTCGGCCGCCGCCGGCTCCGCCGTGCCCACCACCGCCAGCAGCCGTCCGTCCCCACGCGGCACCTCACAACGACCGGGCCGCCCGCCCAGCGCGCGGCCGAGGGCGGCGGCGAGGCCGCCCGCCCCCACCAGGCGCGTACGGGCCGGGCCCCGGAGCGCGGCGGCCACGATGGCGTCCAGGTCGGCGTCCGTCTCCGCGTCGCACACGGCCACCCGCCCGGCCGCCACGACCCCCGACAGGTCGGCGCCCACGGGCACGTGGACCCATGGGACGTCGCCCAGCGCCTCGGCCACGGAGGCGGGTGCGGGGCGGCGTTCTGCGCGCCAGGCGCGCGTTTCGCGCAGGGGAACCCCTTGGATGTACGGCACTCCGTCCACGACGGTGCGACCGGCGGACGGCAGGGCCGGGGCGAGGACGACCGGGGCGTCGAGGCAGGCGGAGACCGTGGCGGCCACGTTGCCCCGCAGCAGCGAGTCGACCTTGACGAAGACCTGCCGGTCGCCCGCCTGCCGGAGCGCCTCCCGTACCAGGTCGAATGCCCTCGGGTGGTGGCGGCTGTCGAGGTCGGCGACCACGGCGGGAGCCGCCGGCGCCGGGCCGGACAGCGCGATGCGCGCGGGACGGGCGGGCGACATGAGGGCCGCCGCCGTCTCCGCCGCGCCGGTGAGGTCATCCGCCAGGACGAACACGCCGCTCACCATTGATTGCGCAGATCACGCGGCGAGTATTGCACGAATCACGCAGCATATGCCACAGTTGCCAGCAAGTAACGCGAACGTGTCGCACACCCTCTCAAGAGGAGATCGATCACGCATGACCGCGGCCGAGCTGGCCAGGAAGATCCGCAATCGCGAACAGTGCGTCGGCTACTGGGTGGTGCTCGACGCCCCGGTCGCCACCGAGCGCCTGGCCAGGCTGGGGTACGACTACGTCGCGCTGGACGCCCAGCACGGGCTGATCGGCAACGCGGGGCTGCTGTCCAACCTCATGGCGATCGACGCGGGCGGCCGCTCGGTCGGCCTGGTGCGCGTCGAGTCCGGCGCGCCGGCGGCCATCGGCCGGGCGCTCGACTTCGGCGCGGGCGGCGTGATCGTGCCACTGGTGGACAGCGCCGAGGACGCGGCCCGCGCCGTGTCCGCCGCCCGCTATCCCGCCGAGGGCCGCCGCTCGTACGGCCCCATGCGCTCCATGCTGAGGATCGGCCCCACCCCCGCGGAGGCCGACGAGAGCGTGCTGGTCCTGGCCATGATCGAGACGCCGGACGGGCTGGCGGACATCGAGGCGATCTGCGCCACGCCGGGCCTCGACGGCGTGTACGTGGGCCCGTCCGACCTGTGCCTGGCCGTGGGCGGCAGGTTCCCGAACGACCCCGAGGTCGCCGACGTGTTCGAGGCCGCGCTGGTGAAGATCGGCACGGCCGCCAGGGACGCCGGGATCGCGGCCGGGATCCACAACCCGTCCGGCGAACTGGCGGCCCGGCGGCTGGCCGAGGGGTTCACGTTCGCCACCGTCGCCTCCGACCTCGTCCATCTCGAGCAGGCCGCGGCCGCGCACCTGAAGGCCGCGAGGGGCGAACAAGGGTCCTGATCACGACGCCCGCGGAATCACCAGGGGCCGTGATAGGCCAGGTTCACGGCCAGGGCGGCCACCGCCGCGGAGAAGAACAGCGCCCAGGGGCCGAAGTGGTACTGGCGGGCCCGCAGGTGGGCGGCGAACGCCCCGATGAAGTACAGCACCAGGCCACCGGCGGCGAGCGTGCCCAGCGCCGGCACGGCGAACCCGGCCAGCAGCCCCAGCGCGCCCGCCCCCAGCAGCAGGCCCAACGGGAGCATCCAGGACCGGGGCACGCGCATGCTGTCCGCCTGGCGTCCGGGGTAGTCGTGGCCGATGAGGTTGGCGATGGCGGCCAGGCCGTTGATCGCCGAGGCGAGGAGCGTGACTGCAAGGTAGACGGCGAACACGAAGGTCTCCTTCTCCGTGAGGACGACGGCTGATCGGTCGCCTCACGGACGGGGCGGCGCCCCGGGGAGTGACAACGTGCTCATGTGACATAGGTCATGGCGCCACGCCGGCAAGCTTCTCCGGGTTGCTGACCACGTGCACCGTCTTGATCGCCCCGTCCAGCGACTGCAGAGTGATCGCCAATACCGGCGTGGGTCCCGAGCGGACGACGATCCCCGGGCCGCCGTTGACCTGGAGCACCTGAGCGTGCGAGTCGTCAGGCATGCGCTTGGAGAGAACGACGATCGCGCGGGCCACGTACTCATGTCCGTGGATCGCCTTTCGGGGCGCGCCGGTGAGGCCGCCGCCGTCGCTCAGCATCGTCACGTCCGGTGCCAGCACCTCGATCAGGGCCTTCAGGTCGCCGCCGAGGCAGGCGGCCAGGAACCGCTCGGTGGCCTCCTGCCTGGTCGCCTGGTCGGTGTCGTAGCGGTGGCGCCGTTCATCGACCGCCTTCTTGGCGCGGTGCGCGATCTGCCGCACCGCCGCGTGGCTACGCCCGACGAACCGCGCTATCTCGGCGTGGCTGTAGCCGAAGGCCTCGCTCAGCACGAACACCGCACGCTCCATCGGCGAAAGGATCTCCAGCACGAGCAGCATCGCCGTCGACACCGAGTCGGCGAGCACCACGTCCTCGGCGACATCCGGGCGCGTGAGCATCGGCTCGGGCAGCCACGGCCCGACATAGGACTCGCGCCGTACGCGTGCGCTGCGCAGCCGGTCGATCGCCAGCCGGATGACGACCCGCACCAGATAGCCTTCGGCGTCCGCGACGGCGGCCACGTCCACGCGGCTCCAGCGCAGCCAGGCGTCCTGCACCACGTCCTCGGCCTCGGTGACGCTGCCCAGCACCCGGTAGGCCACGGCATTCAGCAGAGCGCGGTGCTCGGTGAACGTCCGCTCGGCCTCATGAAGGGGAGCCGGCGGCCCGCCGCCTGGCCGAACGTTCGCCACCGTCGCCTCCGACCTTGTCCACCTCGAGCGGGCCTGAACCCGTGCTGACCTCCGGGGCTCAGGGCCAGGTCTTGGCCTCCGCCTCGAACCGGTCGCTCTCCGCGGGCAGCACGCAGAGCACGTGCCCGCCGGGCGCCCGCAGGATGCGGCACTCCTGCCACCGCGACACCTCCGCCGCCCCGAGCGCCACCAGCCGACGGGTCTCGGCCTCGACGTCGTCCGTCTCGATGTCGACGTGGAAGCGGGGCGCGTCGTCCACCGCCTGGACGGCCACGTCGAGGCCGGGAACGGCCCCGTGCAGGGAGGTGAACTGCTCATATCCGGTGAGCGGGCTCGCGGTGGCCCCGAGCGCCCCCGCCCAGAACGTCGCCGCCTGCTCGGCCTCGGCCGCGGGGGTGTCGATGAGGAGGGCGTACATCCGGCTGCGGTGCATGACGATCACCCTAGCGGCCGCCCCGGTGCGATGTCGCCTTGTGCGAAGTTTCGACTGCGCTGCGTGCATACACCGATTCGGTACGGGTAGCGCCGTTGCATTGGCTCCTCAGAGGAGGAAACCGTGGACATCAACATAGGCCAAGGCATTTCAGACGCCTGGCGGTCGATCGCGACGTTCGTTCCGAAGCTGGTCGCGATGCTGGTGATTCTCGTCATCGGCTACCTCGTGGCCAAGGCGCTGGAGAAGATCGTCGACAAGATCCTCGAACGTGTCGGCTTCGACCGGGCGGTGGAGCGCAGCGGTGTGCAGCGGTGGCTGGAGCGCAGTAAGTACGACGCCAGCAGCCTGCTCGCGAAGATCGTCTTCTACGCGATCCTGTTGGTCACCCTGCAGCTGGCTTTCAGCGTGTTCGGGCCCAACCCGATCTCGTCGTTGCTGAACGGCGTGGTCGCCTGGCTGCCGCTGGCACTGGTGGCCATCGTGATCATCGTGGTCGCGGGTGCGGTGGCCAAGGGCGTCAGGGACATCGTCGAGGGGATGCTCGGCGGGCTCTCGTACGGCCGCTGGCTGGCGTCGGCCGCCGCGGTCTTCATCTGGGCGCTGGGCATCATCGCGGCGCTCAACCAGATCGGCGTGGCCACGACCGTCACGACGCCGGTGCTGATCACGGTGCTCGCCACCCTCGGCGCGATCGCGGCGATCGGCTTCGGCGGCGGGCTCGTCCGGCCGATGCAGCAGCGCTGGGAGCGCTGGCTGGGCCGCATCGAGCGGGAGGCGCCGCAGGCGAGGGCGCACGCGGAGGCGTACCAGCGGGGCCGCGAGGACGCGCGGGCGATGTCGGAGGAGACCACCCCCATCCGCACGGGCCCGGCGGCCACGACCACCCCGCCGCGCACGGACATGCCGCCGCGCTCCGAGATGCCGCCGCGTACGGACATGCCGCCGCGTTCGGAGATGCCTCCGGAGTGACCGCGTCCGGCGGGCGCCCCGCTCGGGGAGGACGGCGTCCGCCGTGCCGTGCGGATCAGGCGGGGAGGCCGTCTTCCAGGAAGCCCTGTTCGCGCGCCAGCCAGCAGACGGCCGTCAGCCGGAGCGCGGCCGCGTCCGGCTCGCCGGTGAAGATCCAGCCGCGCTGCCGCAGCTCGTCGAGGAAGCCGAGCAGGTAGTCGCCCAGCGTCTCCCGGTCGAGCGGGATCGCGTCACGCAGCACGGCGGCGTGCTGGTCGACCGCGGCCACCAGCCCCGGGTCGCGGTCCATCCGGGCGAACTGTGCGTCGCCCAGCGTGTTCATCAGCCAGCGCAGGGGCGTAGCCGCCCACCCTTCCTCAAAGACCACCAACCAACTGTAAAGCATCTCCCAAGGTCAACGGCCCTCCGCGTCGATTTCCGCGAGGGTGCGGCGGGCCACCGCGAAGGCGGCGTTGGCGGCCGGGACCCCGCAGTAGACGGCCGTCTGGAGCAGCACCTCCTTGATCTCGTCCCGCGTGAGCCCGTTGCGTAAAGCCGCGCGGACGTGCATGGCGAGCTCGTCCAGGTGGCCCCGCGCCACCAGCGCGGTGAGCGTGACGCAGCTGCGGGTGCGCCGGTCGAGGCCGGGCCGGTTCCAGATCTCGTTCCACGCGTAGCGGGTGATCAGCTCCTGGAAGTCCTGGGTGAAGTCCGTGGTGGCGGCGACCGCCCGATCGACGTGTGCGTCCCCGAGCACCTCGCGCCTGGTACGCATTCCCGCCGCCAGGCCGTCCTCCGCGGGAGGCGGTTGGTCGCCGGACAGATGGCCGACGATGGCGGCGGTGACCGCCTTGGGGCGTTCCACGTTGGCCAGGTGCGAGGCACGCGGCACCACCGTCAGGGACGCTCCCGGGATGCTGTTGGCCAGCGTGAGCGCCTGGTCGAGCGGCGTGGCCGGGTCCTGGGCGCCGGCGATGACCAGCGTGTGCGCGGTGATCTCCCCCAGGCGGCGCGTCAGGTCGAAGGCGGCGATGGCCTCGCAGCAGGCGGCGTACGACTTGGCGTCCACCCCCACCAGCTGGTCGAACACCCACTGTCCTTCGAAGTCGGGCGTGAACCAGCGGGCCTTGAGCGTCGGCACGAGGGCCGCCACCCCCTTGCCGCGCACCAGCGCCGCCCGCCCCAGCCACGGCCCCGGCTCGCCGAACCTGGCCGACGTGCAGCAGAGCACCAGCTTGCGCACCCGGTGCCGGGCGCGCGTCGCGATGGTCGTGGCGATCGCGCCGCCGACCGAGATGCCGCCGACCGCGAACCGCTCGGGCTCTACGAGATCGAGTACGGCCCGCGCCAGGTCGTCGATCGTGAACCCGGCCGCGACCGCCGGCGAGCCGCCATGGCCCGGCAGGTCGTACCTGAGGACCCGCCAGGAGTCGGTGAGCGCGGGCAGCTGGGGCTCCCAGACCTCCATCGTGGTGCCGAGCGAGGGCCCGAGCACCAGCAGCGGCGCGTCGGACGGGCCGTCGATGCGGTGGTGGAGTTTCACGGTTGCTCCCGATAGGTGGCGAGAATGCGGTCAACCAGCTCAGCAGCCGCGCCGAGGTAGGCCTCCGGATCGAGCAGCTCATCGGGGAGAGGAAGCCGTGAGTCCTCCGTGGCCAGGACCTGCTTGAGTGTCCGCGGGTCGAGGTGGGCGGAGAGGCGTTCGGCGACCAGGCGGCCGCCGGTCAGCTCGGCGTTGGCGCGCATCCGGTCGGGGAACACCCGCAGCCCGGCCACCAGCTCCGCCGCGGTCTCGGCCGCGCCGCCCGTGAGCCGGAGCGCCTCGCGCAGCGGCAGCCACTCCGCCTGCCAGGCCCCCGCTGCCCGCTCATGCTCGCCGACCTGTCCCAGCACCTGCGCGTACGCGGGCACCTGGAGCGCGGCCGACCGCACGAGAACGGAGAGCGCCGGGTTGCGCTTCTGCGGCATGGCCGACGAACCGCCGGTGGACGACTCTGCCACCTCCCCGACCTCGGTCTGCGCCATGAGCACGATGTCGGTGGCCGGCTTGCCGAGCGCCCTGGCCGTGCCGGCGAGCGCGGCGCCCAGTTCGGTGACGGCGGAGCGCTCGGCGTGCCACGGGATCGCGGGCGCCGCCAGCCCGATCTCCTCGGCGAACACCTCGACGAGCATCAGAGCGGTGACGGGACCGGCCTGCGCCCGTTCGGCGACGGCGGCCAGGGTGCCGGCCGCGCCGCCCAGCTGGGCCGGCAGGCGCAGCTCGCGGAGCCGGGCACGGGCGCGCAGGAGCCCGGCCAGCCACCCCGCCGCCTTCAGCCCGAACGTGGTCGGCACCGCCTGCTGCCCCAGCGTCCGCGCGGCCATCACCGTGCCCCTGTGCCGCTCGGCCAGCTCGCACAGCTCCCGCATGATCGCGCTCAGATCGCCCACGATGGCGCGTACCGCCCGCGTGGCCACGAGCATGGCCGCGCTGTCCAGGATGTCCTGGCTGGTCGCCCCCAGGTGCGCGTACGAGGCCGCCCCCGGCACGGCCCGCCGCAGGTCCGAGACCAGCGGCACGACCGGGTTGGCCGACTGGCGGGCGCGTCTGGCCAGGTCGGCGGGGTCGAGGACGAGCGCGGCCGCCGTCCTGTCGATGGCCGCGGCCGCCTCGGCGGGGATGAGCTCCAGCCGGGCCTGCGCGCGGGCGAGCGCCGCCTCGGCCTCCAGCATGGCCCGCAGCCAGGCCGCGTCCGAGGTGATCTCCTCCGCTCGAGTGCCTGCCCAGACCGGGGCGAGCAGGCCGCCGTCAGAACTCACGGAACCATCCTTCATGGCAGTCCGACGTAATTCTCCGCCAGGGTGGTCGCCGCCGCCTCCGACGAGGTGACGTAGTCGAGGTACGACAGCTGCAGCCGCCGCGCGTACGGGTCGTCGTCCTCGAACGTGTGCAGCAGCGTCGTCATCCACCACGAGAAGTGCTGTGCCCGCCACACCCGCTTCAGGCACGCGGCGGAGTAGCCGTCGAGCAGCTCGGTCGAGCCGTCCGCGAAGTACGCGGCCAGCGCCTCGGTCAGCACGCGGACGTCCGCGACGGCCAGGTTGAGCCCCTTGGCGCCGGTCGGCGGCACGATGTGCGCGGCGTCCCCGGCCAGGTAGAGCCGCCCGTACTGCATGGGCTCGGCCACGAACGCCCGCATCGGCGTGACGCCCTTCTCCATGATCTCGCCGGTCGCCAGCGTGAAGCCGGGCACGCTCTCCAGCCGCGCCTTCAGCTCGGCCCAGATCCGCTCGTCCGGCCAGTCTTCTACGTGGGCGTCGGCCGGCACCTGGAGGTAGAAGCGGCTGACGGTGGGCGAGCGCATGCTGTGCAGCGCGAAGCCGCGCTCGGTCCTGGTGTAGATGAGCTCCTCCGACGAGGGCGCGACCCTGGCCAGGATGCCCAGCCAGGCGAAGGGATAGTCCCGCTCGAAAACGCTCAGAACCCCCTCGGGGACGGCCGGCCTGGACACGCCGTGGAAGCCGTCGCAGCCGGCGATCACGTCGCAGTCGAGCCGCTCGCCGCCGAAGGTGAGGTAAGGCTCCGACTCCAGCGAGTGCAGGGCCACGTCCTCGACCTCGAAGCGCACGTCGCCGCCCGCCGCGAGCCTGGCCGCGATCAGGTCCTTGACCACTTCCTGCTGGCCGTACACGGTGATGGACCTGCCCGGCACGAGCTTCTCGAACGCGATGCGGTGGCCCGCGCCGCCGTACCTGAGCTCGATGCCGTGGTGCGGCAGCCCCTCGCGCAGCATCCGCTCGCCGACACCCGCCTCGACCAGCGTGTCCACCGTGCCCTGCTCGAGCACCCCGGCCCGCACCCGCCGCTCGACGTACTCGCGGCTGCGCTTCTCCAGCACCACGGAGGAGATGCCGCGCAGGTGGAGCAGATGAGACAGGAGCAGGCCGGCGGGCCCCGCGCCGATGATTCCGACCTGAGTTCGCATGAGGGAAGCATCCTGCCTCGACCGCGCTTTGGCCGAGATCTCCCTTCCGCTCAGTGGAAGAATGGCGCCATGGCAGGCGGATCGCGCGACCCCGGGCGTTCGGTGACGTCCAAGGTGCTGAGCGTCCTGGGCGCGTTCGACCCGGCGCATCCGCAGCTCACGCTGACCGAGGTGGCCAGGCGCAGCGGGCTGCCGCTGAGCACGGCGCACCGGCTGGTCGCCGAGCTGGAGGGCTGGCAGGCGCTGAGCCGCGCGCCCGACGGGCGGCTGCGGGTGGGCCTGCGGCTGTGGGAGCTGGGCCAGCTCGCGCCCCCGCCGCTCCACGAGCTGGCGCATCCGTGGCTGCAGGAGCTGTTCACGAGCACGGGCGAGAACGTGCACCTGGCCGTGCGCGACGGGCTCGAGGTGCTGTACGTGGACAAGGTGTACGGCAGGCGGGCGGTGCCCATCGTCTCCAGGACCGGCGGCCGGCTGCCGATGCACCCGACGGGCGTGGGCAGGGCGCTGCTGGCGTACGAGCCGGACTGGTTCGTGAAGTCCTACCTCGCGCGGCGGCTCGAACGCCCGACCCCGCACACGATCACCGAGCCGGGGCGGCTGGCCAGGGAGCTGGCGGCGGTGCGCGCCCAGGGGTACGCGCTGACGTACGAGGAGATGACCTTGGGCACCTGCTCGGCCGCGGCGCCGATCCTCGTGGAGGGGCGGCCCGTGGCGGCCGTGGGCATCGTGGTGTCGTCCCGGCGCGCCCGCGAGCTGCCCCGCCTGATCGATCCGCTGCTGAACGCGGCGACGGGCATCGCGAAGACTAGTCCCCCATCTTCTGGATCCGGTCCTTGAACAGGGTGGTGGCGATGGCGGCCTTGTGCGGCTGCCCCTTGAGGAACGCCTGCGCGAAGTTCTTCGCCTGCTCGTAGGAGACCTTGCCGGGCATGGGCGGCTCGTTCGGGTTGACGTCCACGTCCACCAGCGCCGGGCCGTCGTACGCGAGCGCCTGCCCGATCGTCAGGGCCACGTCCTCCGCCTTGACGACCTTGGCCGCGAACCCGCCGCACGACCGGGCCCAGGCCGAGAAGTCGGCTTCGGGCTCTCCGAAGCGCACGCCGTGCTCCGGATAGCCGAGCACCATCTGCTCCCACAGGATCTGGCCGAGCGAGTTGTTGTTGTTGATGATCACCTTGACCGGCAGCCGGTGCTGCACCGCCGTCAGGAACTCGGCCATCAGCATCGAGAAGCCGCCGTCGCCGACGTACGCGATGACCTGGCGGCCCGGGAAGGCGTGCTGCATGGCGATGGCGTACGGCAGCCCCGGCGCCATCGTGGCGAGCGTGCCCGACAGGTAGAACTGGCGCCCGCCCCGGATCGTCCAGTGCCTGGCGGCCCAGGTGGCGATGGTGCCGCTGTCGCAGGTCAGGATGGCGTCGTCGGTCGCGAGCTCGTCGAGGACCGACACGACGTACTGCGGCGCGATGGGATCCCGGTCCGGGTTCTCCAGCGTGTCCATCTCGGCCCGCCACTTGCCCATCTTCGTCTGATATTTCGACAGATGAGCGTGACGGTCCCGGTGCGTCAGCAGCGGCAGCAGCGCCTGCAGCCCCTCCTTGGCGTCGCACACGACGGGCACGTCGGTCGCGATCCGGGCCCCCGCCCTGGTGGGCTCCGCCTCGAACTGCACCACGCGCGCCGCCTCCGGCAGGAACTTCGTGTACGGGAAGTTCGTCCCCACCATGAACAGCACGTCGGTCTCGTCCATCAGCTCCTCGCTCGGCCGGGTGCCGAGCAGCCCGATCCCGCCGGTCGTGTACGGCGAGTCGTCCGGGATGACCGCCTTGCCGGGCAGCGTCTTGACCACGGGCGCCCCGAGTGCCTCGGCCACGGCCAGCACCTCCGGCCCGGCGTGCAGCGCTCCCTGCCCGACGAGCATGGCGGGGCGCTCGGCCTCGTTGAGCACGTCGGCCGCGCGCCGGAGGTCCTCGTGCCGCGGGATGCCCGCCGGCTGCAGGTAGATGGGCGCGGTCTCGGGCGCACGCGTGGGCGCCACGGTCTTGTACGGCTCCGCTCCCGCCTCGGCCACCTGGATGTCGTTGGGCACCGTGAGATGGGAGACCCCGCGCCGCGCGTAGGAGGTCCTGATCGCCAGGTCCACCAGCGAGGGCAGCTGCGCCGGGTTGGTGATCATCATGTTGTACTCGGTCACGTCGGCGAAGAGCCGGTCCAGGTGCACCTCCTGCTGGTAGCCGGTGCCCAGCACGGACGTCTCCTGCATGCCGGTGATCGCCAGCACCGGGACGTGGTCCAGCTTGGCGTCGTACAGGCCGTTGAGCAGGTGGATGCCGCCGGGCCCCGAGGTGGCCAGGCACACGCCGATCCGCCCGGTGGCCTTGGCGTAACCGGTGGCCATGAAGGCGGCCGCCTCCTCATGGTGGACGAGGACGAAGCGCACCCGGTCACGGTGGCGCCGCAGCCCCTCCATGATGCCGTTGATGCCGTCGCCCGGCAGGCCGAAGACGGTGTCGACGCCCCACTCGGCGAGCCGTTCTATCAGGGATTCCGCTGCGATTCGAGCCATGTGAGGCGCACTACCCTGCTCGCCCACTGACAGACGCTTTTACCAGATTCCTTGTCATTTCCAGAGATTCTTGTCATTTCCTGAGATTCACGGGTAGGGGGGCGGCATGCGCATTCTGGTCACGGGAGCCACGGGCACGCTGGGCGGCGCGCTGGTGCCCGCCCTGCTCAGAGCGGGCCATCAGGTGCGGGCGCTGAGCCGTACGAAGCGGGAGAGCCGCGGGAACGTCGAGTGGAGGTGGGGCGACCTCGTCTCCGGCAACGGCGTCGCGGACGCCGTGCGGGACGTCGACGTGATCGCGCACCTCGCCACGGGCGGCCGCAAGGGCCGCGGCGCCGTGGACGTGACCGGCACGCGCAAGCTGATCGCCGCCGCCCGCGAGTCGGGGTACGCGCACCTGCTCTACACCTCGGTCGTCGGCGCCGACCGCGTCGCCATCGGCCATCTCCGGCACAAGCTGGAGGCCGAGCGCCTGGTCTGCGAGAGCGACCTGGGCTGGACGATTCTCCGCGCCACCCCCTTCCATCAGTCGCTCGACCGGCGGCTGAGCGACTTCGAGTCGCTCCCCGTGCTCACCGTGGACCGCACGGTGCCCTGGCAGCCGGTCCACGCCGGCGAGGTGGCCACCCGCATCACCGAGCTGATCGCCGCGGGCCCCGCGCTGGACGAGATCGAGTACGGCGGCCCCCAGGTGCTCAGCACGGAGGAACTGGTCAAGACGTGGCTGCAGGCCAGGAACCTGCACCGCCCCTGCCTGCCCGTCCGCTTCCCCGGCAGCCTGTACGCGGCCCAGCGCGCCGGCGACCTCCTGACGGATGCCGAGCCCAAGGGGCGGATCACCTGGCAGGGCTACCTCTTCCCGCCGCCGCCCGAGCCCTCCGACGACTTCGCCGCCGAGCACACCGCCTCGCCCACCAGCCCGGCCAACCAGCCGGAGCAGGACCCGGACCTGCACGTCTACGGGGGCGACGAAGGCTACGAGCGCCCGACCCGCGGCTGAGCCCCTTTACGCACTCGTTACTTGATGGGATTCCCGCGCCTCTGTACGGTGCTTCAGTGCGACTTAACAACCTGTTCAGTAGCGCCACGGGAACGATGTGATGACGGAGCCGGAGAACGCCCGCTTGGGCGCCCGGATCCGGGCCTACCGGACCATGCGCCACATGACCGTGCGTGCTCTCGCGGTCCAGGCCAAGGCGAGCGCAAGCTTCATCAGCCAATTGGAGCGCGGGCAGACCAGCTCAAGCATCGGTATGCTCCGGCGCATCGCCTCGGCGCTCGGGCTCACTGTCGCGGATCTTTTCAACGAGGAGGACGAGATCGGCCACCGCGTGGTGCGCCGAGAAGCACGTCCGGAGTTGCACACCGCCCCCGGCACACGCAAGTTTCTGATCTCCCAGCGTCCGCTCCAGAACGTGGAAGTCTACGCCGCGGAGTTCGATCCGGGCTCGTCCACCGGGGACGAACCGTACACCCACGGCGACGCCCAGGAGATCCTCCTGGTGCTTCGCGGGCAGGTCACGCTCTGGCTCGGTTCAGACGGCTCCGCCACCGCGCACTTACTGAAGCCTGGGGACAGCGTGGAGTACCGCACCTCGGTCCCCCATCGGGTCGCCAACGAGTGTGACGAAACCGCCGAGGTCCTCTGGGTTGTCTCCCCGCCCACCACATCCGCCTGAACAGGCTTCACCCCTCCTCAAGGAAGTTCGATGAGAGATATCCCGCTGACCGGGGACTTCGCCAACGGCGGGGTCTCCTTCTGGTACCGCCAGATCGGCCTGCCGGAAAGGCGTCCCGCGCTGCCGGGGCCGCGCTCGTACGACGTGGCCATCGTCGGCGGCGGCTACACCGGCCTCTGGACCGCGTACTACCTGAAGAAGGCCGAGCCGGGGCTGCGGATCGCGATCCTGGAGAAGGAGTTCGCCGGGTTCGGGGCGTCGGGGCGGAACGGCGGCTGGCTGTCGGCCGAGTTCGCCGGGTCGCGCAAGCGGCACGCCAAGGCGCGCGGGCGGCAGGCCATGATCGACCTCCAGCACGCCATGTTCAGCTCCGTGGACGAGGTCATCGAGGTGACCCGCCAGGAGGGCATCGACGCCGACATCCACAAGGGCGGGCTCATCCACGTCGCGACGAACCCGGCCCAGCGGCGCAGGCTCCGCGCGGAGCTCGAGGACCTGCGCGCCTGGGGGTACGGCGAGGAGGACATGCGCCTGCTGGACCGCGACGAGCAGCGCGAACGCGTGCAGGTCGCGGGCGCGCTCGAGGCCACCTACTCGCCGCACTGCGCCCGCATCCAGCCCGCCAAGCTGGCCGTCGGCCTGGCCGAGGCGGTGGCCCGGCTGGGCGTGGACATCTTCGAGAACACCACGGTGACCGCGATCCGGCCGCGGCGCGACAACGCCCAGGCGGCGGCGATCACCCCGCGCGGGGCGGTCTCGGCGGACTACGTCATCCGCGCCACCGAGGGCTTCACCGCCTCGCTGGCGGGGCAGCACCGCCAGTGGCTGCCGATGAACAGCTCCATGATCGTCACCGAGCCGCTGCCCTCCGAGGTGTGGAAGCACATCGGGTGGCAGGGCAACGAACTGCTCGGGGACGAGGCGCACGCCTACATCTACGCGCAGCGCACGGCCGACGACCGCATCGCGATCGGCGGGCGCGGGGTGCCCTACCGGTACGGCTCGCGTACCGACGTCCGGGGCGCCACGCAGCCGCAGACGGTGGCGCTGCTCTGGCGGATGCTGGTCAAGCTCTTCCCCGCGGCCGCGGACGCGCGCATCCAGCACTCCTGGTGCGGCGTGCTGGGCGTGCCGCGCGACTGGTGCTCGACGGTCCACCTCGACCACGCGACGGGGCTCGGCTGGGCGGGCGGCTACGTCGGCAGCGGCGTCACGACGACCAACCTGGCCGGGCGTACGCTCCGCGACCTGGTGCTGCGCCACGACACCGAGCTCACGGCCCTGCCGTGGGTGGGCCGCCAGGTGCGCCAGTGGGAGCCGGAGCCGCTGCGGTGGACGGGGGTCCAGCTGATCTACGCGCTGTTCCGGGCCGCCGACCGCCGGGAGAACGACCACGGCACCACGACGTCGCCGTACGCCCGCCTGGCGAACCTGATCTCGGGCCGCTGAGCCGGGGCGTCAGGGGACGACGATGCGCTCCTGCTCTGTCGGCGGCGTCCCGCCGTACCAGGGCAGGGGTTTGCCGAAGCGGACCAGCTCCCCGTACAGGGCGGGGTCGGCGCCCTCGCCGAGCACCAGGTCGAGCACGGCCCACGCGGCCTGGGCCGGCGTCTGAGCGTGGCCGTACTCGCTGAACCAGGGCCGCGAGGCCCGGGTGTCGACCATGCCGGGGCAGACGGCGGCGATCAACGTGCCGGTGGCGAGGTCGCGCTCGCGGCGCCCGGCCGCGAGCGCCCGCACGGCGGCCACCTGCGCCACCTTGGAGGGCACGTTCAGCCAGCGCGGCCAGCCGGCTTCGTCGAGCGTCCCGGCGTGAATGGCGTCGCGCCAGGATTCGACGGCCTGCTCGACCTGGTCGAGCGAGGCGCCGTCGAACAGGTGGTGCAGCCGGGGATCGAGGTGGCCGAGGGTGCCCAGGCTGCTGGCCACGACGATGAGCCGCCCGCCGGGCCTCAGTATCGGGCTGTACGCGCGCAGGATCGTGTGGGTGGCGACGTTGGCGACGTCGATGAACTCGTCGGCCTGCTCGGCCTGTGACCTGTCGGGAAGGTTCGGGGCGATGGCGTTGGAGATCACCACGTCCACCCCTCCGTGGCGCTCGCGCAGCTCATCGGCGAGCCCGGTCACGGCGCCGGCGTCGGCGACGTCGAGGACCCGGCCCTCCACCCGGCTGCGCGTGCCGGGTGAGCGCATGACCTCGCGGGCGGCGTCCGAGACCCGCCGGGCGTCGCGGCCGGTGAGCAGGACCAGGTCGTCCGGGGCCATCCGGGCGGCCAGCCCTTCGACGAGGGCGCGGCCGAGGCCCTGGTTCGCCCCGGTCACCAAGGCGATGCGTGGATCGTTCATGCCGCCACGCTAGGAGGCGGCTCGATCATGAGTCCAACGAAAGTTACGCACACCTGGTATGCGTAGACGTCATGGATTTCAGCGACGTGTCGCTGACCGCGCTGCGGGTCTTTCGCACCGTGGCCGAGCAGGGCACCTTCACCGCCGCCGCGTCCGCGCTGGGCTACACGCAGTCGGCGGTGTCCCGGCAGATCGCTTCCCTGGAACGGGCCGCGGGGGCGGACCTGCTGGAGAGGCGGCGCGACGGCGCCCGGCTGACCGCCGCCGGCCGCGTCGTGCTGCGCCGGGCCACCATCGTGCTGGACGAGATCGACGCGACCGCGCGGGAGCTGTCCGGCCTGCCGGCCCGGGCCGGGGTCGTGCGGGTGGGCTGGTTCCCCAGCGCGGGCGCCGTCCTGCTGACCAGGGCTCTCGTCGAGCTGCGCCGTACGGACCCCGCCATCACGGTCGTCACCCGGGAAGGCAGCACCCCGGCGCTCGTCCGCGCGCTGCGCGCCGGCAGCCTGGACCTGGCCGTGCTGGCGTCGGCGCCACCGTTCCGGCCGCCGGACGCCGAGTCGCCGCCGCTGGCCGTCCAGACGCTCGCCGAACGTGGCCTGCGCCTGGCCGTGCCCGCCGCCCACCCGCTCGCCCACGGCGACTACATCGACGTCGCCGACCTGCGCGGGCAGCGCTGGATCGCCGGCCCGGCGGGTGACGACCTGGTGATGGGAGTGTGGCCCGGCCTGGACGAGAAGCCCGAGATCGCCCATACCGCCCGCGACTGGCTCGCCAAGCTTCACCTCGTCGCGTCCGGCTGCGGGCTGACCACCGTCTCCGCCCTGCTGGTCCCGGCCGCGCCGCCGGGCGTACGCATCCTGCCGGTGAGGGGCGGCCCGCAGGAGCACCGCCGCCTGCTCCTCGCCCGCCTGCCGCACCCGCCGGCGGAGCCGGTCGCCCGCGTCGCGGACGCCCTGCGCACCGCCGCACTCAACACCGAGACGCCGCCGTAACTCCTGCGACCCAGGCCGCGGGAGTCAGCTTGCCGGCCCGTGCAGGGAGCCGAGGGTGAGCGGCGGCGCCGGCGGCAGGGGCTCGGCGTGCTCGGCCCGGAAGGACTGCAGCAGGTAGGCCACCAGCCGCCGCGACGACGCCGCCGCGGCCTGGCTCGTTCCGGTGGCGACGCCGAAGTTGGCCTTGAGCACCAGCGTCAGGTCGGCCAGGTCGAAGTCGGCCCGCAGCCGCCCCGCGGCCTTGGCCCGCCGCATCACCTCGGCGAGGCCCCGCTCGGCCCGCACCCGCGTACGCTCGTAGTCGATCGCGTCGGGGAACGCCGTCAGGAACGCGTCGGTGAACCCCCGATCGGCGGCCTGCATCGCGCACACCTTCTCGATCAACGAGCAGAACCCCCGCCACGGGTCCGGATCGGCCAGCGCCTCGTCCACGACCGACGCGCACGTGGCCAGCTCGTCGCCGAACACCTCCGTGATCAGCGACTCCCGCGACGGGAACCGCCGATAGAGCGTGGCCACACCCACCCCGGCGCGCCGCGCGATGGCCGCCATGGGCACGTCCAGCCCGCGCGTGGCGAACGAGTCCCGCGCGGCCTCGAGGATGCGCACGCGGTTGTGCCGCGCGTCGGCCCGCAGCGCCTGCGCGGGCTCCATCTGAGAGGGATGACCAGGCATATTTCTCACATTAACGTAAATGGAGGGCCCCATCCGGTTAGCCGATTAACGTCACTCACGTGGAGATGAATGCGACTGAGATGCGCGCGGCCCTGTTCGACCGGTACGGGCCACCGGAGGTGCTGTATGTGGGCACGGTGCCGAAGCCGGTCCCCGGACCCGGCGAGGTGCTGGTGCGCGTGCACGCCGCCAGCGTGAACGGCGGCGAGCTGCACGGCCGGGCGGGCAAGATGCGGCCCGTGACCGCGCTGATGCAGCGGGGCTTCCCGAAACGCATGGGGCTCGACTTCACCGGCGAGGTCGTCGCCCTGGGCCCCGACCCGGCCGAACCCGGCCCCCGCCTGGGCGACCGGGTGTGGGGTGTGCTGGACCGCACGTTCGGCAGCGTCGCCGAGTACCTGGCCGTCCGCCCCCGTCACCTGTCCCTCGTCCCGGCGGGCCTCGACCTGGTGGAGGCCGCGGCGCTCCCGGTGGGCACGACGGCGATCACGGCACTGCGCGACAAGGCGCGACTGCGGCCGGGCGAGCGCCTGCTCGTACGCGGCGGCAGCGGCGGCGTCGGGGTCACGGCGGTGCAGCTCGGCAGGGCGCTCGGCGCCCACGTCACCGCCCTGGCCGGGGCACGCCACCTCGACCTCGTCCGCGACCTCGGCGCCCACGAGGTCTATGACTACGCCACCACGCGGCCTGCGGATCTGCCGCAGTTCGACGTGGTCATGGACACCGTCGGCTCCCACCACCCCGCCTACCGGCGCCTCCTGACGCCGTCGGGTCGCATGGTGGCGATCGCCTTCGACGTCGACCGGATCGCCGCGTCCCTGTCGTACATCGCCGCCTCCACCGTGTACGGCCGGCGGCGCGTGCGCTTCTTCAGCGGCCGGCCCACCCACCGCCTCTTCGCCGACCTCACCCGGTACGTGGAGACCGGCGCCCTCCGCCCGGTCGTGGACACCGTGTTCCCCCTGGAAGAGATCGCCAAGGCGCACCGGACCCTGGAGGCGGGCGGCGTGAGCGGCAAGATCATCGTCCGCGTCGTCTGAGACCCGGGGCCGCCGAAAACCGGTCGCTTCCGCGCGGCGGTCGTCGTTAGCGTGTCACGGTGATCTACGAGCATCCTCTGGCGTACGTGCTGGGCCTGGAGGGCATCGCTCTGATGCGCTCCTTCACCGGCGAGCACGACCGCGCGTTCGTCGAGGCCCGCCTGGCCGAGATCCGCAAGTTCCTCGACGACGACTCCCTGGCCGACGCCGCCGTCGAGGTGGCTCGCGTGGACACCGTGGAGGGTTACCGGATCTGGTCGCGGACCTACGACGGGCCCAACAGCGCGTTCGACCTCGACGAGCCGTTCATCAGGGAGATCGTCGACGCGTTACCGGCCGGCGACGCGCTGGACGTGGCGTGCGGCACCGGCAGGATGGCGGCCTACCTGGCCGGTCGCGGCCATCGGGTGCGCGGCGTGGACAGCTCGCCCGACATGCTGGAGCGGGCGCGCCGGCGGGTGCCGCAGGCGGAGTTCCTGGCGGGCGAGCTGTCCTCGCTGCCGGTGCCCGGCGAGTCCGTCGACCTGGTGGTCTGCTCGCTGGCGTTGACGCATGTGCCCGTGCTGGACCCGGTGCTGGCCGAGTTCGCCCGGGTGTTGCGGCCCGGCGGGCATGTGGTGATCGCCGACATCCATCCCGAGGGCGTGGCGCAGGGGGTGGTCCCGCCCGTACGGCTGCCGGACGGCCGGCCGGCGAGGGTGGCCACCTACCGTCACCTGGTCGGGGACTACGTACGAGCCGCGCTGGCGGCGGGGCTCCAGGTGCGGCGCTGCGAGGAGCCCCGGCACCCGGCAGGGGAGCCACGCGAGCGAACCGACGTCCTGGAGGCGTGGGACGTGTGGCCGTGGGCCCTGTGCGACCTCGCGCCCGAGGCGGCGCACGCGGCCATCGCCGGGAGGCCGTCCATGCTGTTCTGGCACTTTCAGCGCTAGCCGATCCTCAGCCGGGGCCTCCGGCGCCGCGCCAGGGGTCGTAGTCGACCTCCAGCGGCTCCTGCTCCGGCCGCTGCTCCTCCGGCACGTGCTGGAGGTTGACCCGGACGCGATACCACACGCTGCTGCGCCCCCGCATGCCGTCGACCAGCACGTCGGCGGGCTCCAGCCGGGCCGCGACCTCCGGATGGCGGCCCTTCCACCGCTCGAACCCGGCCAGCGCCTCGTCCTTGTGCTCAGCCCGCGCGATCTCGATGACGGGCATGGTCTGCTGCCGGCGCCCCGCGCCCTTGGGCGGCTTGGGCGCGGGCCCGAGCTCGTCGGCCAGCCGCAGCAGCCCGTCGAGCGAGCCCGGGTGCAGGTCCATGTCCTCCCACGGGTCGCCGGCCGCGGCCAGGCGCTTGGGCACGGTGTCGATCGTGTACGCCTCGGGGTGGCAGCCCGGCACCTCGTCCCAGGTCAGAGGGGTCGAGACGCGCGCATCGGGGACGGCGCGCACGGAGTAGGAGGAGGCCACCGTGCGGTCGTAGGCGTTCTGGTTGAAGTCGACGAAGACGCCGTGCCGCTCCTCCTTCCACCACCGGCTGGTGGCCAGGTCGGGAGCCCGCCGCTCCACCTCGCGGGCCACCGTCTCGGCGGCCTTGCGCACCTTGGCGAACGGCCAGCGCCGCTCGATCCGGGCGTACACATGGAACCCTCGCGACCCGGACGTCTTGGGCCAGGCGACCAGCCCGTGGTCGGCCAGCACCTCGCGCGCCACCTGCGCGGTCGCCAGCACGTCGGACCACGGGACGCCGGGCACCGGGTCGAGGTCGATGCGGAGCTCGTCGGGCCTGGACAGGTCGTCGGAGCGCACCGGATGGGGGTTGAGGTCGACGCACCCCAGATTGACCACCCAGAGCAGCTGGGCCAGGTCGGTGCAGACGACCTCCTCGGCGCCGAGCCCCGAGCGGTATTTCAGCTCTGCCACCTCGATCCAGTCGGGCCGCTTGGCCGGGGCGCGCTTCTGGAAGAAGGCCTCCTGCTCGATGCCGTGCACGAACCGCTTGAGCACCATCGGCCGCCCGTGGACGCCCCGCAGCGCCGCCTCACCCACGGCCTGGTAGTAGCGGACCAGGTCGAGCTTGGTGTGGCCGCTCTGCGGGAAGACCACCTTGTCTGGGCTGGTGATGCTGACCTCGCGCCCCACGACCTCGATGACAGGCATAGGGTCACCCTACGCGGGGCCACCGACAAGAACCCCTGGCAGCTCAGCGCGTCAGCTCGGCGCGGCGGGCGAGGCTGCGTGACTCCCAGTACGCCAGCCCGAGCCGCCGATGCGTGGCGATGGCGGCCTCGTTGTGCTCGAGTGCCTTGTCCCCGCGCCCGAGCCGGAGCGCGAGCTCGGCCAGCACGTCCTGCACGGAGCCCAGGGCGGCGCTGCCCATGCCCATGATGACCGGCTGCCCGGCGATCGGCAGCAGCCGCTCGTACATGTCCCCGGGGTCGGGCGTGCCGAGCTGGGCGGCCACAAGCCCCCAGACCGGGAAGAAGAAGTCCGCCGACCAGTCCTCCTGCAGGTCCACGCCCCACCGTTCGACGAGCTCGCGCGCCTGGTCGGTGCGCCCCACGTCCAGGGAGGCCAGGATGGCGAGCGGGCGTACCAGGGTCATGCGCGGACGGTCGCCCGCGGCCACCAGCTCGTCCACCAGCTCCGCCACCCGGCCCTGGCCACGCCGGCACGCGTAGAGGCCGGACAGGCGGCGGACGTCCAGGCCCCACAGGCTCGCCCCGAAGGCGATCGTGGGGAAGCGTTCGAGCAGCGCCTCCACCTCCGCCCACCGACCGTGCAGCACGTGGTCGGCGGACTGGGAGACGCGGACCATGGCCTCCAGCTCGGGCCGGTCCACCTCGTGGAGCAGCTGCTCACAGCGGGCCAGGTCTCTCCTCCACTCGTCCAGGTCGCCGGCGCGCAGCAGGCACGACATGCGCAGCACCCGCCCCACCACCTTGGCCTCCCTGGGCAGGCCGGGCACGGCCAGCATCTCCTCGGCCGCCGCCAGCCGTTCGCGGTTGCGGCCCGGTACGAAGCTCGTGATCAGGTAGTTGTTGAGCGCCCTGGCCAGCAGCATGGACTCGCCCGAGCGGCGGGCCAGGTCGATCGCGTCGAGCGCCAGCCGCTCGCCCTCGGCCCGCCGGGGGCCGTAGTACAGCTCGATGCCGAGCGTGCCCAGGAGCGCGGCCCTGGACCGGTCGTCGAGATCGCCCGCCAGGAGGTCCTCCAGGATCACGACCATGTCCTCGTCCACGATGCCGTACGGGCGCCAGTTCCACACCGACAGGCCGCCGAAGACGGAGACCGCCGCCACCAGCGCGTCCCTGTCGCCGAGCCGCTGGGCCTGGGCGACCGCCTCGCTCAGGTCGCGGTAGGCGCCCTGGGCGTCGCCCATGGTGCGGCGGGCCTGGCCCAGCTCGGTCAGCACGTGGCAGCGTCCGGGCGAGTCGCCGGGCGGGAGGTGGTCGAGCGCCAGCTCCCACAGCTGGACGGCCTCCTGGTAGCCGTGCCGCCGCGCGGCCTGCCCGGCGGCCCGCGTCGCGTACGTGGCGGCCTTGGGTGCGCCGCCCAGCCTGGCCGCCGCGGCGAAGTGCCCCGCCAGGATCGCGGGGTCGGCGCCGGGCACGGTCTCCAGGTGCTCGGCGGCCCGCAGGTGCAGGCGGGCGCGGCCCAGCCTGGTGAGCCCCGCGTCGAGGGCCTGCCGTACGAGGGCGTGGGAGAAGCGGTAGTCGGCGGCCCCGTTGAACGTCTCGGTGAGCAGCCCGGCGGCCAGCGCGGGCTCCAGCTGCGACATGACC
The DNA here is from genome assembly GCF_040674955.1 of Nonomuraea sp. NPDC049695. Taxonomy (NCBI): domain Bacteria; kingdom Bacillati; phylum Actinomycetota; class Actinomycetes; order Streptosporangiales; family Streptosporangiaceae; genus Nonomuraea; species Nonomuraea sp. NPDC049695. Next base: position 20,160 of record NZ_JBFANV010000070.1, on the reverse strand, counting down.
TCCTCGACCGGGCGGTCCGCCAGGGCGGTCAGCAGGTCCAGCTCCACCTCTCGGCCCGCGACCGCGGCGGCTCTGAGCAGCTCCTGGGTGGGCTCGGGGAGGCGGGTCAGCCGGCGTTCGATGACGTCGCGGGCGCCGGGAGGGACGAGGTGGCGCTCGCGTTCCGGCAGGCGGAGCAGCTCGGTGAGGTAGAACGGGTTGCCGCCCGAGCGGTCGAGCAGCTCCTGCGGGTCGGCCGCCACGTCGTGCAGGCGCAGGTAGTCGCGAATGCCCGAGGCGTCGAACGGTTTCAGCGGCACCCTGCCGCCCTCCCTGGCCAGCACGCCGAGGGTCTCGCGCAGCTGCTCCGGATGGTCGCCGGGCTCGGGCCTGAGCGTGGCGACGATGAGCGCGGAGGTCCGCGCCAGCTCGCCCGCGACGTGGCCGAGCAGCCTCAGCGAGGAGGCGTCGGCCCAGTGCAGGTCCTCGAGCACCACCAGCAGGGGGCCCTTGCGCAGCTCGGTCAGCACGGCGTCGTACAGGTCGAACAGCTCGGCGTGCGGGGACGCAGGGATCAGGCCCGCCTTGGTCCAGGGCCAGAACGCCGGAGCCGTGCCGCCGTCGAGGCAGCGCCCCCACTCCACCCTGAAGCCCCGGGCGGCGGCGAGGTCGGCGGCGGCCCTGGCCAGGCTCGTCTTCCCGATGCCTGCCTCGCCGGTGACCAGGACCAGCCCGCCCCTGCCGCGCCGGGCCTCGGACAGCAGCTCCTCCAGGACCCGCAGCTCGCCCTCCCTGGCCACGAGCCGGTCCCCGTCGAAGGCGGACGCGGGTCTCGGGCTGTCCGCGGGCGCCTCCTCGGCTCTCGCGGGTGTTCCGGCGTCGAGCTCGGGCGCCTGCTCGAACACGGCCTGCTCCAGCCGCCTCAGCTCCGGCCCCGGCTCGATGCCCAGCTCGTCGGCGAGCAGGGCGCGCACCCTGCGCAGCGCCGCGAGCGCGTCGGCCTGGCGTCCCGCCCGGTACAGCCCGAGCACCAGCAGCCCCCACGCCCGCTCGCGGTAGGGATGCGCCTCGGTCAGCGCCTCCAGGTCGGCCACGCTGGCCTCTCCCAGCGACAGCCGGGCCTCCAGCCGGTCCTCCTCGGCCGCCAGTCGCAGCTCGCCCAGCCGCGCGGCGGCCGCCGGCGCCAGATCGGGGAACTCGGCCAGCGGCTGCCCGCGCCACAGCGCGAGCGCCCGGTCCAGCGTCCGGCCCGCCTCCGCGTGCCGCCCCTGTCTCACCAGGCGCGCGCCGTCGGCGGCCCACGCGGCGAAGCGGCCCACGTCGGTCTGGCCAGGTGTGATGTTCAGCAGGTAGCCGGGTTCGCGGGTGAGCAGCACCTGGGGCGGCGTGCGCGGCCTGCGGTCCGGCTCGAGCACCCGCCGCAGGTGTGAGACGTACGCCTGCAGCGTCGCCGTGGCCTTGGCCGGCGCCTCGCCCGCCCACAGCTCCTCGATCAGCAGGTCGAGCGGGACGACCCGGCCGGGCTCGAGCGCCAGCCTGGCGAGGACCGCCCGCTGCTTGCGGGTGCCGGGGTCGAGCCGGTTGCCCTCGTCGTCGTCCACCTCAAGTGGGCCGAACAGTCTGAACTCCACGAAGCTCAAGTCAACCCCAAATTTTTCTCAAGTCCTAAACCGCACGCTGGACACATGAACGAACTGAGGAACCTGATGAACGGCCGCGTGCTCCTCCCCGGCGACGAGGGCTTCGACGAGGCGCGCAGACCGTGGAACCTGGCCGTCGACCAGCCGGTGCGCGCGGTGGTCGAGGTGGCCGACGCGGACGACGTGGCGGCCGCGGTCGGTTTCGCCCGCCTGCACGGGCTGGCGGTGACCGCGCAGCCGAGCGGCCACGGCCCCTCGGGCGACACCGAGGGCACGATCCTGCTGCGTACCCGCGGGCTCGGCGGCGTGGAGATCGGCAACGGGGTGGCCCGCGTCGGCGCGGGCGTGAAGTGGGGCGAGGTGCTGTCGGCGGCGAGCCCGCTCGGCCTGACCGGCCTCGCCGGCAGCTCCCCCGTGGTCAGCGTGGTCGGGTACACGCTGGGCGGCGGGCTGAGCTGGTTCAGCAGGAAGTACGGCTTCGCGTCCGACAGCGTGCGCGCCTTCGACGCGGTGGACGCCGAGGGCAGGCAGGTCAGGGTGACGGCCGATCGGGACCCCGAGCTGTTCTGGGCGCTGCGGGGCGGCGGCGGCGACTTCGCGGTCGTGACGGCGGTGGAGTTCGAGCTGAGCCCCGCGCCCTTCCTGTACGGCGGGCGGATCATGTGGCCGATCGAGCGGGCGCCCGAGGTGCTGGCCGCCTTCCGCGAGGTCACCGCGTCGGCGCCGGACGAGCTGACGGTCTGGTTCGACCTGCTGCAGATCCCCGGCGGTCCCGGCTTCGTCATGATCGACTGCACGTACCTGGGCCGGGACCCGGGCGCGCTGCTGCGGCCCTTCGACCTGATCGGCGGGGCCGTCAGCGACAATCGGAGGCTGCTGCCGGTGGCCGAGCTGGGCTCCATCTGCGACGAGCCCACGGACCCCTCTCCGGGGGTGAGCCGGGGCGAGCTGCTGACCGGGCTGGACGACGAGGTGGCCGGCGTGCTGCTGGGCGAGCCGATCGACCCGATGATCAGCGTGCAGATCCGGCATCTGGGCGGTGCGCTCGCCAGGCCCGCGGACGGTGGCGGCGCCGCGGGGCACCTGGACGAGCCGTACCTGGTCTACGCGATCGGCCAGCCCACCGAGGCCACGGCCGAGCGCCTCGGGCGGCTGGGCAAGGCGCTGGTGCCGTTCAGCAGCGGGCGCAAGCCGTACACGATGCTGCACGGCGGGGAGCAGGCCGCGGCCGCGTTCCCGCGCGAGACGCTGGCCAGGCTGCGCGATCTCAAGCGCTCCCGCGACCCGCACGGCGTGATCAGGGCGAACTTCCCCGTGCTGGGGTAGGGCTCGGGGGCTGGTTTCTGTCGGGGGCGTGCGGCATTCTCCTGCGGTGAAGGCGAGGATCAGCGTCGACGGTCCTCATGGCAGACCGAGGGAACACATCACATGCGGCTCTCCCCCGCGGCGCAGCGGCTCCACCGCCGGCTCACCGAGCCAGGTGCCGATCATCCGTTCTCGTGGGAGGACGGGGCCGAGTTGAGCGCGGCCGAGCTGGGCGCGCTCCTGCCCCTCGCCTACCGCGTGACCGGCGGCGGCCCGGCGTTCTCGGCGAGGTCCATCGTCGAGGACGAGGTGCGGCAGCGGCAGCCGTCCTTCAGCCCCGAGTCGTGCGTGGCGCTGTACGAGGCCCTGGTCGACGGCCTGCCCCACCGTAAGTGGGCCGACCTGTGCCTGGCGGCGGCCGCGCTGCTGCGCTGCCCCGGCGGTGCGCCGACGGCCGCCCTCGCCGAGCTGTCGCGCACCCTGGTCGAGTTCATGGCCCGCGAAAGGCGGCTCGAGCACCCGGACGCGTTCCTGGCGGTGGCGGGCCTGGCCGGGATGGATGAGGTGGCAGTGATCGTGGATGGACGGCAGGAGTCGCTGGCGGCTGCCGAGCGCGACCTGGTCATGAGCTTGGACTCGGCGGGCCGGGCGTTGCTGGCCGAGATCGGGCCCCGGTCGTTCGGGTCGCCGCCGGAGCTGCCCGACGTCTGGGAGCGGCTGGCCGCGATGCCGGCGTACGTGGACTTCGCGCGCTCGACGCTGGAGGCCGCCGACGATCGGCTGGCGGCGATCCACGCGGGCGAGATCCCCTACCGGGCGGACAAGGCCTTCGGGGCGGCCGAGACGGCGGCGATCGGGCGGGCCGCGCGGCTGGCGCTCTTCCGCGACGAGCCGTGGCTGCCCGACCTGCTCGACAGGCTGATCTCCCGGGTCGCCGTCGCCCCCACGACGGCGAAGACCCTGCCCTCGCAGGCGCTGCTGTACGAAGTGGCGCGGGCGGTCGAACGGTTCCCGACGCCGGAGGCGATCACGGCGCTGCGCACCGCCCGCACGGTCACCCGGCACGCCGGCGTGGTCAAGCAGCTCGACCGCATGATCAGGAAGGCCGAGCCGGGGCTCGCGGACCGGGTCGAGGTGGCCTTCCGCATGCCGGATCTCGGGTTCGGCCCGGGCGGGCGGCTGGAGGTGGCGATGGGCGAGCACCGGGCGGTCGTGGCGGCCGGCGAGGACGGCGAGTTCGCGCTGTCCTGGTGGCACGGGGACCGGCGGCTCAAGGCCGTGCCCGCGGCGTTGCGCAAGGAGCGTCCCGACGAGGTCAAGCGGCTGCGTGAGCTGGTCAAGCAGGTGCAGCGGCAGGTGCGGACCCTGGTCAGGGCGCTCGAGGCGGGCTTCGCCGGCGAGGCCGCGCAGCCGTACGACACCTGGCGCGAGCAGATCGCGGCGCATCCGATCGCCTCCACCGTGGCCGCGCGGCTGATCTGGGAGGCCGAGGTCGCGCCCGGGGAGTGGCGGGCCGCTCTCGGCGGGCTGGAGGGCCGGCGGGTACGCCTGTGGCATCCCGCCCGCGCGACGCTCGCGGAGGTGACCGGCTGGCGGGAGTCGGTGGCGGAAGGGCGCGTCAGGCAGCCGTTCAAGCAGGCGTTCCGCGAGGTCTACCTGCTGACGCCCGCGGAGGAGCGGACCGCCGTCTACTCCAATCGGTTCGCCGGGCACATCGTGGACTACCGGCGGCTGTACGCGATGTTCAAGGCCCGGGGGTGGCGGGCCGACCTGCTCGGCCCATGGGACGGCGGCGACGCGGGTCAGGCCACGCGGGTGCTGGCCGAGGGGCAGTGGCGGGCGTCGTTCTTCCACGACTACCTGTACGACGATCCGGGCGAGCACGCCACCACCGACCAGGTGCGCTTCCACCGCAGGACGGGCGGCGAGTGGCAGGAAGCACCGCTGGCCGAGGTGCCGGCGCTGGTGTTCAGCGAGGCCATGCGGGATGTCGACCTGTTCGTGGCGGTGACCTCGATCGCGGCCGACCCGGAGTGGGCCGACCGCGGGCACGACCGCCATCTCGGCTACTGGCACGCGGCGTCCTTCGGCGAGCTGCCGCCTTCGGCCGAGGTGCGCCGCGACGCGCTGGCCCGCCTGCTGCCTCGTCTGGCGATCGCCGACCGCTGCACCCTCACCGATCGCTACCTCGTCGTACGCGGCGACCTGCGGACCTACAAGATCCACCTGGGCAGCGCCAACATCCTCATGGAGCCCGGCGACGTGTACCTGTGCATCGTGTCCGCGCCCGGCCGCGACGCGAAGGTGTTCCTGCCGTTCGAGGACGACGGGCGCCTCGCGCTCATCCTCAGCAAGGCCCTCCTGCTGGCCGAGGACAGCCGGATCACCGACGAGACCATCGTCCGGCAGATCAAGGGCTGACGGCGGTCGCCGACCAGCAGCAGGAATCCGTTGCGGGCGAACGCGGCCTCGGCGGCGTCGGCCTGCTTCTCCCAGTCCAGCCTGCGGGCGGTGCGCATCCGGTAGCCGTTCAGCTCGGCCTCGGCGTCGCTCGGCCTGACCAGGCCGCGGGAATGATGCGACGGGGACGCGTTGTGGCGGGCCACCTCCTCACGCACACGCAGTCGTACCAGCTCCCGGGCCGAGATCCGCTCGGGAAGGCCGGGCAGGGAGAACTCCTCCAGCACCCGACCGGTCGCAGTCTCATCGCGAAACGTCACTGATGCCATCGAACGCCCTGTTTCTCGAAATGTCAGGTGATGGCGCCATCTATAGCATCGCGGGGCGACAAAACTTCCGCGACGGCGACCCCGGGCGACCAGGTCGCTGTCCTGCGGGGGCAGCGCGTCAGGAAATTCAGTGAAAATCCACTCTTTCCTGGCAGCATTCGTTGGACAGGGCGCGATCGATGCGCCACCAAACCGCAGAAAGCAGGGAAATGAACTTCGGGAATGTCTTCCGCAGGTTCGGCATGACGCTAGCGGTGGGGACGGTCGTGCTGACCGCAACGCCTGCGGCGATCGCCGACACGGCCTCCACCCTCGCCGCCGGCCAATGTGAGTGGGTAGGCATCATCTCCCAGGAAAGAAGCCGGGCCTGGAGTGCCCGAAACAGCGAAGTGGGATACAAGGAGGGCATGGTCACCGCTACAGCCGCGCTGCTGGGATCTTGGGAGACTTTTAAGATCTGCAACCTCGACAATACGAACTACACCATCGCTGCGTTGACGACGAAAAAGTATGTGAGCGCCGAGCTCGACTACACGGGCGCCGACTACGGCATGCTCCGAGCGCGCTCGACCGGCGTCGGAGACTGGGAGAAGTTCCGTTTCGAGTGCACCGGAAGTCTCTGCGCCATCAAGTCTGCCAAGAACAACAAATACGTGAGTGCCGAGTATGCCTATGAGGGCAGCGGGTACGGCATGCTCCGGGCGCGCGCGGACACCGTCGGGGCGTGGGAGAAGTTCTACGTCCGACAGTCCCCGAACGCCTGACCCCTGTGGCGGCAAGTCATGAACCAGGTGACCTGAGATACGGCTGCACAGAAGGCGAGCAAGGGGTGAGGTCTTCTCACCTCCTGCTCGCCGTGGACGCGCTGATGGCCCGGATCGCCGGCCACTTCGGCCGCGCCGAACAACACCGCACCGCCACAGCCGATGCGACTGGCTTCGTCAAGAAGGGCACCGGTTCGGCCGGGGTGCGGCGAGCTTGTCGTCACTGCGCGCGAAGGCCACCACAGTGGCTCCGCCGCCAAGCGGCTTCGCGTACTGCACGCTGTAGCTGCCAAGTCCGCCGATCCCGCTGACGACGACCGTGCACCCAACTCCGACCTTGCCCGCGGCCTGGCGTTTCTTCCTGCGGTACGGGGTCAGCCCTGCATCCACCAGAGGCGCGAGGTACTGAGGCTGGAGATCCGCACTCGGGTTGATGCGGACGAGGTGGCGGCTGGAAGCCGTGGCGTACTCCGCGAAGCCTCCGGGCGGCCCGAAGCCGATCCACCCCTCCGCTCCCCCGTGCAGAGTTGCTCGTTGCCCTCATGGCACTGCCGGCAGGTTCCGTCACCCCAGGCCGGATCCACGGCCTCCGAATCGCCCTCCGGCAAGCCGGCAGACTCGGGAACGTCGGCGCCCAGTTGAGTGACGTGGCCCGCGATTTCGTGGCCGGGAATGTACGGAATTCGATCCCCAGGGGAAGTAGCCGTCAAGGAGCCGGTAGTCGCTGCGGCACATTCCCGTGGCCCCGACCTTAATGAGAACCTCGTCCGGACCCGGTTCAGGAACAGGAACCTCTTCGGCCGGCAACGGCTGCTTGTACCCGTGCATTTGCGCTGCACGCATTCTCATGGCGCCTCCCGGTTTTCGCTCCCTGAAAGGCCTTGTCGCCGTCAGGTAAGGTAATCGCGGCAAGTGGAAGACCTGTTGACGACGACTGAACCGTTTTGCGGGCCTCAACCCCACACCGTCGCACGTGTGGATTCAGGTCGTAAACTGATCCCGCGCAGGGTGTGTGCGTGCGACCCACACGGTCGACGATCCGTCACATCACTCCAGGGGGTCGACAGGCGTGGCTGTGCCAATCCGTCCGATTGGAGGCGAGGCCGGCTCGGCATCCGGCAGCCCCCTGCGTCTGCAGATCCTGGGTCCGTTGCGGCTGTGGCGGAACGGTGTCGAGCTGGATGCGGGCCCCCGGCAGCAGGCGTACCTGCTGGCTCTGCTCCTGGCCCGTGAGGGCCGGCTGATCAGCACAAACGAGCTGGTCGACCTGATCTGGGACGACGGCGCCCCCGCCAGCGCTGTCAACGTCATCCACAAGTATGTCGGCGCGCTGCGACGATTGCTGGAGCCGGCGCTGCCGATCCGCGGGACCGGCGCATACTTGCACCGCCGGGGCAACGGCTATCTGTTCACGGCCGGGACCGGAATGCTCGATCTGGCCGACTTCCGTGAGCGCGTACAGGCGGCCGAGACAGCCCTCGCGGCGCAGCGGCGCGAGTCGGCGCTGGACAGTTACCTGGAGGCGTTAGGGCTCTGGGAGGGCTCCGCGGGCGAGGGACTGACCTACGGACCGGCCGCGATGTCGATCTTCGCCGGGCTGGACGGCGAGTTCTTCGCCGTGTGCGCGATGGCGGCCGAGCTCGCGGTGTCGCTGAGCCGGCCGGAGCGAGTGCTGCCGCCCTTGCAGCTGGCCGCCTCGATGGCGCCGTTGCACGAGCCCGTGCAGGCCAGCCTCATCGCCACGCTGAGCGCCGCCGGGCAGCAGGCGCAGGCACTGACGGTGTTCCAGATGGTCCGTACCCGTCTGGCCGAGGAGCTCGGCATCGATCCCGGCCCGGCGTTGCGGGCCGCGCATCAGCGGGCGTTGAGTGAGAGCTTGACGGCGGCGGCAGATGGGCCACCCGCCTGGCAACCGGCGGCACCGCGGATCGCTTCGGCACCCGCGAGGCCGCCTGCTGGTGGATTCGTCGGGCGAGCCGAGGAACTCGCGATGTTGCGTCAGGCGGCCGAATCGGCGCTCTCCGGCGGCAAAGGGCTCGTCGTCATCGACGGCGAGCCGGGGGTGGGCAAGACCCGCCTGCTGGAGGAGATCGCCGCCGAAGTGGATCGGCGCGGTGCGCTCGTCGTCTGGGGCCGCTGTCTGGAGGGCGACGGGACGCCGTCGATGTGGCCATGGGTGCAGGCGGTCGGCACGGTTCTGGACGCACTGCCCGCTGCGGCACGGGAGAAGTGGCTCGCCGGCGAGCTCGGCCGCCTCCTCGACCCACGCGAGCACGGCATCGCCGCACCGGCGTTGTCGGAGGGCGGCGCGCAGTTCCGGCTGTTCGAACGGGTCGTGGCCGCCATCGGCGAGGTCTCGGCGCTGCACCCGGTGCTGCTTGTCATCGACGACCTGCAGTGGGCCGACGTCGCCTCGTTGCAGTTGTTCAGTCATCTGGCGGCCCGGCTGTCGAGCGGCATCCTGATCATCGGCGCGCTCCGCGACCGAGCGCCCATGCCCGGCACGGAGCTGTCGCGGGTGCTTGCCGCGGCGAGCCGGGTGTCCGGCCAGCGCCGCTTCCACCTGGGCCCGCTCAATCTGGCCGAGGTGGCCGAGATCGTGCACGGCGAGACCGGCCAGTTTCCCGGCCCCGACGCCGCCCGCGGCATCCACGCCCGTACCGGGGGCAATCCGTTCTTCGTCCGGGAGCTGTCCCGGCTGCTGGCAGACGCGGGCATGCTCACCCAGGACGTGGTGGCCCGGGCAGGGGTGCCGTCCACCGTTCGGGACGTCGTCCGTGACCGGATGGCCGGCCTCGACGAAGGTACCCGGAACCTGCTTCAGGTCGCCGCGCTCATCGGCCGCGACGTCGGCCTCGGCCTGCTCGCCAGCGCCGCCGGTCTTGACGTGCCGACCTGCCTGGACCGCCTGGAACCGTTGGAGGCGCTCGGCCTGCTCGGCCCGGCCCCCGACGACCCTTACTTGTTGCGTTTCCCGCATGACCTGGTCCGCGAGTCGGTCGCCGGAACCACGCCGCGACGGCGCACGCCCCGGCTGCACCTGCGCATCGCCGATGCCCTCGAGCGCGTCGACCCACAGGGCGAGTCCGGCCCCGAGCGCCTGTCCTACCACCTGCTGGCTGCCGGCCCGCTGGCCGACCCGGCCAGGATCGCGGAGGCACTGGTGCGCGCGGGCAGCCGCGCGGCGGCCAAGTCCGCGTTTGAGGCCGCGGAGCAGCGGCTGCGGCTGGCCGCGCAGGTGGCCCGGACAGCGGGCCTGGCAGAGCTGGAGTTGTCCGCGCTGGCGCAGCTCACCGCGGTCGTCGGGATGCGTTCGATGTACGGGGCCGCCGCAGTCGACCTGCTCGAACGTGCCGAGCAGCTGGCCCGTGACCTCGGCAGGGAGATGGAGGCCGCCGACTTCCTCTTCTCCCGCTGGGTCGTGCACGCCCAGGGTATCGAGCTCGACCGCAGCGGTCTGCTGGCGCGCCGGCTGCTCGATCAGGGTAAGGCGTCCAGCGACCCGATCGTCTACGCGTACGGCCTGGAAGCGTGGGGTCTGCACCAGTGGGACTTGGGCAACGTCGGAGAGGCCTTCCGGTTCCTGACCGAGGCCGACCAGATCATGCTCCGCGACCTGGCCCGGCGCGAGGACAACCCGGTCCGGCACGACCTGCAACTGCTCATGGCCGGCATGCTGGCGGAGGTCTCTGCGCTGCACGGTGAGACCGAATCAGCACGGGCGCTCCTCGACACGCTGGAGGCCGACGCGGGCGACGACCCCTACGCGGTCACGATCTGGTCCGCCATCGCCGTACGGACCGCGGTGATCGTCGGCGACCCGGCTTGGGCGTTGCGCGCCGCGGAGCGTGGGATCGCCGTGGACCCCGAGTTCTCCTACGTGTTCCTCGGCACCTACCAGCGGCTGGCCCGCTACTGGGCGCTGGCCATGACCGGCCAGGATCCGGCCGGCGCGGCCGCGGAGGCCGAGCGGCTCATCGCCACGAACCTCCTCGACCCGCCGCGCTCGTGTGTGGCCACCTGGCATGGGCTGCTGGGTGAGATGCGGCTCGCGGCCGGGGCGCCGGCCGAGGCCGCCGCGGCCCTGGACCTGGCCGACCACTACCTCAACGCCTATGGCCAGCGCTACCCCGAAGGCCTGATCCTGCTGCTGCGAGCGCGGCTGCTGCAGGCCCTCGGCGAGCCTGTCGCGGTTGTCCGGGCCGCCGCGGAAAAGGCCCGGGCGCTGTCGGCCGAGCGCGAGGCCCGCCTGTTCGCCCGCCGCGCCGCGACGTTTCTGGCAGAACTCGGCGAGTAGCCGGCCGGCCACTGATCCAGTAAGGCGTTCCACTTTCCGTCCAGTACTTGTCAACTACGCACCCGTACGTTTTGCGAGGCGATGCACCTGTCCGCACCCGGTGCTCACCGCAGTCAACGAACGAGACGAGGAGGCGGGACTATGAGGGTTCTGATCGTGCTGACCTCGCACGACCAACTGGGTGACACCGGACGCAAAACCGGGTTCTGGCTCGAGGAACTTGCCGCACCGTACTACCACTTCAAGGACGCCGGATGGGAGATCACCCTGGCCTCCCCGAAGGGCGGGCGCGCCCCTTTGGACCCGAAGAGCAACGAGGAGCAGTTCAAGACCGACCAGACCCGCCGGTTTGAGGCCGACATCGAGGCCGAGGGTCGGCTGGACGAGACCGTACGACTGGACTCGGCGTCCGCCGACGACTTCGACACCGTCTTCTACCCGGGCGGGCACGGCCCGCTGTGGGACCTCGCCGAGGACCAGGCGTCCATCAAGCTGATCGAACGAATCGTCGCTTCAGGAAAGCCCCTCGCGCTGGTCTGCCACGCGCCGGGCGTGCTGCGTCACGCCAAGAATCCCGACGGCACCGCGCTGGTGGCAGGCCGGAGGGTGACCGGCTTCACCGACAGCGAAGAAGAAATCATGGGCCTGACCAAGGTCGTGCCCTTCCTGGTGGAAGACGAGCTCATCGCCAAGGGCGCCGACTTCTCCAATGCCGGCGACTTCGCGCCGTACGTGGTGATCGACGGACCACTCATCACCGGTCAGAACCCCGCCTCCTCCGGACCGGCTGCGATCGAGCTGATCTCACTGACCGGCAAGACGGCCTGAGCCCCCGCACGCCAACAACGATCCATGAATGAGGAACCACAGATGAGCGCAGCTGGCGCACCCTCCTTCACCGGCCTGCACCATTTCGCCTTCACCGTCAGGGACCTGCAGGCCAGTGTGGCGTGGTACCAGAAGGTCTTCCAGGCCAAGCTCGTGGACGGAACGCTTCCGCACTACGGCCGCGAATGGACCGGATACGCGGAGCTCGTCATCGAGCCCCACACCGGCCTGGCCATCGGCCTGCACCACAACGCCGGCAACAAGGGTGAAGAGTTCGACGAGTCCCGCACCGGCCTCGACCACATCTCCCTGAACGTCGAGGGCCGCGAAGGTCTCATCGCCTGGTCGGAGTGGCTGGACAGCCTCGGCGTCGCGCACTCCGGCATCCAGAGCGTGAAGGAGCCCTTCGTCTACTCGGTGGTCATCTTCAGGGACATCGACAACATTCAACTGGAGGTCATGGCCGTCGGCGTCTGACGCTGTTGCGCACCAGCGGAAGAGGCACATCATGGCGATTGCCACGATCAATCCTGCGGCTGGCGAGACGCTCAAGACCTTCGAATAGCTGAGCGATGCCGAGGTGCAGCAGAAGCTCGGCCTGGCGCATGATCAGTGGCGGGCGTACCGCGCCACCAGCTTCGAAGAGCGGGCCGAGCGCATGCACACCACCGCCGACCTGTTCGAGCAGAAGGCTGGCTTCACGGCGCGGCTGATGACCACCGAGATGGACAACGCCCGTGGGTACGGAACCGTGCTCCCACCAGGTCGCGGCCGCTCGGGCATAGCCGGACGATGCGGGGAGCGCGGTGATCGGTTTGCGCTTCTGCTTGAGCGGTAGCGGGGCGGTGGCTAGTCAGACATGATGTGACGAATGACCACTGTGCGCATGATTGCGGATCAAGAGCCCGTTGAGATCGTCATTGCGGATGAGACCGATCTCTCCGGGATTGTCGACATCTTGAACGACGTGGCGGCAAGCTCGATCGCAACCTTCGATACCCGACCGACCAGCGTGGCCGAGCGGCACGCCTGGTTCGAGCAGTTCTCCTCAACAGGCCCCTACCGGCTGCTGGTCGCTCGGCGTCACGGTCGGATAATCGGCTACGCCTGTAGTCAGCCCTACCGGAATCACGAGGCGTTCCGGGACACTGTTGAGCTCAGCGTTTCTCTCGACGCTGGTTGCCGAAGCCGGGGCGTGGGAACGTCGCTGTATCGAGCCCTATTCGAAAGCATCGCCGACGAGCCGATCCACGCCATCGTCGTGGGAATCGCCATGCCAAACGACGCGTCGGTCGCCCTCCATCGCAAGTTCGGCTTCACAGAAGTCGGTACCTTCCGCGAGTACGCCACCAAGAACGGCCAGTACATCAGTTCGCTGTGGATGCAGCGGCTCCTCTGACCGTCGACTGCCCGCGTCTCAAAGGATGAGTTGTCGGCCAGGTCGGTACTACCAAGGCTCTGGCGATGGGATGGGGCCGATGAGGGTCAGCCGGCGGCATGTTCAGCTCGGGCACGGGTCTGGGCGAGGCGGTAGGAGTCGGTGCCGGTCTCGATGATGTTGCCGCCGAAGGTGAGGCGGTCGACGATGGCGGCCCGGATCTCCTATAGCTCCGGCAAGCCGCCACTCAGTTGATCAGTGGGTACGGCGACGTGGTGCCAGCACCTCGGTGACCTTGGCGATGGCTTCGGCGCCGGGCTTGACGTTGCGCATGACGGTGCGGGAGTTCTTGTGCCGGGTCTTGCCCATAATGAGCTGCAGCGGGACGTCGGCTTCGCCGAGGTGGGGTGGCGGCGCTGTGTCGTAGCTGGTGCAGGTCGAGTCCGACGTAGGTGTCGAGCAGGACGCGGGCGCGATCGTAGCCGAGGCGTTCGCGGCCGGTGTGCGGGCAGATGCCGGCGGCGGGGCGCCGGGCGGGGACAAGGCAGCGTTCGGACAGGAACAGCGGGCCGTGCGTTCGCGTGCTGCCGTCGGGCAGACGGAGTCGCCGAGGCAGCAGGTGAGCGGTGCCGCTGTCCCAGTACTCCCATTCGATGGCGACGCCCTTGGAACGGACGGGGGCGCGCCGGTGCTCCAGGTCGAGGTCTTCGACGTTCAGTGCCAGGATCTCAGCGGCTCGAGCGGCGGTCTCGTAGAGCATCCGCCAGAGCGTCTTCTCCCGCAGCGGGATGTCACGGCGCGACAGCAGCCGGTGGATCGTGGTCTTGGCCACCGCGCGGGTCTCGTCGGCGGTCTCCTTGCGGCGTTCGGCGTCGGCCGGGACCGACGGCGTCGCCCAGTGCTTCTTGGCCTAGCGTTTCAGGCGCGCGAAGTAGTCCGGAGCGGGCTTTCGCGGCCGGCCGTCATGCCAGGTCCGCCAGAACGGCTGTGAGGAAAATACCGCTGCCGCGCCGTGGGATCCTGCCGGCGATCGCCGGCAGGGGCTCGACCGCTTCATTCCTGAGCGGAGGCGCCTGCGGCTTCAGGCGCCCGCCGGTCCGCTGTAGTCGGTGGCGGCATAAACCTGCAGGAGCCTCTCGACTCCGTGTAGGAAGGTCTCGCAGACCAGCACCGGGTCGAACAGGCAGCCGGCGGCCATGGCGCCGTCGCGCATCATCACGAAGTGGCGGGCGGCGGGCTCGGCGCCGGGCTCATGGATCTTGGTCAGCAGTTCCGTGATGGTTTCCAGGAACCATTGGCGGTGGGCGAGCACGGCCTTGTGCACTGGGGACTCGGGGTCGGGATGCTCGGCGGCAGCGTTGAGGAAGGCGCATCCCCGGAAGCCGGGGGACTGGATGCTTTGGGCGATGGATGTGCTGAGGGCCCGGATGGTGTCGGCGGGCGGTAGTCCGGCGCCGATGACCTCGTCAGCCTGACCCCGCATGGCTCGGTCGACCTCGTTCAAGTAGGCGAGGACGAGGTCTTCCTTGCCGGGGAAGTGCCGGTAGAGGGTGGCCCGTGTCACCTGCGCTTCGGCGACGATGCGATCGATGCCGACGGCGTGGATGCCCTCCGTGTAGAAGAGCCGGGTGGCCGTGTGGAGCAGCCGGGACCGCGCTTCGGACGGCCGGCCTTCGGATTCGCTACGCATGAGACCCATTCTAGTAGATAGAACGTTCGGTCTTGACAGTTTGCGCTGTAGATTGCAACCTATGCGAGGTAGAACGTTCTGTCTGGCGTTCTGCCGCGGCCATGGCCGTCAGCAGCGCCCGTGCGCCGGGGGTGCCTTCCCGGAACGAGCGAGGCGGTCTCCTCGTCACTCAAACTCCGAGAAGGATCATCATGAGCTCCATCGCTGCTTCGCCCGGCATTTCCGGGACCGCGTCCGCGCTGCGGCGGCTGTACTTCGTCCGGTTCGCGTTCGCCATCGTCTGGGCCCTCGCGATGTTCACGACCGCCTCGAACCTGGGTCCGCTCGCGGTCACCCTGCTCGTGCTCTACCCGCTGTTCGACGTGGCCGCCGCCGTCATCGACGCCCGCGCGTCGCGCGCCACCGGATCACCTGCCCTGCTGTACGTCAACATCGCGGTCAGCCTGATCACCGCCATCGGCGTGGCCATCGCCTGCGCGTCCGGCATCCCGGCGGTGCTGCGCGTGTGGGGCGCCTGGGCGGTCGTGGCCGGGCTGGTCCAGCTGATCGTGGGGGTCACCCGCCGCAAGATGGGCGGCCAGTGGCCGATGATCATCAGCGGCGGCATCTCCGTCCTCGCCGGCGCGTCGTTCATCCTCGGTGCCTCCGCGGCCAACCCGACGCTGACCAGCGCGGCCGGCTACGCCATCCCCGGCGGCATCTTCTTCCTCATCTCGGCAATCCGCCTCGGCCGCGCCGCGAAGGGAAACTGACATGGACAGCAACACTTACGACGTCGTCGTCATCGGGGCCGGTCCGGTCGGGGAGAACGTCCCGTTGACGTCGCGCGAGCTGAGTTGGTGGAGCAGGGTCCGTCCCAACTGCGGGATGAGGTAGAGACGGACGTGCGTGGCGTAGCCTTGCCGGGTCGACGGACGCAGGGCGTCCTTGGTGGCCGGCCAGCGTGCCAGCCACTGCCCGAGCGTGCTTCCGGCCCCGCGCCGTCGCGGTCGGCAGCGGCCAGGGCACGGCCTGCCGCCTGTGCTTCGTCGGGGTCGTCGTAACCGCCCTGGCGGACGCGCTGTCGCTGCCCGCCCAGGCCACGTACCTGTACCGCGAAGAAACGAGACGTCAGAGAGGCGCGACGTGTCCGCGTCTGCCGGTGGATGACGATCACGGCAGCTGGTACGGTGCGCGCCCTGCTCGTGTGGCTGGTCACCAACGTCACCCGAGCGCTCGCCGCCGTGGTGACCACGTGGTGAGCGCGCAGGTGCGCCTGAGGCCGAACGGAGGAGGCAGGGACTGGTTCCGCTCTGCGCGAAGCCGGCGGAACTCGACAGCGCTGTCTGCCTATGGTGTGGAGTATGGCCTCTTCCATCCCGCAGCCATCTTCCATCTCGCCGCTACGTCCAGCGATCGATCGGACCGCCCTCAAGCCCTCTCCGGCTCGCGAGCCGCTGTGGCGGCAGGTGCTCGGTGAGTGTCTGAGGGACCTTCGTCAACAGCGGGGCGAGAAGTTGAGTGAGACGGCGGGTCGCGCCGGAGTCTCACCGCAATATCTCTCCGAGATGGAACGAGGCGTCAAAGAGCCGTCGAGTGAAATGATCGCCGCGGTCGCCGGCGCGCTGGATGTGACCCTGGTCGATCTGACTCTTGCTGTCGCAGAGAGTTTGCGGTCTGCTCAGCCCAGCGGGTCGAGGGGTGCTGTCTGCTCGGCGGCGTATGCTCTGGCCGCGTAGCGGCTTGCCGGGGTTGTTCTCGGGCCTATGAGTGCTCCTCGATGATCTGATCGAGGAGCCCGTACTCCAAGGCCGCGGTCGCGGTGAACACGCGATCGTGATCGGTGTCGGCACGTAGGGTCTCGATCGTCTGGCCGGTGTGCCGTGACAGGATGCGCTCGATGTCTGCCCGGACTCGTACAACCTCGTCGGCCTGCAAGATGAGGTCGGGGATCGTTCCGCGCCCCTGAGCGGCTGGTTGGTGCAGGATCACGCGTGCGTGGGGAAGAGCGGCACGTTTTCCTTCGGCACCCGCGGCGAGAAGGACGGCACCGACCGCGACGGCTTGTCCGACGCAGGTTGTCGAAACCCGCGGGCGGATATGGCGCATGGTGTCGTATATCGCGAGCATCGCACTCGGGTCCCCGCCTTCGCAGTTGATATAGAACTGTATTTCGGCATCGGGGTTGTCCGACTCCAGAAAAATCAGCTGCGCGATGAGCGCGTTGGCGACGCCCGCGTCGATCGCGGTGCCCAGATAAACGATGCGCTCGGTGAGCAGGTGCGAGTAGACGTCCATGATCCGCTCGCCACGGGGATTCTGCGCGATGACGTTCGGTATCGTATATGAGGTCACTTGCCGACTCCTTCGGTGACGCCGAATCCGGGGCGCGGGCGATTGTGCGGCGCGACTTCGTCGAAGGTCTGCACGATCGCATCTATGAAACCGTAGTCGAGCGCCTCTTGCGCTGTGTACCAACGATCGTGCAGAGAATCCTCGAATATGCGCTCGACGGACTGGCCCGTGTCCTCGGCGATAAGACCGAGCACCGTGTCGCGAGTATGCCGGAGGTCGCCGGCCTGCAGTTCGATGTCGACTGCGGTGCCACCGATTCCCGCCGAGCCCTGGTGCATCAGGACGCGGGCGTGCGGCAGGGCGCGGCGCTTGCCTCGGGCCCCCGACGACAGCAGGAATTGCCCGGCGCTGTAAGCGATGCCCAGCACGAGGGTCGATACGTCACAGGGAATGAGGCGAATGATGTCGCGAATCGCCAGCATCGAGGGGACCGAGCCGCCCGGGGAGTGAATCCACAATGCGATATCGGTCGACGCGTCCTGGGTGGCGAGTGCCATCAGTTGCGTGGCCAGCAGTGTCCCGTTGTCGTCGTCGAGAGGGCCGTCGAGAACGAGAACACGCTGCTCGTAAAGCTCGCGTCTCATCCGCTGGTTGAACAGAGGAAGTTCCGATTCTTTGCTCATGCGTCCATCATGTGAGGCGATTCGGATCGGCGTCGACACGATCCGCCTGCGGCAGATCTGCTCTGAGCAGCGTGCAGGGCCGAAGCGTTCTCATGTGGTGAGACCAAACCTCGCAGGGCCCGAAACAGTGCTGCGGCAGTCAAGGGGACAGCTATCCCGGCGGCGGTTCTGGACGGCCGTTGGCGACCCAGGTGGGGTGGAAGCGGCGGAAGATGATGCTCATGTTCTTGTCGCTGCCCGAGCTGTTCTGCTCGCCCCACTCGACAGCCGCGCCGACCTGATTGTCGGCGGTCTGCACCATGCTGGAGTAGCCGCCTTCGACCCCGTTCACGTTCGGCCTGCCGTCCCGGCCCTTCGGCTGGGGCGCGGGAAAGTCGCCGAGCAGGCGGGTGTACGGCCAGCCGACGCCGTCGTCGTAGCTCATCCAGACGCGCATGGGGGTCCGGCTACGGGAGACGCCGCCCGGGTGAGGGCCGAGGAACAGGATCCGGTTCGGCGACCCGGCGAAGCGCAGCGTCGAGGCCTGGCAGTCGGGATCGGGCAGGACCCGGCCGTCCGGCTCGAGGTGATCGGCGTAGTCGGAGAAGCCGCCGTCGAGGGTGCCGGTGGCGACCAGCCGCCTGAGCAGCGGCGGATCGCCGGCGTTGGCGAACCTGGCACGATCGTTGCGATAGAGGTCGCCGCCGAACCGCTGCAGGATCGTGGCCTCGTCGGTCTTGGTGACGCCGGTGTTCGTCAACTCCTGGTAGCGCCAGTCAGCATCCCCTGGCCGCTTGTAGATGTTGCGCCACTTGGCGGGGATGACCAAGGTTCCGTCGGTCATCTTGATGCCGGCGCCGGGGCCGATCGAGTCGTTGAACCATTTCCTGTTCAACGGATCGCTCGGGTCCTTGTGCGGTTTGAGCGTGTCGGTCTTCTCTGTGAGGGTCCAGCCGCCGGTGGGCAGGCCGTTGGCGTCGGTGGCTGACGAGGCCAACCACACCTCGCGGTCGTCCCAGCTGTCGAAGTCGCCGACGCTCTTCCAACTGGCCGCCATCCGGTTGAAGAACAGGTAGACGGTCTGCCCGTCGAAGACCGCGGTGGGGTTGCCGACGGCGTCCGGCCACCCGGTGGCCACCGCCTTGATCCCGGACCAGGTGCCGGGTTTGCCGGAGTCCCTGGAGATCTTGTAGATGAGGTCGATGTTGCCGTAGTCGTCGTTGTCGCCGACCCGGCCTTCGGCGAAGGCGATGACCGTGTTCCCCTTGGTACGGATCACGGCCGGCGCGCGGAAGGAGTGGTAGTCGACGCGGTAGGCGCCGTTGACGTAGGCCTCGTTGCCTCCGTCGAAGAGCACTTCTGCGGAGGGCGTGGATGCCGCATCGGCCGGAGTCGTTACAAGGAGGCTCGCGGCAACCAGCGCGACGGCCGCGAGCGATCGGCCACGTAAAGGTCTCACCGTCCGAAAAGTACAACTATCTGTTGACCATGGGAACTCCGGAACAGAAGGGACTATCCCTGAACGCCCTTAGAGGTCGCCGAAGTCGCCGTGGCGGCCGGCGCCCGCGGCGAAGCGGGCGGCGCCGCCCACGGCGTCGGGCAACGAGACGAGCCCGTGCCGGAGCTCGTTCCGCATCGCCTCCTCCTCGCTCACGCCATGCTGCTCGAGCGCCGACAGCCGGTCGCCACGCAGGCAGGTCTGCGGGAAGCGGGCGATCTCGCGGGCCAGCTCCTCGGCGCGCACCCTGGCGGTGCCGTCGGGCACGAGCCGGTTGGCCAGCCCCCACTCGTACGCCTCGCGCCCCTCGACGGCGCGGCCGGTGAGAATCATGTCCATGGCTCGGGAGGCGCCGATGAGGCGGGGCAGGCGCACCGTGCCGCCGTCGATCAGCGGCACCCCCCACCTCCGGCAGAACACCCCGAACACCGCCCCCTCCTCGGCCACCCGCAGGTCGCACCAGAGAGCGAGCTCGAGCCCGCCCGCGACGGCGTGCCCGGCCACGGCGGCGATGACCGGCTTGGTCAGGCGCAGCCTGGTCGGGCCCATCGGCCCGTCGCCCTCCTCGCCGACGTGGTTGTCGAGCGCCTTGAGGTCGGCGCCCGCGCAGAACGTGCCGCCCTCGCCCCACAGCACCGCCACGGCGGAGTCGGAGCCCTCGAAGTCACGGAACGCGTCCGTCAGCGCGTCGGCGGTCTTGCGATCGACGGCGTTGCGCGCCTCCGGCCTGCTGACCACCACGGTGGTGACCGGTCCCTCGCGCTCCACGCGTACGGTCATGCCACCCCTCCTCTCGGGGATCGTGCCGAGCGTACGCTCATGCGATGGCTCCGGCCAGCAACTCACCGTCAGTGGCCGCCGAGATGCTGCGGACGGACGGGTTCCATCAGAGCGGTCTTGGCGCTCTCGAAGTCCGCAAGCCGGATGGCGACGGTCGCCACCGCCAGCCGTTCGGGGAGCACGGTCGCGAATTTGAGCCCTGTGACGGCTCGACGGTCGACGTCCGGGAGAACGAGGAGTTCTCCGTCAGCGGCGCTCTCTTTCGCCTCCCTCCATACAGCCAGGGTGAGGTCCTGGCGGAGCCGTACCGCGAAATCGGTCGGCCGTTGCACCGGG
>NZ_JBFANV010000069.1:0-63131 GCF_040674955.1 Nonomuraea sp. NPDC049695 | reverse complement strand
GGACGGCCATACCGCTGCTGAGCCCGTCAGGCGGCGGCACGACGAACGGGCGCGCCGGTGCGGCCCTGACGGACGCGATCGGCGCCGGTGGCGGGACACCGGCGGTGCCCGGCGCTGACTGGCCGGGGCCCGTGTGTCACGGGCCGCTCGCTCTCAGAGGCGGCCACGCGGCCCCCTACTGCCGCTGGTGCGGCCGGGTGGACGCCGACTGGCGCTGCCCGTCCTGCGGCAGCCCCAGGCTCCGGGCCGTCGTCACCGGCGCCAGGCGTACGGCGGAGGAGCTCGGCCGGGCCTTCCCCTCGGTGCCGGTGCGCACGTCGGGCCGCGACGGCGTCCTGGCCACCGTCCCCGACACCCGCGCGCTGGTCGTCGCGACCCCCGGCGCCGAGCCGGTGGCGCAGGGCGGTTACGCGGCGGCCGTGCTCCTCGACGGATGGGCGCTCCTCGGCAGGGCCGACCTGAGGGCGGCCGAGGAGACAGTGCGCCGGTGGATGAACGCCGCCGCCCTCCTCCGCCCCGGGGCCGAGCTGGTGGTGCTGGGCGACGCCGCGCTGCCCGCCGTACAGGCCCTGCTGCGGTGGGACCCCGTCACCCACGCGGAGCGCGAACTGGGTGACCGCGCCGAGCTGGGGTTCCCGCCGGCGGTGCGGATGGCGACGCTCACGGGCGTGGCGAGCGCGGTCAGGCAGATGCTCGACGAGGTACGCCTCCCGCCCGGCGCCCAGGTGCTCGGCCCCGTCCCCATGGACGAGTCCGGCCTGGAACGGGCCATGATCCGGGTCCGGCGGTCCGGCGGCGCCGCGCTGGCCGCCGCGCTCAAAGGGGCCAGTGGGGTACGTGCGGCCCGTAAGACGCCAGATGTCGTGAAGGTAAGTGTCGACCCGCTCGACCTGATTTAGACCATTTCCCCGATTCGCTCATCTGAGGACCAGCCGTTAGCGTGCCTCTGTGTCGATCGAATGGGTGAACGGGGCCATCGACGCCCTGCGCGCCTGGGGGCGCGCGCGGGAGGTCGAGGTGGACGCGGACGAGGTCCGCCTGCTCTGCGACTACGCCAGCGACTACCTCAACGTCAACGAACTGGGTGACTTCACCCCCGAGACCTTCGACGAGCTGCTGCTGTCCATCTATCCGCGCAAGGTCATCGCGCCCCCGGAGAGCGCTCCTGAGAGCATCGCCGCCGCCCGCACCCTCGTCGACTACCTCAGCGAGTCGGGCGCGGTCTCCGGGGACACGGCGGCGCTCATGCGCGACAGGCTCGACGACATCGCGCCGCGCATGCCCGAGGCCCTCGCCGACCAGGCGAACTTCGGCATGGCCAAGACCCTGTTCAGCTCCATCGGCCCGGAGTCGCTCGAGCAGGCGATCGCCATCCCCTCCGGTGAGGTGCCTGACCTGGGCGAGGCGCCCTGCGACTGCCCCGGGTGCACGCCGCTGCCCGCCGCCCGGCTGGCCTCGCCGGAGGATCTCGTCGCCGATCTGGAGACCGTGCCCGCGCTGGCCGATGACCCGCTGCCCGACACCGGCGAGCCGCTGGAGGCCTGGGCGCAGCGGGTCGCCGCGCTCCTCGAGGACGACGCGGACAGGGGGCTCTACGACCTGTTCGACATGCTCTACCGGGTCCAGGTGCGCGTGCCGGTCAGTGTGATCCGCGACTACCTCGACGAGTACGCCGACGGCGGCGAGATCGACCTGGACGCCGTGCTGGACGACCTCGTACGGCACGGCATGATCCACGTCACGGGCGACACCGCCGAGCTCACCCCGCTGGCCGTCTGGGGGCTGCGCCGGCACTACCTGTCGCTCGGGCTCGACGCGCCCGAGGCGCCCGACCTGGCCGAGGCCGACGCGCTGGGGCTCATCGAAGGGCTGCTCGAAGGCGTTCCCGCCGAGCTCGCCGAGCAGGACATCAGCCGCTGGCTGACCGGCAGGACGCCGGGCGAGGCCGTGACGGAGCTGCTGGCCGCCGCCTCGGGCGCGCCCGCGGTGGCCCGCGGCATCGCGATCACCATCGTCGACCGGCTGGGATCGGAGGCCGAGCCGGAGGTACGCCGCTACCTCGACGATCAGGAGCTGCGCCCGCACGCCATCCACTGGCTGGCCGCCAGAGGGCTGCCCGCGCCGCAGCTCACCCAGGAGGAGCTGCTCTGGGTCAGCGTCGACATGCTCGCGCTGGCGATGCCCGCGGCCGAGGAGGACCCCGAGAACTTCGCCGAGAACATGGCCGCCTCCGGTCCGCCTGCGCATATGATCGAGGAGATGTGGCGGGTCGACCACCCTGACGTCGTCGACGTCCTGGAGCTGCTCGGACGCTCGATTTCCGACGGCACGGTGGCGAAGGCGGCGCGCAAGGCGGCGTTCAAGGCCCGGTCCCGGGCCATCCGTTGAGTACGCTCATGTGACTGCTGTGCAGTAAGTTTCCTGGGTGGCAAACAACGTCTTCGACCTCGCCGAGCTGCGCAAGCTGATCGATGAGCAGGCCGCCGTGCCGCCACGGCCTCCTGAGGAGACTCCCGTGGAGCACGAAGCGCTCACGTTCCCGCCGGTGCTGCCGGCGCCCGACGCGGAGCTGGCCGCGGCGGTGCCCTCGGTGCCGCTGGTCGCCGACGCCATCAGGCTCACCACCTGGACGGGCACCCGCGAGGTGACCCCCGAAGGGCACCTGACCGAGGCGGACGCCGAGGCCGCCGTGCGGGAGCTGGGCCTGCCCGCCTCCCGGCTGCGCCTGGTCTGGATCGTCGCCGTCAACACCGGGCTGCTCCAGATCCTCGGCGGCCGCGCCTCCAGAGGGCCGCTGTCGCTGCGGCTCACGGTCGAGGCCACGCTGGAGTTCTGGGACGGCGTGGTCATGGACGTGCTCGACCGCGCCGACGACGGCCTGACGGGCTCCGCCGTGGTCGACGGCCACCTGGCCGAGATGCTCGCCACGATCTACTCCGTGCGCTCCGGCGTCGCGACCGCCAATCTCGCCAGGGGCATACTCCAGTCCCACGAGGTGGCCTGCGCGCCCGGTCCCGTCGAGATGCGCAGGCTCGCCGCCGCGCTGCCCGCCGAGCTGCTGGAGGCGCTGTCGCTGCTGGCGTACTGCGGGCTCGTCGAGCAGACCGCCGCCGGCCGCACCGCGCTCACCCCGCTCGGCGTCTGGGCCATCCGCCGCGACCTGCTGCGCGAGGGCCACGACGCGCCGACGACGGCCGAGGTGGAGGTGTTCGCCGACCTGTCGGCGGCCGAGCTGGTGGAGGCGCTGGTCAAGGGCTCGGCCACGCAGAGCGCCGTCGCCGGGTGGCTGGAGCGCCGCGCGCCCGAGTCAGCGGCCGGCGATCTGATCGAGATCGCCGCCTCCGGCACGGCGGGGCAGCGCGGCGCGGTCGGCGCCATCCTCGAGGAGCTGGGCCCCGAGGCCGAGAAGCCCGTCAGGGAGGCGCTCGACCACCCGCTCATGCGCCGCTACGCCGCCTCCTGGCTGCACATCCGCGACCTCGACGCCCCCACGCTCAGCCCCGAGGACCACACCTGGCTGGCGGTCGACTCCCTGGCCGCCCTCATGCACCTGTCGGGGCCCGCCGCGGGCCGGATCGACCCCCCCGAGCCGGGGGAAGACCTGATCAAGCTGGTCGGCGAGATGCCCGGAGTGGGCCACCCCGACACGATCGCCGTGCTCGACATGCTGGCCACCGCCCACGACGACCAGGCCGTGGTCAAGGCGGCCCGCAAGGCGGCGATGAAGGCGCGCTCGCTCGAGCACACTAAACTGGGTTGATCCACACCTGAGAACGGAGTAACCCCCTTGGCGATCCAGTCGATCCGGCTGTTCGGAGACCCGGTGCTGCGCACCCCGGCGGCCCCGGTCGTCGACTTCGACAAGGAGCTCCGCAAGCTGGTCAAGGACCTCACCGACACGATGATGGACGCTCCCGGCGCGGGCCTGGCGGCGCCGCAGATCGGGGTCGGGCTGCGGGTGTTCACCTACTACGTGGACGAGCAGCTCGGCCATCTCATCAACCCCGACCTCGACCTGTCCTCGGAGATGGACGAGGAGGGCGAGGAGGGCTGCCTGTCCTTCCCCGGCCTGTCGTACCCGACGCCGCGGGCCGTCCGCGCCGTCGCCAAGGGCCTCAACATGCACGGCGAGCCCGTCACGCTGGAGGGCACCGACCTGATGGCGCGCTGCTTCCAGCACGAGACCGACCACCTCGACGGCATCCTGTTCATCGATCGCATGGACCCCAAGCAGCGCAAGCTGGCCATGAAAGCCGTCCGCGAGGCCGAGTGGAGCGGCCTGTCCGCTCCCGTGATCAAGGTCTCGCCGCACGCCACCGGCGGAAGGGCGCTCTGAGAGCATGCGTCTGGTCTTCGCGGGCACACCCGAGACGGCGCTGCCGTCGCTGCGGACCCTGATCGACTCGCCGCGCCACGAGGTCGTGGCGGTCGTCACCCGCCCCGACGCGCAGTCGGGCCGGGGCCGCAAGGTCCACCCCTCGCCGGTGGCCGAGCTCGCGGAGGAGGCGGGCATCGAGGTGCTCCGCCCGCTCAAGGCCGGCGACCCGGACTTCCTCGACCGGTTGCGCGCCCTGGAGCCCGACTGCTGCCCGGTGGTCGCGTACGGTGCGCTGCTCCCGCAGTCGGCGCTCGACATCCCCCGGCACGGGTGGATCAACCTGCACTTCTCGATCCTGCCCGCCTGGCGTGGGGCCGCGCCCGTGCAGCACTCGATCCTGCACGGCGACGAGATCGGCGGGGCGACGACATTCCAGATCGTCAAGGAGCTGGACGCCGGGCCCGTCTACGGCGTGGTGACCGAGGAGATCCACACCACCGACACGAGCGGGACGCTGCTTGAGCGGCTGTCGGTCTCGGGGGCGGGGCTGCTCGCCGCCACCCTCGACGGCGTCGAGGACGGCACCCTGGAGGCCCGCCCGCAGCCTGCCGACGGGGTGACGATCGCGCCCAAGATCACCGTGACCGACGCCCGCGTCGATTGGACCAAGCCCGCCCTGCACGTCGACCGGCTCATCAGGGGCTGCACACCCGCGCCTGGGGCGTGGACCGAGTTCCGCGGGCAGCGGGTGAAGCTGGGGCCGGTGCGGATGGTTCCCGGCGAGCGGCTGCCCGCCGGCGAGATCGCCGCCACCAAGACGAAAGTGCTGGTGGGGACCGCTACCGACGCGGTCGAGCTGGGCGAGGTGCAGCCGCAGGGAAAGCGGGTGATGGGGGCTGTGGAGTGGGCTCGCGGGGTTCGCCCAGAGGGTAAAGAGATCTTCAAATGACTCCGCGTGTCGATCATGGCGCTCTCTGTAACATCGGCCCCATGACTACCACCAGTAACGAAGCACAGGCGCTCATCGCGCGCATGGACAATCTCCGCGAGGACCAGGATGTCGCGTTTGCGACGCTCTGTGACGCGCGCGACCACATTCGCGACATCAACATCTGGACCCGCCGCTGCGATCGCAACATGGCGAAACTCGACGGCAAGGTGGCGCGGGTCGAGCAGAAGACCGACAAGGCCCTCGGACTGGCCGTGCAGGCGGGGGAGAAGCTGGACGCACTCGGCGGTCGGGTATCCGTACTGGAGGCCGACGTCAAGGAGCTGAAGACGGATGTCGCGGTCCTGAAGACAGACGTCGCGGAGCTCAAGATCGATGTCGCGGAGCTCAAGACGGTCGTCAAGAGTGACCTGATCGACGTCAAGGCGCTGCTCGGCGAGGTGCTCGAGAGGCTGCCTGCCAAGGCATAAAGGAAAGTTTGAGGGATGAGGACACGGGGGGACCAAGGGGCCGGAGGCAGGGGCGGCGGGAGCCGTACGCGGAAGCCACCGAGACCAGCACGCGACCAGGCACGCAACGCGGCCTTCGACGTCGTGCGCGCGGTCGACGAGCGTGACGCGTACGCCAACCTGCTCCTGCCGCGGCTTCTCCGCGAGCGCGGCATCAAGGGACGCGATGCCGCGCTGGCAACCGAGCTCGCGTACGGGACGCTGCGCGGGCTCGGCACCTATGACGCCGTGATCGAGATGTGCAGCGACCGTGCGCCCGATCCCGACGTACGCGACGCCCTGCGGCTCGGGGCCCACCAGCTCCTGCGCATGCGCGTCCCGCCGCACGCGGCCGTCGGCACCACCGTCGATCTGGTGCGCCTGCGCATCGGCCAAGGGGCGGCCAAGTTCGTGAACGCGGTGCTGCGGAAGATCGGCTCGAGGACGCTCGACGAGTGGATCCCCATCGTCGCGCCCGACCCGGCCGACGACCCCGTCGGCCACCTCGCCATCGCCTATGGCCATCCCCGCTGGATCGTCTCCGCCTTCCGCGACGCACTCGGCCGCCCTGACGAGATGGCCGACCTGCTCGACGCCGACAACGCCCGGCCCCTGGTGACGCTCGTGGCACGGCCGGGGCGGAGCTCGGTGGAGGAGCTCGAAGGCTTCGGCGCACTCCCGGCCCGCTACTCGCCGTACGCCGCCTACCTGCGCGAAGGCGATCCCGGGCAGATCGAGGCGGTGGCGGAGACGCGAGCCGCCGTCCAGGACGAGGCCAGCCAGCTGGTGGCCCTGGCCCTGACCCGGGTCCCTCTCGAGGGGGACGAAGACGAGCTGTGGCTCGACATGTGCGCGGGGCCCGGCGGCAAGGCGGGGTTGCTCGACGCCATCGCCACCCACGGCGACCTCGAAGGTCTGCGCAGGGAACGCACTCACACCTCCACGCCCGCCGGCGCGGTCGGCGAAGCCACGGAGGAGGGGCGCGGCGGTGGTGCGGATGCCGCCGGTCAAGGGGCCGGTGACCGTGGTGCGGCGTTTCCTGGGGGAGCGCGGCTGCTGGCGGCGGACGTGCAGCAGCACCGGGCCCGGCTGGTCTGGCAGACGACCAGGGACGCGGTCGTGGTGACGGCTGACGGCACCGAGCCGGCGTGGCGGCCCGGGGTGTTCGACCGGGTGATGCTCGACGCGCCCTGCACCGGGCTGGGGGCGTTGCGGCGGCGGCCGGAGGCGCGATGGCGGCGGGACCCGGCCGGGATCGCCGAGCTGGGCAGGCTGCAGCGGCGGCTGCTCGACACCGCGTTGGACGCCGTGCGCCCCGGCGGCGTCGTCGCGTACGTCACCTGCTCCCCGCACCTGGCCGAGACCCGGGTGGTGATCGGGGACATCCTGGCGCGCAGGCACGACGTCGAGCAGCTCGACGCCCGCGGCTACCTGCCCGAGGTCGAGGGCCTGGGCGACGGCCCGCACGTCCAGTTCTGGCCGCACCGACACGGCACCGACGCCATGTTCCTGGCGCTGCTGCGTAAGCGGCCTTCCGTGTGAGACGCGTAGCGTGTGGTGTCTGGTCCGATGAGGGCCTGCCTCCGCTGCGTAAGCGTCATCCCAGGTGAGGCGTATGCGGCGGGTTCTCCCGGGTTCAGCTGCCCGAGAAGCGGGAACCTGGCGGGCGGCCGCTGGACTCCCCGCGCTTCTTCAACGCGGGGCGTGTCAATAGACTTGGTCAATCATGGCCGTACAGATCTCGCCCAGCATCCTCGCCGCCGACTTCGCCAGGCTCGCCGACGAAGCCGCCGCCGTGCCCAACGCCGACTGGCTGCACGTCGACGTCATGGACTACCACTTCGTCCCCAACCTCACCATCGGGCTGCCTGTGGTCGAGGCGCTGCGCAAGGCGACCTCGACACCCCTCGACTGCCATCTCATGATCGACGACCCCGACCGCTGGGCGCCGCAGTACGCGGAGGCGGGGGCCGGCAGCGTGACCATCCACGCCGAGGCGGCCAAGGGGCCCATCAGGACCCTGCGCGAGATCCGCGCGCTGGGCGCCCGGGCCGGGCTGGCGCTCAACCCGGCCACGCCCGTGGAGCCGTACGAAGACCTGATGGGCGAGGTTGACATGCTCCTGCTGATGACCGTGGAGCCGGGTTTCGGCGGGCAGAAGTTCCTCGACGGGGTGCTGCCCAAGGTGCGGCGGGCACGGGAGATGATCCAGCGGCACGGCGGAAGGGTCTGGCTGCAGGTGGACGGGGGAGTCGACGCCGGCACGATCGAGCGCTGCGCGGAAGCGGGCGCCGACGTGTTCGTGGCGGGCAGCGCCGTTTACGGGGCCTCCGATCCGGCCTCCGCCGTCGACGCCCTCCGCGCCGCGGCCAGTCGCAAAAACGCATAGATCGGTCGATCGCCGGGTAACCATTCACTTATGGGCGACCATGGGATCTTCGGTCCCCGCTCGGTGACGTGGCGGGTGATGGGCGAGCCGATCCTGCTGGTGGGGGGCATCAGGGCGCTGCTGATGCAGGGGCTGCATCCGAGGGCGATGCGCGGCGTGCTGCAGAACTCCGCGCTCATGGATCCACACGAGGCCTGGTCGCGGTTCGTGCGGACCACGGAGTTCGTGCGCGTCCGTACGTACGGGACCAATGCCGAGGTCGAACGCGCGGGGCGGCGCGTCCGCAAGATCCATGCCAAGCTGAGCGCCTACGACCCCGACACCGGCACCACCTTCCACCTCGACGATCCCGACGCGCTGCGCTGGGTGCACGTCGGCGAGGTCGACTCCTACCTGTCGGTCGCCCGTCGCGCCGGGGTGCGGCTGTCGGACGCCGAGGCGGACGCGTTCGTCGCGGAGTGGCGGCGGGCCGCCGAGGTGGTGGGGCTGAAGGCCGAGGACGTTCCCGGGTCGGTGGCCGAGCTGCACGACTACATCGAGGCCGCGCGGCCGGGGCTGCGGTTCGTGCCCGAGGCGGCCCATCCGCTCCGCCTGTCGCTCAACGCCCCGCTCCCGCGCAGGCTGACGCCGCTCAAGCCCGCGCTGCCCGCGCTGACGTTCCTCGCCATCGCCACGCTGCCGCGCTGGGCCAGGCGCCTGTACGGGCTGCCCGCCACGCCGGTCGGCGACCTGTGGGCCACGGCCACGCTGCGTACGTTGCACACCGGGATCGGGCTGGTGCCCGGCGACGTCCTCTACAGCCCGGCGGCACGGCGGGCGCGCCGGCTCATGGTCGCCTGAAACTAGCGCTTGTTTGGTAATTGGCTAGGGGTGGTCGCGCGCGACAATTGGGGCATGGCACACTGGTAGCGAAAGAGAGCTAGCGTGCTCCGGGGTCGGTGAAATTCCGAACCGGCGGTTACAGTCCGCGACCCGGCCGATGCCATCGGCCGGTTGACCCGGTGAAATTCCGGGACCGACGGTTAAAGTCCGGATGGGAGGAAGCGCGCGAGGTGTCCGGCGTCCCAGCCGGGCGCTTGCCGTGGTGCATCTGCGCATCGCGGTAGAAAATCCCCCGGGGCCCGCCGTGGCTTGTAGCTACTGGCGAGTAGGAGACCCGGGTGGAGATCCCCCCGCAGGACGCCGCGCACATGGCGCGCGCCGTCGAGCTGGCCGCGCGCGGACACGGCACCACCAGCCCCAATCCTGTCGTGGGCTGCGTCGTGCTCGACGCCGCGGGCCTGGTCGTGGGCGAGGGGTTCCACGCGTACGCGGGCGGGCCGCATGCCGAGGTCGTCGCGCTGGCGCAGGCGGGGGAGCGGGCGCGCGGCGGCACCGCGTACGTGACGCTCGAGCCCTGCGACCACACCGGACGGACGGGGCCGTGCAGCCGGGCGCTGCTGTCGGCCGGGGTCGCGCGGGTGGTGATCGCGGTGGCCGACCCCAACCCGAAGGCCGCCGGCGGGGCGGCGCGGCTGCGGGCGCACGGGGTCTCCGTGACGACAGGGGTGCTGGCCGCCGAGGCCTCGCTGGTGAACGAGGAGTGGCTGACGTACGCGCGGCTCGGACGGTCGCATGTGACGTGGAAGTTCGCGGCGACGCTGGACGGGCGGTCGGCGGCCGCGGACGGGACCAGCAAGTGGATCACCTCGCCGGAGGCCAGGGCCGACGTGCACCGGCTGCGGGCCGCCTCGGACGCGATCGTCGCCGGCATCGGCACCGTCCTCGCCGACGACCCCCACCTCACCGCCCGCCCCCAGGCCGCCGCCGCTCTCCCGGTCTCGCCGGCCCACGCCGGGGATGGCGCTCGCCGCGCACGGGAGGGGCAGCCCGAGGAGGGTGGCGGGCACGGGTCGGAGGGCCGTGGGGACGGAGGCGCTGGGCTCGGGTCGGAGGGCCGCGGGGAAGGTGGCGCTGGGCTCGGGTCGGAGGGCCGCGGGGACGGCGGCGCCGGGCGCGACGCGGAGGGTCCCGTCGGTGACGGCGCGGTCGCTCCGGCTGTGGCGGGGCGTCTCGGTGGGAGGGCTGTCGGCGGTGGGCAGGATCACCTTGCACGAGGCGGCCGGGAGACGGCCGTTGGCGACGGCCTGCTTGCTCCGGCCGAGCGCGGTGCCGGGGACGGTCAAGGCGTGGCCGGCGCGGAGGGGCGCCAGGGCGCGGGTGACGGAGGTGGCACGGGTCTTGAGGCGGGCGTCCGTGCTGGCGCACGAGGCCAAGGCGCGAGTGATGAATACGGGGCGGGCCTGGAGGTGGGGGCCGGTGGTGGTGTCGAGGGCGTCGGTGGCCGAGCCCGTGGAGGGCAGAAGGCGAATGGGCGGGGGCCGTTGCGGGTCGTGGTCGACACGCGGGCCCGGACGCCGCGCGACGCCAGGGTGCTCGACGGCAGCGCCCCCACGCTGGTCGCCGTCGCCGAGGACGCCGACACCGACCTCAAGGCCGACCTCCTCCGCCTGCCCCGTCAAGGCCGTGGCCTCGACCTGGACGCACTCCTGAGGGAGCTGGCGGCGCGCGAGATCGTGAGCGTGTTCCTGGAGGGCGGCCCCACGTTGGCAGGTGAGTTCCTCAGGCGGGGCCTGGTCGACCGCGTGGTCGCGTACGTCGCGCCCGCGTTGCTGGGCTCCGGCCGGGCCGCGCTGGGCGCCGCCGGGGTGGGCACGATCGGCGAGATCCACCGCCTGACATTTGACGAAATATCCCTTATTGGGCCGGATGTACGGCTAATTGCCCGGCCCGCAGCCCCCAACCAGGCAGGGAGTAGTGATGTTCACCGGAATCATTGAGGAAAAGGGCGAGGTAGTCGCCATCGACCAGGTGGGCGGCGGGGCCGTGCTGTCGGTACGCGGCCCGGTCGTGACCTCCGACGCCAAGCACGGCGACTCGATCGCGGTCAACGGCGTGTGCCTCACGGTCGTGGAGGCCAAGGACGACGTGTTCACCGTGGACGTGATGAGGGAGTCCCTCGACCGCAGCTCACTCGGCGGCCTCGTCCACGGCTCCCCCGTGAACCTGGAGCGCGCCGTACGCGCCGACCAGCGCCTCGGCGGCCACATCGTGCAGGGCCACGTGGACGGCACCGCCGTGCTGCTCTCCCGCGACCCGGGCGAGCGATGGGACGACGTGCGCTTCTCGCTCCCCGAGGCGCTCGCCCCGTACGTCGCGGAGAAGGGCTCGATCGCGATCGACGGAATCAGCCTGACGGTGACGACGGTTGACGACGAAAGCTTCGGTGTGAGCCTCATCCCCACGACGCTCCAGCTCACCACGATGGGCGACCGCCAGGTCGGCGACGTGGTGAACATCGAGGTCGACGTGATCGCGAAGTATGTGGAAAGGCTGGTGGTCAGGCAATGAACTGGGCCGACGCTGGATTCGAGGTATTCGGCACCCATGTGCTGTGGACCGACCTGATCGGCAACATCGCCGCGCTGTCGACGGTCCTGCTCGCCATGCGCAAGTCGATGTGGACCTGGCCGGTGCAGTTCGCCGGATCGGTGCTGCTGTTCATCGCCTCGATCAACGCGCACATCACCGGCAACGCGCTCAAGCAGGCCCTGTTCGCCGGCCTGGCGGTCTACGGCTGGTGGGCGTGGCGGCGCGGCACACAGGACGGCAAGCAACTCGCCGTCCGCCCCGCCCAGTGGTGGGAGCGCTCGCTGCTGATCGGCGTCATGCTGCTGGGCACGGCCGTGGTCGGGCTGCTGTTCTTCGTCACCGGCCTGTCGTGGGGCGCGCAGGTGCCGCTGCCCAAGGGCGCCTTCCTGGTGGCCGCCGACGCCTACATCTTCGTGGGCAGCGCGATGGCCACCTGGGCGCAGGGCAGGGCGCTGGTGGACTTCTGGATCGTGTGGGTGGCCGTCGACCTGGTGGGCGTGCCGCTGGCGTTCAGCTCGGGGCTGGTGGTCTCCGGCTGGGTGTACGGGATCTTCTTCGCGCTGGTCGTCGTCGGGTTCGTGAAGTGGCTGCGTGAATACCGGACCGCCGAGCTCAGCGTGGCGGTGGCGCAGTGAGCGACATCAAGCTGGACCCGATCGAGCGGGCCATCGAGGACATCCGCGACGGCAAGGCGGTCGTGGTCGTCGACGACGAGAGCAGGGAGAACGAGGGCGACCTGATCTTCGCCGCGGCCAAGGCCACGCCTGACCTGTGCACGTTCACGATCAGGCACACGAGCGGGATGATCTGCGTGGCCATGGACGGCAAGGAGCTCGACCGGCTCGGGCTGCCGCTCATGGTCTTCCAGAACAAGGAACGCATGCGCACGGCGTACACGATCACCGTGGACGCCCGCGACGGCGTCACCACGGGCATCTCGGCGGCCGACCGTGCCAGGACCATCCGCACGCTCGCCGACTCCGCCACCGAGCCCACCGAGCTGGTACGCCCGGGTCACATCTTCCCGCTGCGCTACCAGGAGGGCGGCGTGCTGGCCAGGCGCGGCCACACCGAGGCGGCCGTCGACCTCGCCAGGCTGGCCGGGCTGTCGGCCGCGGGCGCGCTGGCCGAGGTGGTCAACGACGACGGCACCATGGCCAGGCTGCCCGAGCTGCGCCGCTTCTGCGACGAGCACGACCTGGCCCTGGTCTCCATCGAGCAGCTCGTCGACTACCGCCGCCGGGCCGAGAGCATGGTGACGAGGGTGGCCGAGACGCGGCTGCCGAACGCCCACGGGATGTGGCGGGCGTACGGCTACGCCAGCGCGCTCGACGGCGGCGAGCACATCGCGCTCGTCTACGGAGACCTGGAGGACGGCGAGAACATCCTGGTCAGGGCCCACTCCGAATGCCTGACCGGCGACGTGTTCGGCTCGCTGCGCTGCGACTGCGGGGTGCAGCTGAGCCACGCCATGGCGGCCATCGCGGAGGAGGGCCGGGGCGTGGTCGTCTACCTGCGCGGCCACGAGGGCAGGGGCATCGGCCTGCTGGCCAAGCTCAAGGCGTACAGCCTGCAGGACAACGGCAGCGACACCGTCGACGCCAACGTCGAGCTGGGGCTGCCGGTGGACGCGCGGGAGTTCTCCAACGCGGGGCAGATCCTCGCCGACCTCGGCGTCAAGTCGGTGCGGCTGCTCACCAACAACCCGGCCAAGCTCAAGGGCATGGACGGGTACGGCATCAAGGTCCTCGGCCGCGAGCCCCTGCCCGTGGCCATGAACCCGCACAACGAGCGGTACCTCAAGGCCAAGCGCGACCGCCTCGGCCATGATATTTCAGGGCACATCTCGGAGGCTTCATGAGCGGAGAAGGACGGCCGGGCGTCGCGGCGCCCGACGCCTCGGGGCTGAGCGTGGGGGTGGTGGCGGCCAGCTGGCACGCCAAGATCACCGACCAGCTCGTGGCGCGGGCCGTGCAGGCCTGCGCCGACAGCGGCGCCACGGCCACCGTGGTGCGGGTGCCGGGGTCGCTGGAGATCCCGGTGGTCGCCCAGGCGCTGGCCCGCCGCTGTGACGCGGTGGTGGCGCTGGGGGCGGTCGTCAGGGGCGAGACCGCCCATTTCGACTACGTCTGCGACTCGGTGACCGCGGGCCTGACCCGGATCTCGCTGGACGAGGAGACGCCGGTCGGCAACGGCGTCCTCACGGTCGAGACCCTGGACCAGGCCCTCGACCGTTCGGGACTGCCCGGGAGCAAGGAGGACAAGGGGTACGAGTCCACCATCGCCGCGCTCGAGACCGCCCTCCTGCTGAGGGACCTCCCTTGAGCTGAGATAGGTTTCCCTCGTGCCAGAGCCCGTGTCTCCACCGCCCCTGCCCGTCATCTGGCGGCCCCGCCGCCCGCGGATCGTCGCGTACGGCTTCGCCGCACTGATCGTGCTCGGGGCGGTGATCATGGCGGTCTTCATCGCGGAGCCGTTCAAGCTGCCCGACCGGATCGGGATCGTGCTGTTCGGCTGCGCGGTGGCGTTCGTGCTGCACCTGCTGGGCCGGGTGCGGGTGGAGGCGGACGACGAGGGCGTCACGATCGTCAACGCCATCCGCAGCCACCGCTACACGTGGCCGGAGATCCTGGAGGTCACGCTGCTGGTGGGCGACCCCTGGCCGCGCATCGACTTCTCCGACGGGCGCACCATCGGGGCGATGGGCATCCAGGGCTCGGAGAAGCACCGCGCCCGCAGGGCCACTGCCGAGCTGGAGGCCCTGATCCGGGAGCGCGCGGAGGCCCGCGAAGATTAGGCGGGTCCTGCGCGAGAACGTAGGCTGAAGGGGTGCTGCGGCCGACAATCAGGGCAAGGGACATCGAGTCGCCGGACAAGCTCGTCGAGCTGCTCGACCGGCACGCCTACCTGGCCGACGAGGGGCTGGCCACGGCCGTCTTCCTGGCGCTGAAGATGGGCCGCCCGCTCTTCCTCGAAGGCGAGGCGGGGGTCGGCAAGACGGAGCTGGCCAAGACGCTCGCCACGCTGCTCGACGCGCCGCTCATCAGACTCCAGTGCTACGAGGGGCTGGACGCGGCCCAGGCCCTGTACGACTGGGACTTCGCCCGCCAGCTCCTCCACCTCAAAGCCGCCGAGGCCGCCGGGATCACCGACGTGAGCCGGCTGGAGGGCGAGATCTATGACCGCAGGTTCCTGATCGCGCGCCCCCTGCTGAAGGCCGTCGAGACGCAGCCGAGCGTGCTGCTGGTGGACGAGATCGACCGGGCCGACGACGAGTTCGAGGCGTTCCTCCTCGAGGTGCTCTCCGACTTCACGATCTCGATCCCCGAGCTGGGCACGGTCAGGGCCACGACGCCGCCCGTGGTCGTGGTGACCTCCAACAGGACACGCGAGGTGCACGACGCGCTCAAGCGGCGCTGCCTCTACCACTGGCTGGAGCACCCGAGCTTCGACCGCGAGGTCGCCATCCTGCTGCGGCGGCTGCCCGACTGCACCGAGACGCTGGCCGCGCAGGTGGCGCGGGCGGCCGAGCGGCTGCGGCAGGCGGACCTGGTCAAGCCGCCCGGCGTGGCCGAGACGCTCGACTGGACCGAGGCGCTGCTGACGCTCGGCGCCAAGGAGCTCGATCCGGGGCTGGCCGCGGCCACTCTGGGGGCGGCGCTGAAGTACCGCGAGGACGTCGCGAGCGTGCTCGGCAACGGGCTGCTCTCCCATGGATGAGCTGGTCGCCACCGTGACCGGGTTCGCCAGGACGCTCCGGGCGGCCGGGGTCGGGGCCGATCACGAGCGGACGGGAAACATGCTCAGAGCGCTCGACCACCTCGACGTGGCCGACCCTGGCGAGGTCTACTGGGCCGGGCGGCTCACCCTCTGCGCCACGCCCGACGACCTGCCCAGGTACGACCGGTGCTTCGCCGCGTACTTCGGCGGCCGGAAGGCGGCGCTGCTCAAACGGGGCACCCGTACGGGCACGACCAGCGTCACCAGGCACCTGGCGGCCGAGCCGGAAGGGGAGGGCGGCGACGACGGGACGGCGGCGCCCGCGACGGCGAGCCGGGCCGAGGTGCTGCGGCACCGCGACGTGGCCCGGCTGACCGAGGCCGAGCGGGCCGAGGTGCACAGGATGCTGGCCATGCTGAGGACCGCGCGGGCCCGGCGGCTCTCGCGCCGCTTCGAGGGCGCGCGCCGGGGCGTGCTCGACCCGCGCCGCACCATCCGCGACGCGCTCAGGAAGGGCGACGTCGCCAGGCTCCGGCGCAAGAGGCACACCACCCGCCCGCGCACGGTCGTGCTGTTCGTGGACGTCAGCGGTTCGATGGCCCCGTACGCCGAGACCCTGCTGCGCTTCGCCCACGCGCTGGTAAGGAGCGAGCCCAGGGCCACCAGGGTCTACTCGGTCGGCACCCGGCTCACCCCGATCACCGCCGAGCTGCGTCACCGCGACCCCGGCACCGCGCTGAACGAGGTCTCCAAGGCCATCCCCGACTGGAGCGGCGGGACCCGGCTGGGGGAGGAACTCCGGCAATACCTGTCCCGTTACAGCGCGAGAGGGGCGATAGCCGTGATCGCCTCGGACGGGTGGGAACGCGGCGATCCGGCGCTGCTGGGAGCGCAGATGGCCAGACTGGCCAGGCAGGCGTACCGGGTGATCTGGGTCAACCCGCACAAGGGGTATGAGGACTACCAGCCGCTCACCGGTGGCATGCGCGCCGCCCTCCCGCACATCGACGACCTGGTGGCCGGGCACAGCCTGGCCGCCTTCGAGCAACTCAGCGAAAGGCTGGCCCATGCGTGACGTGCTGCCGGAGATCATGAAGTGGTGGCGGTCCGGTCTCCGGTTCGGGCTGGCGACCGTGGTGAGCACGTTCAGCAGCGCGCCCAGGCCGCCGGGCGCGGCCATGGCGGTCCGCGGCGACGAGGTGGTCGGCAGCGTGTCCGGCGGCTGCGTCGAGGGCGCCGTGTTCGAGCTGGCCGCCGAGATCGACCGGCCCGTCCTGCAGCGGTACGGCGTGAGCGACGACGACGCGTTCGCCGTCGGGCTCACCTGCGGCGGCATCATCGACATCCTCGTCGAGCCCGTCTCGATCGAGACGTTCCCCGAGCTGGGGGAGATCTCCGCGGCCGTGGAGGCGCACCAGCCGGTCGCCGTGGCCACCGTCGTCTCCGGCCCCGGCCGGATCGGCGCCCGCCGGGTCGTCTGGCCGGACCGCTTCTCCGGCACCCTCGGCCTCGAGCGCCTCGACGAGGCCGTGGACGACGACGCGCGCGGCATGCTCGCCCAGGGGCTGACCGGCATCAGGCGCTACGGCGGCCAGGGCGAGCGGCGGCTGGACGACCTGGCGGTGTTCGTCCAGTCGTTCGCGCCGCCGCCGCGCATGCTGGTCTTCGGGGCCATCGACTTCGCGGCGGCCGTGGCCAAGGTGGGCAAGTTCCTCGGCTATCACGTGACGGTCTGCGACGCCCGCCCGGTCTTCGCCACTCCCAAGCGCTTCCCCGACGCCGACGAGGTCGTGGTCAAGTGGCCCCACGACTACCTGTCGTCGGTGCAGGTGGACGAGCGCACGGTGATCTGCGTGCTCACCCATGACCCCAAGTTCGACGTGCCGCTGCTGGAGGTGGCGCTGCGGACCAAGGCCGGGTACGTGGGCGCGATGGGCTCGCGCCGCACCCACGACGACCGGCTCGCCCGGCTGCGCGAGTGCGGGCTCACCGAGGCCGAGCTGGCCGGGCTGCGCTCGCCGATCGGGCTCGATCTCGGCGCGCGCACCCCGGAGGAGACCGCCGTGTCGATCGCCGCCGAGCTGATCCAGCTCCGCTGGGGCGGCTCCGGGCGCCCGCTGTCCAGCACGCGGGGGCGCATCCACCACGAGGCGGCCCTGTGAGAGGCGACAGGGTCGCCGGGCTGCTGCTGGCCGCGGGCCAGGGCGCCCGGCTGGGCACGCCGAAGGCGCTGGTCGAGTACGCGGGCGAGCGGCTGGTCGACCGGGGCGTGCGGCTGCTGGAGGAGGGCGGCTGCCACCCCGTCGTGGTCGTGCTCGGCGCGGCCACGGTGCAGGTGCGCGGCGCGGTGACCGTGCGCAACCCTGACTGGGCCTCCGGCATGGGCTCGTCCCTGCGGGTCGGGCTCGCCGCGCTGCCGGAGGAGGCCGAGTCGGTGGTGGTCGCCCTCGTGGACCAGCCGCTCATCCGTCCCGGCGCGGTACGCGCCCTGATCGGCTCGGGCGCCGGCCTGGCGGTCGCCACCTACGGAGGCAGGCGCAGGAACCCGGTGCTGATCGCCCGCGAGCACTTCGCCGGGGTGACGGAGCTGGCCGTCGGGGACGTCGGGGCCAGGCCGTTCATGAAGGCCCATCCCGAGCTGGTCACCGAGGTGCCCTGCGACGAGCACGGAGACCCCGCCGACATCGACACGCCGGGGGACCTGAGGCTGCTAGAGCCGCAGTGAGGCGATGGCGGCCCGGTGGTCGCTGCCGGTGGCCGGGGCGACGCCCGCCTTGGTCGCCGTCATGCCCTTGAACAGGATGTGGTCAGGCCGCGTGACAGGGAACTCCGACGGCCAGGTGAACCCGAACCCGTCGCCCGCCGCGGTCTGCGCGTCGGTCAGCGGCGGCGTCAGCCCCCGCATGCCCCGGTCGGTGGTGGCGGTGTTGAGGTCGCCGAGCAGCAGGATGCGCTTGCTGGGGTCGGCGTCGATGAGCTCGCGCGCGTGCGCGAGCGAGGCGTCGCGCGAGGTGGTGGCCCCCGGCCGGGCCGAGGCCAGGTGCATGACGTAGACGGTCACCTTGCCCTTGGGGGTGGTGACCACCGCGCGCAGGGCCCGGGGCCAGCCCAGGCCGACGTCGAGCGGCTTGGTGTCGCTGATCGGATAGCGGCTCCACAGGCCGACCGTGCTGACCGGGTAGTGGTACTTGAACATTTTGTTGAGCTGCTTGGCCGCCGGCCCGCCGCTGGTCAGCTCCTGGGCGGCCAGCAGGTCGAGATCCTTGGCGATCATGCGCACGGCCTCTCCGGAGGCGTTGTTGGTCACGCCCACGTTGACCGTGCCGACGGCCAGGTCGCTCGGGCCGCCCGGCGGCGTGCGCAAGAGCGTGGAACCGAACATCACCGCCCACACCACCCCCGGCAGCAGCGCCGTGAGGGCGGCGGCCCGGGAACGTGCCAACGCGGCCGCCATGAGCAGCAGCGGAACGGTCAGCCCCAGCCAGGGCAGCAGGCTCTCCATGACGGGCGTGAACCCGCCGAGTGCCGGGATCAGCTGATGCCCCGCCAGGGCCAGGGCAACCACGGCGCTCACGACGATGACGAGCCGACTCAGCACCTGATCCAGGCTAGTGGCTCACCACCCGGCATGCCGACGCGATAGCCTGGTCGCGTCGCAACGGAATATCATTCGGTTTCAGCGGGAGCCCGGCATGCGCATCGGAATGGCACTCAAGTACTCGGGCGGCTTCAAGGAGGCGGTGGCCGAGCTGGCCGACTACGAGAAGGCCGGGCTCGACATCGTGTTCGTGGCCGAGGCGTACTCGTTCGACGCCGTCAGCCAGATGGGCTACATCGCGGCCAGGACCGAGCGGCTGGAGATCGCCTCGGGCATCCTGCCGATCTACTCCCGCACACCGACGCTCCTGGCCATGACGGCCGCGGGCATGGACTACGTCTCCGACGGGCGCTTCACGCTCGGCATCGGCGCCTCCGGGCCGCAGGTGATCGAGGGGTTCCACGGGGTGCCGTACGCCGCGCCGCTCGGGCGTACCAGGGAGATCATCGAGATCTGCCGCAAGGTGTGGCGGCGCGAGCGCCTGGAGCACGACGGCCGGCACTACACGCTGCCGCTCCCGCCCGAGCAGGGGACGGGCCTGGGCAAGCCGCTCAAGCTCATCAACCATCCGGTACGGCCCCGCATCCCGATCGTGGTCGCCGCCATCGGCCCCAAGAACGTCGAGCTGACCGCCGAGCTCGCCGAGGGCTGGGAGCCGATCTTCTACGTTCCCGAGAAGGCCGCCGACGTGTGGGGCCCGTCGCTGGCCGCCGGCAAGGCCAGGCGTGATCCGGAGCTGGGCGAGCTGGACGTGATCGCGCAGGCGTTCCTGGCGATCGGCGACGACGTGGCCGGGCTGCTGGAGTTCGGGCGGCCGATGGCGGCCCTCTACATCGGCGGCATGGGCGCCAAGGGCAGGAACTTCTACAACGACCTGGCCAGGCGCTACGGCTACGAGAAGGAGGCCGAGCAGATCCAGGACCTCTACCTCGAGGGTAAGAAGGACGAGGCGGCCGCCCTGGTGCCCGGCGAGCTGCTGGAGAAGATGTCGCTGATCGGCAGCGAGGGGTTCGTGCGCGACCGCGTGCAGGCGCTCAAGGAGTCGGGGGTGACCACGCTCAACGTGACCCCGCTCGCCGGGACGCACGAGGACCGGGTGCGGCTGATCGAGACGATCAAGGAAATTGTGAGGTAAGTCTACTTCGTTTATGGGGAATATCTCCGGTCATGTGGGTGTTGCAGCGGCTCGTGAGGTTCTCTCTGGTGTCCGTCTGGCTGGTCGAGCGGCTGCACGTTGATCTGTGCCGGCTGCGCGGATCGCTCTGTCGCTGACCGACACGCCCACGATCGTCCCCCTCCCTTTGGTATGCCCTGCACTGTGCTTGCCGCCGCATGCCGTGATTTGCCGGAGTTCCCCACCCATGAAGAGATTCTCCTTCTCCCTGCAGTTGCTGGTCGGCCTCGTGGCCGGCATCGCGCTGGGCTTCGTCGCCAAGATCTGGGACGTGGCCTGGCTCGCCGAGACGCTGACGAAGGCCGGTCAGATCTTCGTCCAGCTGCTCAAGCTGGCCGTCCCGCCCCTCGTCTTCACCGCCGTGCTGGTCAGTGTGGCCAACCTGCGCAACGTCAACGGCGCGGCCAGGCTCGCGACCAAGACGCTGCTGTGGTTCCTCGTCACCGCGTTCGTCTCCGTGGCGTTCGCGATCGGGCTCGGCCTGGTGATCAACCCCGGCCAGGGCGTCACCCTCGACACCGGCGCGGCCAAGGCCGTCGACACCGAGGGCGCGGGCACCTGGCTCGACTTCGTCACCGGCATCCTCCCCACGAACATCGTCACGTCCTTCACCGAGGTGAACGTCCTCCAGATCGTCTTCCTGGGCATCGTGCTCGGCGCGGCGGCCCTGGCGATCGGTGACAAGGCCGAGCCGTTCCTGAACCTCTCCCGTTCCGTCCT
Source organism: Nonomuraea sp. NPDC049695 (assembly GCF_040674955.1). Classification (NCBI taxonomy): domain Bacteria; kingdom Bacillati; phylum Actinomycetota; class Actinomycetes; order Streptosporangiales; family Streptosporangiaceae; genus Nonomuraea; species Nonomuraea sp. NPDC049695. The sequence goes on along the minus strand of NZ_JBFANV010000069.1, from coordinate 42,364 downwards.
GGAGCTGGTCCAGAAGGCGCTGTGGTGGGTCATCCGCCTCGCCCCCATCGGCACGGCGGGCCTGATCGGCAAGGCCGTGTCCACGTACGGGTGGGAACTGCTGGCGCCGCTGGCCAAGCTCAGCCTCGGCGTGTACGCCGGCTGCCTCATCGTGCTGCTGGCCGTCTACCCGACGCTGCTGGCGGTGTGGGGCAAGGTCAACCCCGTCCAGTTCTTCCGCAACGCCTGGCCCGCGATCGAGCTGGCGTTCGTCTCCCGCTCCTCGGTCGGCACCCTGCCGCTGACGCAGCGGGTCACCATCGAGCGCAACGGCGTGGACCGCGACTACGCCTCCTTCGCCGTGCCGTTCGGCGCCACCACCAAGATGGACGGGTGCGCCTCCGTCTACCCGGCGCTGGCCGCGATCTTCGTGGCCCAGGTGTTCGGCGTCCACCTCGGGGTGGGCGACTACCTGCTGATCGCGTTCGTGTCGGTGGTCGGCGCGGCCGCCACGGCCGGTCTGACGGGCGCGATCGTCATGCTGACGCTCACGCTCAGCACGCTCGGGCTGCCCCTGGAGGGCGTCGGCCTGCTCCTGGCCATCGACCCGATCCTGGACATGATCCGCACCGCCACCAACGTCACCGGGCAGATGGTGGTGCCCGTCCTGGTGGCCCGCTCGGAGGGCCGCCTGGACGAGGCCGTCTTCAACGCGCCGCCCTCGCCGCTCGACAGCGCTCCTTCGGGGGCCGCGCAGCCCGCGGCTGCCTGATCGCCGCCGGGCGGCCCGCTCACTCGTACGTGAGCAGGTCGCCCGGCTGGCAGCCGAGCGCGTCGCACAGACGGCTCAGCGTGGAGAACCGGATCGCCTTGGCGTGGCCGTTCTTCATGATCGACAGGTTGACCACGGTGATCTGCACGCGGTGCGACAGCTCGGTGAGCGTCATGCCCCGCTCCTGGAGCAGCTCGTCGAGCCGGACCCTGATGACGCGCTCACCCATCAGATGGTGGCCTCGACCTCTTCGAGCAGGGTCAGGCCCCGCCGTACGATCTCCGACACGCCCAGAGCGGCGAACCCGGCCACGACGCTCCCGAGCAGTGCGCTCGACGGCGGGTAGAAGGGGTGGCTCTCGGTCACCAGCCTGGAGGACAGCATGGCCTCCGCGACCATGCCGAGCACGGCCGACACGGCCGAACCCACGATCAGGATCCAGCCCAGCCGGCGCAGATGCCCGGCCGTGACGGCGGAGAACAGCGCCCGGTCGCCCGACCTCGCCCTGCGCAGCGCGCGAACGAGCGCGAGCAGAGAGAGCAGCCACGTCGTCGTGCCGGGACCCCACAGCAGCAGGTAGAGCAGGGCGGCGAGCGGTGCGGCGCCCTCCGGGCGGACCACCACCTCGGCGGTCGCGTCGCTGACGGCGGCGCCGGCCGCCGCCATTCCCTCGACCGGCACGTCGAACACGCGCAGCGAGATGCCCAGCCCGGTGGGCGTGCCGAAGAAGGCCATCCCGGCGGTCATGGCGAGACCGGCCACGGCGCCCAGGCAAGCCAGGACGAGCCCAAAGGTCAGCAGGATCTCGAGTCGGATCAGCCATCGTGTTGTCATAACGATAATCGTAAATAACGATATTCGTTATGTCGAGCCGCCGTGCGGGCGGATGAGGGGGCGGCGGGGGTCGTGGGGCCCTATGGTTGGTCGAAAATCCTGATGTTCGAGTGTTTGGCGGGGATATGTCCGACTCGACGGAGCGCGCGCCGTCCTTGGTCGCTGATCGTTACCGGCTTGACGAGCGCATCGGCAGCGGGCCGATGGGCGAAGTCTGGCGGGGGTACGACACGCGGGCCGACTGGGTCGTGGCCGTGAAGGTGCTCGGCGCCAGGGCGGCGGGGGCCGCCACGCGTGAGGTGCTCAGGCAGCACGCCCAGGCCGTGGCCAGGGTGATCCACCCGAACGTGGCCATGGTGCTGGACGTCGGCGAGCACGAGGGCGCGCCGTTCCTGGTGATGGAGTTCCTCACGGGGCTCAGCCTGGGCGAGGAGCTGGCCGCGCGGGGCTCCTTGGGGATCGTCGAGGTGTGCGACCTGATCGGGCAGGCGGCCGCCGGGCTCGACGCGGCGCACCGGGCCGGGGTGGTGCACGGCCAGGTCGACCCGGACAGCTTCCGGTCGGCCGGGAGCGGGGTGCTCAAGGTCGTCGGGTTCGGGATGGACGACCGGGTGCCGCCGTCCAGCCGGTACGTGGCGCCGGAGCGGGTCGCGGGGCAGGAGGCCACGGCCTCCGGGGACCTGTACGCGCTCGGATGTGTCTGCTACGAGCTGCTCTGCGGCCGTCCGCCTTTTGGTGAGACCCCCGCTGATGACGGCGGGCCCGTTTCCGGCGGTGGCGGGGGTGAGCCCGCGCCGCCCAGTGCGTTCAGGGCCGAGGTGCCGGCGGAGCTGGACCGGCTCGTGCTGGCCATGATCGCTGAGGAGCCCTCCAAGCGGCCCGCCAGCGGCGAGGCGATCAGGCGCGCCCTGGCGGGCATCGCCCGGCCGCGTGCCAACCCGGCCGCACCGGCCATGCCCGTGACCGGCGCCTCCCTGCGCGACGGCGGCCTGCCGCCCAACGAGCAGGGGGCCACCGAGGTTTTCCAGTCCGTGGGGCAGAGCGGCGGCCCTCGGGCCGGTGACACCGCCGTCTACCAGGCGGGCGAGCTCGAACCCGGACCCGGCTCCAACCGCAAGCTCCTCCTCCAGCTCGGCGCCGCCGTGGCGATCATCGCGATGGTGACCGTGGTCATGGTGATCTGGGCGGGCTCGCGGAAGGAGGAGCCGGTCGCCGTGCCCACCCCGACTGTCGCTCCCTCCACGTTCACGCCGCCCACCGAGACGCCCATCGAGACACCCACCTCCGACCCGTCGCCCGGCCTCGTGACCACCCTGGTGCCCGAGCCGACCTCCCTGCAGGAGACGGCCGCTCCCAAGGCCACCCTGGGCGACGCGGTCCCGCGGGGCGGGTGGGGCAAGTGGCTGTCGGAGTTCGACAAGGCGCTGTCGGACCAGCAGGCGATGGGCGGGATCAACCCCGAGGTCGCGGGCAAGGCCAGGGAGAAGATCAGGAAGGCGGCCAGGAAGTTCACCGAGGGTCACGTCGACCCGGGCATCAAACAGATCGCCGGTGTCTATCACGACCTGCAGCGGGCTCAGCAGAAGGGCGACATGGAAACGTCCGGGCCGGCGGCGAACGTCCTGCGGGACTGGCGGCTCCCCGGCGAATAGCCGGCCGCCGCTCTGGGGCAAGGCAGGCGATAGTGACGCGAGGGCAGGAACACGTACATTGGCGCCATGACCTTCGACTACGTGGCGCGGCGCGCGCGCCTCGCCGAGCTGCTGCCCGCGCGTGAGGTCCACGCCCTGCTCGTCACCTCCCCGGTGAACGTCCGCTACCTCACGGGGCTGGCCAGCTCGAACGCGGCCGTCCTGGTCAGGACCGACGGCACGGCGCTGCTGGCGACCGACAACCGCTACATCGAGGCGGCCCGCGCGCTGGACGTCCCGTCGGTCGAGGCGTACGACGTGGCGGAGAAGCTGGTGGAGCCCGGCGCCGGCATCGAGGCGGCGTGGATGAGCGTGGCCACGTACCGGCGCCTGGACAAGGGGCTGGTGCCGCTGGAGCCGGTGGTGGAGCTGCTGCGGGCGGTCAAGGACGACGGCGAGCTGGAGCTGCTCCGTACGGCCTGCCAGATCACCGACCAGGCCTTCGCCGACGTGTCCGGGAAGATCGCCCCGGGGATCACCGAACGCGACCTCGCCCGCCTCCTCGACAACCGCATGACGGAGCTCGGGGCCGACAAGCCCGCGTTCGACACGATCGTGGCCGCCGGCGAGAACGGCGCGATCCCGCACCACGCGCCGACCGGCAGGGAGTTGCGCGCCGGCGACCTGGTCACCATGGACTTCGGCGCCCGCTACCAGGGCTACCACGCCGACATGACCAGGACGGTCTGCCTGGGCGCGCCCGCCGGCTGGCAGCGTGAGATCTACGACCTGGTCGCCGAGGCGCAAAGGGCGGGCAGGCACGCGCTCGCCCCCGGCGCCGGGGCCAGCGACGTGGACGCCGCGGCCCGTACCGTCATCGAGGACGCGGGCCACGGAGACCACTTCCGGCACGGCCTGGGACACGGCGTCGGCCTGGAGATCCACGAGGAGCCGTTCCTCGGCCCTTCGCGGACCGGTAGACTAGAGGATCGAGTTCCGATCACCGTCGAGCCTGGGGTCTACCTCCCGGGCCGGGGTGGGGTTCGCATCGAGGACACCCTCGTGACACGTGAGGGCGGGCCGGAACTTTTCACGAAGACGACAAAGGAGCTGCTCGCCCTTTAGAGCGGCCGCACGCGGGAGAAGATCGAGTGGCGACGACCAACGACCTCAAGAACGGCATGGTGCTGAAGCTCGACGGCGGTGAGCTGTGGGCCGTCGTGGAGTTCCAGCACGTCAAGCCGGGCAAGGGCGGCGCGTTCGTGCGCACCAAGCTCAAGAACGTCCTGTCGGGCAAGGTCGTCGACAAGACCTTCAACGCCGGGGTGAAGGTCGATGTGGCCAACGTCGACAAGCGCGAGATGCAGTACTCGTACAAGGACGGCGACGACTTCGTGTTCATGGACACCGAGACCTACGACATGGTCAACGTGCCCAGCGGCACCGTCGGCACCGCCGCCAACTACATGCTGGAGAACACTCTGGCCACGATCGCGTTCAACGAGGGCTCGGCCCTCTACGTCGACCTGCCCGCCGCCGTCGAGCTGACCATCTCCAACACCGAGCCCGGCCTGCAGGGCGACCGCTCCACCGGCGGCACCAAGCCCGCCACGCTGGAGACCGGCGCCGAGATCAAGGTCCCGCTCTTCATCACCACCGGCGAGAAAGTCAAGGTCGACACCCGCAGCGGCGAATACCTCGGCCGGGCCTGAGGTGTCGGCACGCGGCAAAGCACGCCGGCGGGCGCTTGACATCCTCTTCGAGGCCGAGCTGCGCAGCGAGGATCCGCTGAAGATCCTCGCCGAACGCGTGGAGCGGCAGGAGCCCCCGGTGAACGAATACACCTCGACCATCGTCGAGGGCGTCGCCAGGCACCACGCGCGCATCGACGAGCTCATCACCACGTACGCCGAGGGCTGGACCCTCGACCGGATGCCCGCCGTCGACCGCAACCTGCTGCGCGGCGGCACGTACGAGCTGCTGTGGATGCCCGGCGTGCCCGAGGGCGTGGTGATCAGCGAGTGGGTGCACCTGGCGGGGGAGCTGTCCACCGACGAGTCGCCGCAGTTCGTCAACGGGCTGCTGGCCCGCTTCAAGCAGCTCAAGCCAAGCCTCACCCTTTAGACACCGTCAGGAGCGCGTGTTCGGGGTACGGTTCCAACCACGCCGGCCTGCACGGCTCCGCGCAGGACACGTCCTGTCACGCGGTCAGGCGCCCCGGTCGGCGAGTGCCTGGCCGTCCGGCGCGGGAGCGGGCGGACAAGTGGCGCGTCACCAGCCGCGACGCGCCCCTTTCCGCCCTTCCCGCGGTGCGTATCGTAGGGGCATGGTGACCGAGGCCGACGTGCGCCGGCTCGCGCTGGCGCTGCCCGAGACCCTTGAGAAGACCATGTACGGCACGCCCGCCTTCTACGTGCGCGGCACATGGTTCGCCCGGGTCAGGGACGAGGGCGGCGTGCTGGTGCTGCCGGTGGGCTCCGAGGAGGAGAAGGCCGGGCTCATCGCGGCCGAACCCGGCACGTTCTTCACGACGCCGCACTACGACGGTTCCGCCACCGTGCTGGTGCGGTTCGGGGCGGTGGACGCCGGTGAGCTGGGCGAGCTGCTGACCGACGCCTGGCGGCTCCGGGCCCCGCAGCGGCTGGCGGCCGCCTACGACGTCTGACCCCTCGACCCGCCGGGTCCGTCGTCCCCGTCTGTGGGCGCCCTGTGCGTCGTGTGCGGCGTGTCGCCACGCGGCGCTCGGGAGGCGGGCCCGCCGTCAGCGCATGCGGTGGCGGGCGGGGGGTTCGGCCGGGCGCGGGTGTGGGCAGGCGGGAAGCAGGCGACCGGCGTACCGCGTAGGCTGGGCCCGTCCGCGAAGAAGCAGTTCGCGGGGTGCACGTTCGCGACGGCCGGGCGCCGGGCCCCGCGTCGCGAGGGGAGAGGGAGGCGAGCCGACGTTGCGTGCTGAAGGCGCCACGAGGACCCCGGCGGTGCGGACCGCCGTCGTCTGGGACGCGTTGCGGTCCGTGCTGACCGAGCGGGCGGCGGCGACCGGGCGCGATGCGCTCGACATCGTCGACGCCGGAGGCGGCACCGGGGGGTTCGCCGTGCCGCTGGCCGCGCTCGGCCACACCGTCACCGTCGTCGATCCGAGCCCCGACTCGCTGGCCGCGCTCGAACGCCGCGCCAAGGAGAAGGGCGTGGGCGTACGCGCCCTGCAGGGCGACGCCGACGGCCTGGGCGAGCTGCTCAGCCGTGACAGCGCCGACCTGGTCCTGTGTCACAGCGTGCTCGAGTACGTCGAAGATCCGACCAGCGCGCTGGCCGCCGTCGCGGGCGTGCTGCGCAAGGGCGGCGCCGTGAGCGTGCTGGCCGCCAACCCCGTCGCCAGCGCCATCCACCGGGCGCTGGCCGGCCAGTTCGACGAGGCGCGGGCCGTGCTGGGCGATCCCGACGGCACGTGGGGCGATCGCGATCCCACTCCGAGGCGCTTCGCCGCGGAGGCGCTCGCCGAGCTGCTGAGCGCCACCGGGTTCTCCGTGGGCGCCGTCCACGGCGTCCGGGTCTTCGCCGACCTCGTGCCGAGCAGGCTCGTCGACGGCGAGCCCGGCGCGGCGGAGGCGCTCGTCGCGCTCGAACAGGCCGCCGCCGCCCATCCCGTGCTGAGAGACATCGCCACACAGCTGCACGTGCTCGGTCATAGGCTTTAGAACGCTTGTTCGGATAGAATCGACGGCGTGTCCCGCAAGCAGATCACAGGCATCGGCCCCGCTCCGCGTACCGGGGCCGATGACAGCGGCTGCCCGATCCTCCACGTCGACATGGACGCCTTCTTCGCCAGCGTCGAGCTGCTCGACCGCCCGGAGCTGCGCGGCCGCCCGGTGATCGTGGGCTCGCCCGCCGGGCGCGGTGTCGTGCTCAGCGCCACGTACGAGGCCAGGGCCCAAGGCGTGCACTCCGCGATGCCGATGAGCAGGGCGCGCAGGCTCTGCCCGCAGGCCACGGTCATCCCGCCCAGCCACGGCAAATACTCCGAGGTCTCCAAGGGCGTCATGGAGATCTTCCACGCGATCACCCCGCTGGTGGAGCCCATCGCCTCCGACGAGGCGTTCCTCGATGTCGGGGGCGCCAGGCGCAGGCTCGGCCCGCCCGCCGCCATCGCCGCCATGATCAGGGAGCAGGTCCTCGAGCGCTACGGCATCACGTGCTCGGTCGGCGTGGCGAGCAGCAAGTTCGTGGCGAAGCTGGCCTCCAAGCAGTGCAAGCCCGACGGGCTCCTGGTGGTGCCCGCCGACCAGGTCGTGGACTTCCTCCACCCGCTGCCCGTGTCGGCGCTGTGGGGCGTCGGCGAGCGCACTGAGCAGTCCCTCGTACGCCTCGGCATCCGCACCGTCGGAGACCTGGCCAGAGTGCCGCCCGCCACCCTCCAGCGCGAGCTCGGCCAGGCCGTGGGCGGCCACCTGGCGGCGCTGGCGTGGGGCCGCGACGAGCGGCCGGTGAGCTCCCACGTGCCCGACAAGAGCATCGGCAACGAGGAGACGTTCGCGGTCGACGTGGACGATCCCGAGGTGATCAAGCGGGAGCTGCTGCGCCTTTCCGAGCGGGTGGCCGCCAGGATGCGTAAGGGCGGCCACGTGGGAAGGACTGTAAGTGTGAAGCTACGCCGAGCCGATTTCACCACGATCAACCGCTCGCGCACGCTGCGCGAGCCGACCGACGTGGCTCAGGTGATATACGCCACAGCCTGCGAGCTGTTCGAGGCGGCCGGCCTCCAGCGCGTACGGCTGCGCCTGGTGGGGGTCCGGATGGAGAACCTCCGGCCGGCGGAGGAGGCCACCCGGCAGCTCAGCCTCGGGGAGCGGGAGACCGGCTGGCGTGAGGCCGAGCAGGCGATGGACAAGGCGATCCGGAGATTCGGTCCCGATGCGGTGGTCCCGGCATCGCTCGTACGTGGCAAGCTTGATGAAGCAGAGACATGACGCTGATGTCCGGATTTGCTGGGGGCCTAGGTGTGGCGATTTTGGGGGGAAGGGGGCGAGATGGGTCACAATGGAGCCATGACGACACCTCCGGTTTGGTCTGCGTTGGACGTTTGCTTTCGCCTACGTCTACAGCCTCGTATTCTGGGGATAACCGACCGCGAGGTTCGGACACCCCGTGTCGTCCGTTGCCGTCTTCCCCGTCCTGGGGCCGTCCTTGGGAGGCGCCGTGCCGCTCTCTGAGCACGAGCAGCGCTTGCTCGAACAGATCGAGCAGGCCCTCTACGCCGAGGACCCGAAGTGGGCCAACACCGTAAGGATCAGTGACCCGCGCACCCATTACAAGCGTCGCCTGATCAGAGCCTCCATCGGCTTTGCTCTCGGCGTCGTCGTCATGATGGTCGGCGTGGTGATAAGTGGCAGTGCGCTGATCCCGCTCGGCGTCGGCGGTTTCGTGGTCATGCTCGCCGCGTGTCTGTGGGGCCTGTCCAGTTGGAAACGTATGAATGGGTTCGGTGACTCCCCTCCCTCCTCCGGCACGGGCACCCCTCAGGGCAAGCAGGCCCGCCGTAACCGGGGCACCTTCATGGAGCGCATGGAAGAGCGCTGGCGCCGTCGCCACGACGATCGCTGACCGCTGATCCGGCACAGCCGCCCGGCATCCGCCCGGGCGGCCGTCGTGTTGGATGCGCCCCGACCGGCCGAGCCGTCCCCCCGGCTGCCGTGTCTTGAGTGCGACCGGCCCGGCTCTTGAGTGCGACCGTTCTGGTCGTCGTGCCGGAGGCGTTGGAGAGTGACCGGTCCGGCCGCTCCCCTTCCTCCGGGGAACGGCCGGACACGCCGGTCAGGAGCCCTTCTGGGCCGCCGTCCGCCGCAGCCTGATGTTCTCCAGCAGGTCGAACCCGTCGAGCAGCCGCTCTCCCACGGCCCGCAGCCGCCGCAGCGTCGACGGCGGCAGCAGCACCGCCCGCACCCGCCGCCCGCGTGACACCGTGGCCGCCAGGGCCTGGCGCACCTTGCGCAGGTCCTTCCGCATGGGGCCGATCTCCCCGGGATCCCGGGCGAACAGCACGCGCTCCACCGCCGAGGCGATGGCCGCGACGGCCGCCGCCGACTCCGCGTCGAACTCGTACTGCTGGGCCAGCCGCCGCGCCAGTGCCCGCGGGGTCTCGCTGGTCTGGCGGGCCATGCCGTAGTCGTACAGCACGTCATCCAGTTCCGCCCATGCCGCGGCCACGGACGGGGCCACCGACGGATGGCGGCGCGAGGCATCCGAGACCATCGCGGACGTCAGCTCGTCGGCGGGTGCCGACACCTTCCAGCCCAGGGTGCGTACGCGCCGGTTCCTGGTGAGCACCCGCAGACCGGCGGGGATCAGCAGAAGCAGGAGCAGCGCCCCGGCGCCGATGCCGATCTTGGCGATCAGCGGCATGGAGTCGTCCGGCGGCAGCCCGCCGGTGGCGACCACGCCCTCGCGGTCCAGCTCCCGCGGGTTACGCCGGGTCTGCGGTGCGACGGGCTCGTCCGCGGACGAGCTGGTCGCCCCCGGCGTCGGCGTCGCGGCCTCGCCCGCGGACCGCGGCCTGGGCTGGGTGTACTCGGGCACGCGCGCGCTGCCCTGGCCGAGCGACCCCGCGGGGGTCGGCTCGAACGGCAGCCAGCCCACGCCCTCGAAATACAGCTCGGGCCAGGAGTGGGAGTCGTTCGTGCCGACCTGCCACCTGTCGCCGACCTTCGTGCCGCCCGTGTAGCCGATGGCCACCCTCGACGGGATGCCCACCAGCCTGGCCAGCACCGCCATCGACGCGGCGAACTGCTCGCAGTAGCCGACCCGGTCACGCAGCAGGAAGTCCCTCAGCGCCGAGTTGCTCTGCACCTGCGTGCGCAGGTTGTAGGTGAAGCCGCCGTCCTTGGTGAAGAACTGCTGCAGCTTCACCGCCGCGTCGTAGTCCGTCTTGGCGTCCGCGGTCAGGTCGGACGCCAGCTTGGCGATCTCGGGAGGCAGGTTGTCCGGCAGCTTCAGGTAGCGGGGGTCGGTGGTCGGCCGGGTCCCGCCGAGCGATTCCAGCAGATCCGGCGTCGGCTGCGGCTCGCTCGTGGCCACCTGGTAGTCCAGGCCCGCGGCCTCGTCGCGGGTGGAGAAGACCATGAGCGTGTCCACGTCGGCCCGCCAGTCGCCGTCCACCTGGATCTCCCTGGGCGGGTACGGCAGCGGCAGGAACTGCAGTTTCGTGATCTCGTCGCTGATCTGGATCTTCGTGACCACGTTGGCGATCTTCGGCTGTGGACCCAGTCCGGGCGGCGCGGGGAGCGGGCCGTTGTCCGTCCTGTTCTGCGCCACCCCTTTCGGATCGGTCATGCCGAACTGCTGGCCGTCGAAGGTGTCAAGCGCGTAGATCCGCAGATAGCGGGGTTTGTCGTCGCTGTTGGTGTAGGTGAGGACCACCCGCCGTTCCGGAAGGTCCAGCTGGCCCTTCAGGAACGCGACCGGGTTGGGGATGCTGATCGAGTTGCCCTTGCCCAGGCCCGTGCCGCCCACGCCGAACGTGAAGAACGACACCGGCTCCATGGCCGGCAGCAGCGCCGGCACGCCCACGGCCAGCGCGATCGCGGCGAACCCGATGCGCTTGCCCGACAACCGCAGACCGCTGGTGTCCGCCCCGTTGCGCGAGGCGGGCTGCGAGGTGGCCGCGCGCGTCCGCCGTACCAGCACCGCCTTGCCCCAGTGGCCCACCCGCTCGCGGCCGTCGGCGATCAGCAGGCTGACGAACCCGAGAGCCGCCAGAATGAACGCCGGCCAGCTGATCGGGTCGGGCAGGATCGTCGCCGGCACGGTGGCCAGCGCCAGCAGCGGCAGCCCGGCGAGCGCCGCCTTGCGCAACCGCGCGGCCAGCAGGTCCACGGCGATCGCGATCAGCGCCACGCCGGCCGCGGTCAGCAGCGTGATGCCGTCCGTCTGCGGCACCGGAGCGGCGAAACGCTGGATGTCGGTCCAGCCGACGCCCAGCAGCCTGCCCAGCTCCACCACCGACGCCTTGGTGGGAATCACCAGCGCCCACGCCTTGCCGGCCGCGAAGACCACGGTCAGGTAGATCCACGTCGCGACCAGCGCGACCGGCGGCGCCGCCCACGCGGGCAGCGACAGCCGGCTGCTCAGCAGGCCCGCCGCCATCACGGCGAGCACGGCGCCCAGCGACGTCCAGAACCAGGCGCCGCCCTGGAAGAGCGGGTAGAGCAGCAGCGCGGCGGCGAACGTGGCCACCCCGGCGGCGGAGGTCAGCCTCATGCCGCGCCTCCCGTCGGGTTGAGCGCGTACCTGCCGCGGTTGGCGGCGTGCTGCCAGACGGAGGCGATCGAGGTGCCCGCGGGCAGCCGCACGATGCGCCAGCCGTACCCGGCCAGGATCGTCTGGACGGCCTGGTGGTTCTCCGCAGCCGTCCGGTCGCCGGCGTCCCACGTGCTCACGTCGAGCAGGACCGCCACCCCCGTGATGCCGCTGTGCCTCAGCCTGGCCAGCTCCCTTGCCTCCTCCGGATCGAGATCGCCGAGCACGGCCACGATCAGCCCGTCGCCGCCGCCCTGGCGCAGGGCCGACACGCCCATCTCCAGCGTGCGGGCCGGGCTGTGCCGGATCACGGCCAAAGTGTCGAGCAGCGACCAGCTCAGGCCGGTGTCCGTCAGGTGCTCGGCGCCCTGGTCGGTCACCAGCCGCAGGCCGAGGCCCTCGTGGGCGAGGTGCACGCCGATGGAGGCCGCGGCCGAGACCGCCACCTCGAACGACGAGCGCGGGCCCTCGCCGCGGTGCGCGTACCTGCGGCTGTCCAGCAGGAGCGCGCCGCGGCTCTGCCACTGCTGCTCCTCGCGGCGCACCATCAGCTCGCCGTGGCGGGCCGTCGAGCGCCAGTGGACCCGTCGCAGGTCGTCGCCCTGCCGGTATTCGCGCGGCGCCACGTCGTCGTCGCCGGCCGCCGCCACGCTCCTGGTACGGCTGTCGCCGCCGCCCGTCCACTCACCCGACAGCCGTACGTGGGGCAGCGCCGCCACGTGCGGCGTCACCACGAGCGTGTCGCTGATCGTGAACGAGCGGGTCAGCTCGACGAGCCCGAACGGGTCGGCGATGCGGACCGACAGCGGGCCGATCGTGTAACGGCCGCGCAGGTCCGAGCGGACCCGGTAGTCGATCTCCCGGACGCCCCGGGACTCGACCCGGTCCAGCACGAACCTCGGCCGCACACCCAGCGCGTAAGGAACGGTGTCCTCGATGAGCAGCAGACCGGTCGGCAGCCTGGTGACGTTCTCCAGCCGCAGGGTCACGGTGGCCTCGCCGCCCACCTCCGCCCTGGGCGGGTCGAGGCGCCTGGCGCAGCTCAGCCGGTAGCGCGTGCGCGCCACCACCATGGCCGCGAGCAGCGGCAGCGCCGTCACCAGCACGCCGATCCTGAACAGGTCGTTCTCGCCGAGGAAGAACGCCATCAGCAGCGCCGCGATGCCGGAGGCGAGGAACGACCTGCCCCTGGAGGTCAGCGCCCGCAGGCCGGCCCTCACAGCGCCTCACTCAATGGATCCATTAGCGGCCTCGCGTCTCCGGCACCGGCACGCGCCTGATGAGGTCGGTCACCACCTGCTCGGGCAGGCGGCGCTGCCCCTGGGCCTCGACGCTGGGCAGCAGCCGGTGCGCGAGCACGGGGATGGCCAGGTCCTGCAGGTCGTCGGGGATGACGTAGTCGCGGCCTGCCAGCGCCGCGTGCGCCCTGGCGGCCCGTACCAGCTGCAGCGTGGACCGGGGCGAGGCGCCCAGCCGCAGGTCGGGGGAGTGGCGGGTGGCCACGACGACGTCGATGGCGTACTTCTTGACCGCCTGGGAGACGTAGACGCCGCGTACGGCCTCGATCAGGGCGCGTACCTCGGCCGTCGTCGCCACCGGCTCCAGCTTGTCCAGCGGCGAGGTGCCGCCGTGCACGTCGAGCATCTCCAGCTCGGCGTGCGGCTCGGGGTAGCCCATCGCGATGCGCGCGGTGAAGCGGTCGCGCTGCGCCTCGGGGAGGGGATAGGTGCCCTCCATCTCGATGGGGTTCTGCGTGGCGATCACCATGAAGGGCGAGTCCAGTGCGTACGTCACCCCGTCCACGGTCACCTGGTGCTCCTCCATGCACTCCAGCAACGCGGACTGCGTCTTGGGGGAGGCGCGGTTGATCTCGTCGCCCACCACGATGTTCGCGAACACCGGGCCGGGCTTGAACTCGAACTCCCTGGTCTGCTGGTTGTACGCGCTGACCCCGGTGATGTCGCTGGGCAGCAGGTCGGGGGTGAACTGCACGCGGCGCACAGGGCAGTCGATGGAGCGCGCCAACGCCTTGGCCAGCATGGTCTTGCCGACCCCTGGCACGTCCTCGATCAGGAGGTGGCCCTCCGCGAGCAGGACGGTGAGAGTGAGGCGTACGGCGTCGCTCTTGCCCTCGATCACCGATTCGATCGCGCTGCGAATCCGGTGAGCCGTGGAGACCAGCTCGTCGAGCTGGGGAGGGACATCATGGGTAACTGCCACCGGGCCTCCATGAGAGAAGTGCGACGGCTTGCCCGTACTGTGCCTTTGCGGGAGCCATGCCATTCCTTTTCCATTGTGTGTACGACCCTACGACGCTGTGGGTTCGCGGGCGACATTTGTGGATATTCAAGGGAACCCTGGCGATGTTCCCGTTCTTGTCGCATAGCGGTGCGAATCCCGTGACACGCCCCCCTCTGGGTGCTCCACTTTCCACCACCGAAGGCTTCGCGAAGGGGCCGAGCCCCTATTTCCCCGCGCTTTTGAACCCTCGACACGCCCATGAGGGTTGACCGTCCGGTCACCGCCCTCCACCCCGCTCCATCGCTCTGACCTGCGGAAACTCAACGGAAACCAATGATGAAGACCGTTCGAATCAGTTGACGGTGGGGAGAAGTGGAGTATGGTGGTGCGCAGTGGAGGGCCCGGTGCGCCAGCGCTGAGCGCTTCACGAGGCACGGGAGGTGGGGCCGGTGTTCCTCGGCACCCATCAACCGCGTCTGGACGACAAGGGACGGCTGTTCCTGCCGGCTAAGTACCGTGAGGAGCTGGCGGAGGGTCTTGTGATCACCAAAGGCCAGGAGCGATGCCTCTACGTCTTTCCCGTGGAGGAGTTCCAGCGCATTACCGAGGCTCTCAGCACCGCCCCGGTCACCGCCAAGGCGGTGCGTGACTACAGCCGCGTCTTCTTCGCCAGTGCGTCCGACGAGAAACCGGACAAGCAGGGCCGCATCACGATCCCGCAGAGCCTGCGCCAGTACGCGGGGCTTGAGCGTGACTGCGTGGTCATCGGGGCCAACACCCGGCTGGAGATCTGGGACGCGCAGGCCTGGGACACCTATCTCAGCGCGCAGGAGCAGGCGTTCGCCGATCTGTCGGAGGAGGTGCTGCCAGGGATCTTGTAGGAGTCACGGTCGATCCGTCGGTGCTGTCGTTCGGCGAGGTCTCCACCCGCAACCACTGCTTGCCAGCTGATGCACCTTCCCCGGTGTCAGATGGCGGGCGTCCACGAAGAGGGTGCGGATGGGGACCTGGCCGGGCGGCACCGGGTGGGGACTCAGGAGTGACCGACGATCGATCTGTACGCGTCATCCGCGAGCAAGGGCGCGAGAGGGGGGTTGGAGATGCACGACAACGCTGGCACGGGCGGTCACGTTCCGGTGATGCTCGAGCGCGTTCTGGAGCTGCTCGGCCCGGCGCTGACGGGCGAGTCACCCGTCGTCGTCGACGCCAACCTCGGTCTCGGTGGCCACTCGGAGGCCCTGCTCGCCGCATTTCCCGCGCTCCATCTGATCGGGATCGACCGCGACCCGTTCGCGATCGACCACTCGACCCGCAGGCTGAGCCCGTACGCGGACAGGATCACCCTGGTCCACGCGTCCTCCGGTGACCTGGCCGAGGTGCTCGCCCGCGCGGGCCGCACCACGGTCAACGGAGCGCTGTTCGACCTGGGGGTCTCCTCGCCGCAGCTCGACGAGGCCGAGCGGGGGTTCGCCTACTCCTACGACGCGCCGCTCGACATGCGGATGGACACCGAGCAGGAGCTGACGGCGGAGAAAGTGGTCAACACCTACTCCGCCGCGGAGCTGACCCGCATCCTGCGTGACTACGGCGAGGAACGATTCGCCCCGCGTGTCGCGGCCCTGATCATTAAGGAACGGGCTAAAGAGGCAATAACCTCGACCAAGCGGCTTGCGGACATCGTGCGCGAGGCGATTCCCGCCGCGACCCGGCGCACCGGGGGAAACCCCGCCAAGAGGACTTTCCAAGCGCTGCGCATCGAGGTGAACGCGGAGCTGACCGCCCTGGAGGCGGCGCTTCCCGCGGCACTCGACGCGCTGGCGCTCGGTGGGCGAGTCGTCGTGCTCTCCTACCACTCCCTGGAGGACCGGCTCACCAAGCAGGCCCTCACGGCGCGAACCAGGGACACCAGCCCCCCCGGGCTGCCCGTCTCATTGCCGGCTCACCAGCCGAGGTTCCGCCTGCTGACGAGGGGAGCCGAGCTCCCAAGCGAAGAAGAGCTCGCCCGCAACCCGCGGGCGGCCTCGGCCCGGCTACGGGCGGCAGAGAGGATCCGTGTTGACGACTGAGCAGGAGACCGGCCGGGAGGCGCCCGGCCGCCGCGCGACGCTCAAGCCGGGGCCCAAGACGGGCACGCGCCGGCTCGGGGCGCCGCACCAGTCCAAGCCGCGGCCCCGTCCTGACGTCGAGAGCAAGCTGTCGGCCGCCGAACGGGCGCGCCTCGACCTCGACGGCAAGGGGTCCGCCGCCGAGCGGGCGCGGACGGACGGCGCGCGCGTGCGCACGGACGCCTCGACCGCCTCGCCGCGGACGCGTACGGACGTCGGTGGTAAGCGGCCCGTCACCGAACGCGTGCGTCCTGCCGCGGGGACGCGGCCCGGCCCGGCGGAGGAGCAGGTCAGGAGGCCGGCGCCGCGACGGCGTCCCACCCGGCGGCAGCGTGCGCCGTTCGTGCTGCTCGTCGTCGGTCTTCTCTGCGGCGGCCTGGTGAGCCTGCTGCTGCTCAACACCATGCTCGCCAAGGACGCCATCACCGACGCCAAGCTGCGCGACGAGATCGCG
This sequence comes from Nonomuraea sp. NPDC049695, assembly GCF_040674955.1. Classification (NCBI taxonomy): domain Bacteria; kingdom Bacillati; phylum Actinomycetota; class Actinomycetes; order Streptosporangiales; family Streptosporangiaceae; genus Nonomuraea; species Nonomuraea sp. NPDC049695. Next base: position 26,059 of record NZ_JBFANV010000069.1, on the reverse strand, counting down.
GTGGCGCGGCAGGAGAAGGAGAAGATCGACCAGGACTACCAGTTCAAGATGCAGCCGGGGAACCTCGGCCGCCTGGCCGAGAACCAGGGTGGGCATCGCGAGTGGGACAAGGTCAACAGCTATACCGGCGATGACGCTCCGGCCGGCCAGGCGGACACGGAACGGTGAGTAATTCAGGCGGCAGGGGTCAGGGTCCCGGCCGCGGCGCTGGCGGCGCCGGCTCTCAGGGAGGGCCCGGCGCCGCTCGACGTACGCCCGGCGGTCCTGGGCGGTCAGGGCGCCAGGGGGGCTCTTCCCGTTCTGACGGGGGGCGCTCCGAGGGCACGGGCCGCCCGGGCTCGGCGGAGAACCCGCCGCGCCAGCCGCGCAAGCGCCCACAGGACCCTCTCGACCTGCCGTTCGGCCACGACGACGAGCCCCGGGCGCGTCCGCCGCGCGATTCCGGTGGTGACCCGCGTGGCCGTTCTTCGCGTGATGCCGGTGGTGACCCGCGTGGTCGTTCTTCGCGTGATGCCGGCGGTGATCCGCGTGGTCGCTCCTCGCGTTCCCGCTCTCCGCGTGACGACGCCGAACGCGCGGACCGCGCCGATCAGGGCCGTCCCGGCCGCTCCCGTTCCGGCGACTCCGGTGGCACGCGCCAAGGCGGCCAGGACCGTGGCCGCCAGGGCGGCGCGGCGGGCCGTCAGGGCGGTGCGGCGGGCCGGGAGGGCGGTGCGGCGGGCCGTTCCCGCGGCGAGGTGCCGCGCGCCCGCTCGCGCGGTGAGGCGGACCGAGGCACGCGCCCGCGCCCGCACGACGAGGACGACCGCCCGAGAAGCCGCAGCGTGGGCGGCGGCGACGAGGACGACCGCCCACGGGACGGCGCGCGGCGGGTCCGCGGCGACGGGCGCCCCAGAGGGCGTGCCGGTCAAGGCCGGGACGAAGGTGACGGTCCCAGAGGGCGCGCCAGGCAGAGCCGGGACGAGGGCGACGGTCCCAGAGGGCGTGCGGGACTGGGCCGTGACGAGGATGACCGTCCCAGGGGACGTGCCGGCCAGAGCCGTGACGAGAGGGAGCGTCCCAGGGGGCGCGCGGCCCAAGGACGCGATGACGTCGATCGGCTCCGAGGGCGCGATCAGGGGCGTGACGAGCGGGCCCGCGGCCGGCACGACGACGACCCTCCGCGCCGCAGCAGGCCGGAGGACGAACTCCGGAGCCGGAGCAGGGAAGAAGGGGCGCGACGTACCCAGGCGGGCAGCCCCAGGCCGCAGGCCAGGCCGGAGGCGGGACGGGGCCGTGAGCGGGCGGAGGCGGGACGGGGCCGTGAGCGGGCGGAGGCGCGCCGCGGCGCGGACGTGCCGCCACCCAGGTGGTCGCGCCGGCCGCCGCCGCGACCGCCCAGGCCGCCGCTCGTGCTGCGGCTGGGCAACCCGCGCAGGCGTATCAACATCGGCCTGATCGGCATGACGTTCGTGCTGTCGATCTTCTCCGGCCGGCTGATCCAGATGCAGGGTCTCGACTCCAAGGTGTACGAGGCCGCCGCGGTGGGCCAGCGTACGCACACCGAGGAGATCCCCGCCAAGCGGGGCTCGATCACCGACGTCAACGGCCACGGGCTGGCCGTCACCGTCGAGGCCCGCGAGCTGTCGATCGACCCGTCCAAGATCCTCCCGCAGGATCGCGCGAAGTGGACCAAGCTCCTGGCGCAGCAGCTCGGTAAGACCGAGCAGGAGATCTCCGCGAAGCTGGCCAGGACGAACACCCGCTACCAGCGCCTGGCCACCGACGTCGACCCCGTCGTGGCCAGCCGCCTGCTGCAGGCCCGCGTGCCCGCGCTGACGGCGACCAAGACGTACCGCAGGCTCTACCCGGCAGGCGATCTGGCGGGCACCCTGATCGGGTTCGTCGGCGACGACGGCGACGGCCTCGGCGGCATGGAGCAGGCCAAGAACAAGCTGCTGGCCGGCCGCGACGGCGAACAGCGCGTCGAGACCGGCCGCGACGGCCTGCGCATCCCGATGACCAGCAGCCAGCGCACCGCCCCCGTGAACGGGCAGGACGTACGGCTGACCATCGACCGCGACATCCAGTGGGCCGCCCAGGAGTCCATCACCGAGCAGGTCAAGAAGGCCGGCGCCGACAGCGGCACCGTGATCGTCATGGACGTGCGGACCGGCCAGATCATGGCCATGGCCAACGCCCCCGAGCTCGACCTGAACAACTGGCGCAAGGCCCCCGCCACCAGCTACATCAACAAGGCCGCCGCCGACGTGTTCGAGCCGGGCAGCACCAACAAGGTGATCACGGCGGCCGCCGCGATCGAGGCGGGAGAGGTGACGCCCGACACGGTGTTCCAGGTGCCCGACCGGATCAAGTGCGCCGACCAGGTGCTGCGCGACGCCCATGCGCACAAGTCCGAGTCGATGACGTTCCGGCAGGCCGTGGCGGAGTCCAGCAACGTGGCCACGATCATGGCCGCGCGCAAGGTCGGCAGCGAGCGCCTCTACCGGATGCTGAAGGCGTTCGGGTTCGGCTCGACGCCCGGCGGCGGCGTGCCGAGCGCTGAGGCGGGCCTGCTGCCCGACTACAAGAGCTGGTCGGGCAGCCAGAACTGCACCGTCGCCTACGGGCAGGGCGTGTCGGTGACCGCGCTGCAGATGGCCAGCGTCTACCAGACCATCGCCAACGGCGGCGTCAAGGTGGAGCCGCAGATCATCGCCGGTACGACGGACACGTCCGGCAGGTTCGTTCCCGCTCCCGCAGGTAAGCAGACCAAGGTGGTGAGCGCGACGACGGCCAAGGAGATCACGACCATGCTGGAGAGCGCGGTGAGCGCGGAGGGCACCGGACTGCTCGCGGCCATCCCCGGTTACCGGGTGGCGGGCAAGACGGGCACGGCCAACCGCTACGATGCCAAACTCGGCCGTTACGAGGGCTACACGGCCTCGTTCGTCGGGTTCGCCCCCGCGGACCAGCCCAGGCTGGTGGTGCTGTCGGTGCTGCAGAACCCGAAGAACGGGCACTTCGGCGGGCAGCTGGCGGCCCCCGTGTTCAAGGAAGTGATGACGTTCGCCATCAAGAGCAAGAAGATTCCTCCCACAGGCTCCACCGCGCCTCCGGTGCGGATGCGCGCGGGACAGTGAGCAGGGAAGGTACGCTCTCGCCGTGCGTCCCCCGTCGTCTATGCGTCCCACGACCAGCCCGCCCCGTCCGCTGACCGGGCTCGCGACCATGCTCGATGCCGGCTCAGGCTCGGCGCGGTCGCCTCATGCCGCCCTGACCGGTGTCACCATCGACTCCCGCAACGTCAGGCGCGGAGACCTCTACGTGGCCCTGCCGGGCAAGCAGGCCCACGGCGCCGCCTTCGCCGCCGACGCGATGGCGAAGGGCGCCGTGGCCGTGCTCACCGACCAGGAGGGCCGCGACGCCGCCGTCGCGACCGGGCTGCCCGTGCTGGTCGTGCCCGACCCGCGCGCCCTGCTCGGGCAGGTCTCCTCCTGGGTGTACGGGCAGCCGGCCCACGACATCCAGGTCCTCGGCGTCACCGGCACCAGCGGCAAGTCCACCACCACGTTCATGATCGAGGCCGGGCTGCGGGCCGCCGGCCACACCACGGGCCTGGTGGGCGGCGTCGAGATCCACGCGGGTGACCTGCGCTTCCAGCCCACGCTCACCACGCCGGAGGCGTCGGAGCTGCACGGCCTGTTCGCCCTGATGCGCGAGGAGGGCGTCAGCGCGGCCGCCATGGAGGTCTCCAGCCACGCGCTCGCGCTCGGCAGGGTCGACGGGGTCTACTACGACGTCGCCCTGTTCACCAACCTCTCCCAGGACCACCTCGACTTCCACAAGGACTTCGACGACTACTTCGCGACCAAGGCGCGGCTGTTCCAGCCGGAGCTGAGCCGGCTCGGCGTCACCAACATCGACGACCGCTACGGGCGGGAGCTGCTCGGCCTGGCCAAGGTGCCGATGACCACGTTCTCGGCGCTGGGCGACCCGGAGGCCGGGTGGCGGGCACTCGACGCCCGGCTCGGCGCGGACGGCAGCGCGTTCAGGGTGGTCGGTCCCGGCGGGGTCGAGGCGGACGCGCAGATCTCGCTGCCCGGCCCGTTCAACGTCGCCAACGCGCTCGGCGCCATCGTCACTCTGGTCGAGGCCGGAGTGCCGCTGCAGACCGCCGTGCACGGCGTCGGCATGCTCACCGGTGTGCCCGGGCGCATGCAGCGGATCACGAGCTCGGAGGACGAGTTCCAGGCCGTCGTGGACTACTCGCACAAACCCGGCGCCGTCGAGTCGGTGCTGCGCTCGCTGCGGTCCGTCACGGCGGGCACGCTGACGATCGTGCTGGGCTGCGGCGGTGACCGCGACAAGGGCAAACGGCCTATCATGGGCGAACTCGCCGCTCGTCTGGCGGACGTGGCCGTATTCACGAGCGACAATCCGCGCTCGGAGGATCCGCTCGCCATTCTCGCGACGATGATGGAGGGAGCGCTCCGCGTTCCGCAGCACGACCGCGCTCATGTGATCATTGAGCCCGACCGCGCGGCCGCCATCGGCCTGGCGATCGCCCGGGCCGGCCACGGCGACGTGGTCGTCGTGGCCGGGAAGGGTCACGAGCAGGGCCAGTACGTCTCAGGCGAGGTGATCCCCTTCGACGACCGCGACGTGGTCGCCGAGTCGATTGCCGCACGCAAGGAAAGCACGGAAAGCAGGAAGCACTGATGATCCCGTTGCCTCTGGCCAGGATCGCCGAGATAACCTCGGGCGCCCTGTCGGGCATGGCCGATCCCCGCGCTGTCGTGCGCGGGCCCGTCGTGATCGACTCGCGGGCCGTCGAACCGGGATCGCTCTTCGTGGCCCTCCGGGGCGAGCGGGTGGACGGCCACGACTACGTGGCGCAGGCGATCAGGGCCGGAGCCGTCGCCGTGCTGGCGACCAGGCCGGTCGACGCGCCCTCGGTGATCGTGCCCGACGCCGCCGCCGCGCTGGCCGAGCTGGCCACCGCCCAGGCGGCCGCGCTGCCCAAGGTCACCGTGATCGGCGTGACCGGCTCGGCGGGCAAGACCACGACCAAGGACCTCCTGGCCAGGCTGACCGCCCGGATCGGCTCCACCATCGCCCCCGTCGGCAGCTTCAACAACGAGCTCGGCCACCCGCTGACCGTGCTGCGGGCCGACCTCGACACCCGCTTCATGGTGCTGGAGCTCGCGGCGCGCAACATCGGCCACATCAAGGAGCTGACCCGCATCGCGCCGCCGCAGATCGGCGTGGTGCTCAACGTCGGCACCGCGCACCTCGGCGTGTTCGGCGGCAAGGAAGCCATCGCCAAGGCCAAGGGCGAGCTGGTGGAGTCGCTGCCGCGCACCGGCGTGGCCGTCCTGAACGCCGACGATCCGCTGGTGCGGGCCATGGCCTCGCGCACCGAGGCGCGCGTCACGTACTTCGGGCGCGCCGAGTCCGCCTCCATCCGGGCCGAGAACCTCTCGGTAGACGCCCGGGGGCGGGCCTCGTTCACGCTCCGCACGCCCTCGGGGGCCGCGCCCGTGTCGCTCAAGCTGTACGGGGAGCACGCGGTCGAGAACGCGCTCGCCGCCGCGGCGGCCGCTTACGAGCTGGGCCTGCCGGTGGCCACCATCGCGGAGGAGCTGTCGGAGGCCACGCCGCGCAGCCGGTGGCGGATGGAGGTCACGGACCGGGCCGACGGCGTGACCGTCGTCAACGACGCTTACAACGCCAATCCGGACTCGATGCGGGCCGCCTTCGGGGCGTTCGGGGTGCTGGGGCGGGGGCGGCGGCGCTTCGCCGTCATCGCGGCGCTGCGGGAGCTGGGCGAGGAAGGGCCGGAGCTCAACGCCGAGCTGGGCCGGCTGGCCGGCGGCTCCGGGCTGGCCGGGCTGATCGTGGCGGGCCCTGACACGGAGCCCGTGCTGGAAGGCGCACGGGCGGCCGCGGCGGAGGCGCAGGCGGCGGCACAGGCGTCCCTGGACGCTCAGGCGGCGGCCCAGGCCGCCGCCGGACCGCAGGCCTCGGGGCCGCACCCGTCGGGTCCCCAGGCTTCGGGTCCCCAAGCGTCGGCACCCCAGGCGCCGGGACCGCAGGCCTCGGGACCGCACGCCCCCTCAGGGCCTCAGGGCCCCGCAGGAGCGCCGAGCGCGCCGCAGCCCCCCGCCCCTCACGAGGGCGGGCCTCAGGGCTGGCATGGGCCCGTTCCGGAGCCTGGGGCGCCGCAGGGCTGGCACGGACCCGCTCCTGAGCAAGAGGCGCCGCAGCCCGGCCGGAAGGCGCCGCAAGGGTGGCAGGGTCCGGTGGGTGTGGTCGCGCCCGGGCAGCCTCCGACGGGTGGGTCGCCGGAGGGTGGACCCGTGCCCGGGCAGCCGCCGGCGGGCGCGCCCGTGGTGGCAGGGGGGCCGGTAGGGGGACCCCCGACCGGAGGGCCGCCCGGCGCGGGGGCCGCGTATCCTGCGCAGACGATGCGAATTGTGCACGTGCCCGATGCCGAGGCCGCGGCGGCCGAGCTGGCCGGGTGGTTGCGTCCGGGTGACGCGGTGCTGGTGAAGGGACCGAGAGCCATGGGACTGGAACGGACGGCCGAGCTGCTGCTCGGAGGTGCCGCCCAGTGACCGAGATCATCATCGCCGGTGCGGTGGGCCTGATCCTCTCGATGCTGGGCACCCCGCTGGCGATCAGGCTGTTCTCGCGGCGCGGCTACGGCCAGGAGATCCGCGAGGAGGGCGTGCAGGCCCACCTCGGCAAGCGGGGCACCCCCACGATGGGCGGCATCGTCTTCGTGCTGGCCTCGCTGCTCGCCTACGGCGCCTCCCACCTGGCCACCTTCGCCGCGCCCACCGTGTCGGGCATGCTGGTGCTGTTCCTGATGACGGGGCTCGGCGCGGTCGGGTTCCTCGACGACTTCATCAAGATCTACAAGCAGCGCAGCCTCGGCCTCCGCAGCGGCGCCAAGGCGCTCGGCCAGCTCGTCATCGGCGCGGTCTTCGCGTTCCTGGTGGTCCGCCAGCCGAACGTCTACGGCATCACCCCCGCCGAGACCCGGCTGTCGTTCCTCCGGGACTTCGGCCCCCCGTCGATCGGCATCGTCGGGTTCACCATCTGGGTGCTCTTCATGATCGTCGGGTTCTCCAACGCGGTGAACCTCACCGACGGTCTCGACGGCCTGGCCAGCGGCGCGACCGGCGTCGTGCTCGCGGCGTACGTGCTGATCGGCAACTGGCAGCTCCGCAACAACTGCATCGACCAGCTCGGCCCCAACTGCTACTGGGTGCGTGACCCGCTCGACCTGGCCGTGGTGGCCGCGGCCGTGCTGGGAGCGCTGATCGGGTTCCTGTGGTGGAACGCCCCGCCCGCCCGCATCTTCATGGGCGACACCGGCTCGCTGGCCCTGGGCGGCGTGCTGGCCGGGCTGGCCATCGCCACCCGCACCCAGCTCCTGCTGATCATCCTCGCCGGCCTGTGTGTGATCATCACGCTGTCGGTCATCATCCAGGTCGGATCGTTCAAGATGACCGGGAAACGGGTGTTCAGGATGGCGCCGCTGCAGCACCACTTCGAGCTGAAGGGCTGGGCGGAGACCACCATCGTGGTCAGGTTCTGGCTGATCGCGATGCTCTGCGCGGCTCTCGGGCTGGGGCTGTTCTACATCGAGTGGATGCCGAGGCCATGAGCGTGACGTGCGTGGCCGGGCTCGGCGTCTCCGGCACCGCCGTGGCCAGGGTCCTGGCCGAGCGCGGCGAGCGGGTCGTGGTCGTGGAGGCGGTGGAGGGCGAGCGGCAGCTCGCCGCGGCCGCCGAGCTGGCCGCGGTGGGCGTGGAGACCCGCTTCGGGGCGATGGAGGTCCCGGAGGGGGCGACGCGGCTGGTCACCACCGGCTGGGCGCCGCACCACCCGCTGATCGCCGCCGCGCTGGAGGCGGGCGTCGAGGTGGTGGGGGAGGTCGAGCTCGCCTGGCGGCTGCGGCCCGCGCAGGCGGCGCCGTGGCTCGCGCTGACCGGCACCAACGGCAAGACCACCGCCGTGCGCATGCTCACCTCGATCCTGCTCGCCGCCGGCCGCAAGGCCCTGGCCGTCGGGAACGTGGGCGTCCCCGTCGTGCGGGCGGTCGCCGAGCCGTACGACGCGCTGGCCGTCGAGCTGTCCAGCTTCCAGCTCCACTGGTCCAGCACGCTGGCCCCGCACGCCGCGGCCATCCTCAACGTGGCCCCCGACCACCTCGACTGGCACGGCTCCATGGAGGAGTACGCCGCCGCCAAGGGCCGCATCTACGAGCGCGCCCAGCACGTGATCTACAACGCCGACGACCCTGAGGCCACGAGGCTGGCCGCGCCCTATCCGGGAGCGGTCGGGTTCACGTTGCGGGTGCCCAGGCGCGGGGAGATCGGCGTGGTGGAGGACCTGCTGGTCGACCGGGCGTTCGTGGCCGACCCCGTGGAGGCGGCCGAGGAGCTGGCGACGCTGGAGGACGTACGCCCCTTCGCGCCGCACAACGTGGCCAACGCGCTGGCCGCCGCCGCTCTGGCCCGCTCCCTCGGTGTTCCCTCCGAGGCGGTACGCCAGGGCCTGCGGGACTTCGTGCCCGACCCCCACCGGCTCTCCCACGTCGACCGGGTCGGCGAGGTCGACTACATCGACGACTCCAAGGCGACGAATCCGCATGCCGCCGCCGCGGCGCTGGCCTCGTACCCGTCGATCGTGTGGGTGGCGGGCGGCCTGCTCAAGGGCGCCGACGTCGACGAGCTGGTGCGCCAGGCGGCCCCCAGGCTGCGCGGCGCGGTGCTGCTGGGCGCGGATCGCGCGGCGATCGCGCAAGCCATCGCGCGACACGCGCCGAATGTCCCCGTCGTGGACATCGCCGATCGGGACACTGGTGCGATGGAAAGAGTCGTCACCGAAGCCGCCCGGCTGGCCTCGCCCGGGGACACCGTGCTGCTCTCCCCGGCGGGGGCCTCCCTTGACATGTTCGCCAACTATCCCGCGCGGGGGGAGGCCTTCGCCCGCGCCGTACGCGAGCTGAGGCTGCGACGTGAGCGCGAGCGCTGAGGAGCCGCGCGCCGTCGAAGGGCCGGGCGGCTGGGCGCGCGAGCAGCTCGGCGCGCTGAAGGAGCTGCTCGACAAGCCGCTGACCACGTACTACCTGATCATCATGTGCAGCGCGCTGCTGCTCGCGCTCGGCCTGATGATGGTGCTGTCGGCCTCCAGCGTCGAGGCGCTGCAGAAGTTCGGCAGCCCGTTCACGTGGTTCATCAAGCAGTCGCTGTCGGCCGCGGTGGGCGTGCCGGTGATGTGGGCCTGCTCGCGCCTGCCGGTCAAGTTCTTCCGCTGGGCGGGCTACCCCATGATGGCGCTGTCGATCCTGGCGCTGGTCATGGTGCTGTTCATCGGCTCGTCCGAGCTGGGCGCGCAGCGGTGGATCTACATCGGCCCGTTCACGCTCCAGCCGTCCGAGCCGGCCAAGCTCGGGCTCGTGCTGTGGGGGGCCGACCTGCTGGCCAGGCGGGCGCGGCAGGGCCGCATCGAGTGGCGGCAGATGCTGATCCCGCTCATGCCCGGCACCGCGATCCTGGCCGTCATGGTCATGCTCGGCCGCGACCTGGGCACCACGCTGGTGCTGTTCATGATCTTCCTGGCGCTGCTGTGGGTGGTAGGGGCGCCGGTGAAGCTGTTCGGCGGCATCATGGGGCTGGCGGTGCTCGCCGCGGTCATCATGATCAAGGTGGAGCCGTACCGGATGGCCCGCATCGGGGCCTATCTGAACCCGTGGGCCGACGCCCAGAACGCCGGATACCAGGCCGTGCAGGGGCAGATCGCGATGGGCTCGGGCGGCTGGTTCGGGCTCGGGCTCGGCGCGAGCCGGCAGAAGTGGAGCTGGCTGCCGCACGGCGAGAGCGACTTCATCTTCGCCATCCTCGGCGAGGAGCTCGGGCTCATGGGCACGCTGATGGTGGTGGCGCTGTTCGGGATGCTCGGCTACGCGGGGCTGCGGGTCGCCGTCCGCGTCAACGACGCCTTCACCAGGCTCGCCGCCGCCGCCATGGTGGCCTGGATCGTCGGCCAGGCGACCGTCAACATGGGCGCCGTGCTCGGCGTGCTGCCGATCACCGGCATCCCCCTGCCGCTGGTCTCGTACGGCGGCTCCTCGCTGCTGCCCACGCTCGCCGCGCTCGGCATGCTGCTGTCGTTCGCCAAACGCGAGCCAGGCGCGCGAGAGGCCTTGGCTGCTCGTGGCCCCGGACCGACCGCCCGGGCTCTAAGCTGGCTTGGCCTGGGGGGTAAGACCAGAGGCCGAGCGACACGTTAGGGAGTGACCGAGATGAGGGTGGTCCTCGCCGGTGGGGGGACGGCCGGGCACATCGAGCCCGCGCTGGCCCTTGCGGACGCGCTGCGCCATCTTGACCAGGGCGTCGGCATCACCTGCATGGGCACCGAACGCGGCCTGGAGACAAGACTCGTCCCCGCCAGGGGCTACGAGCTGGAGCTGGTGCCGGCCGTGCCGCTGCCAAGGGCGATCACCCCGAGCCTGCTCACCGTGCCGGGGAGGCTGGCGGGGGCGATCAACGCGGCGGCCGCCATACTCGACCGCGTCCAGGCCGACATCCTCGTCGGCTTCGGCGGCTACGTCGCGACCCCCGCCTACCTGGCGGCCAAGCGGCGCGGCCTGCCGATCGTCGTGCACGAGTCCAATCCCCGCCCGGGGCTGGCCAACCGGCTCGGCGCCCGGCTCACCGACCACGTCTTCACCGGCTTCCCCGACACCACGCTGCCCAAGGCCGAATACCTCGGCACCCCGATCCGCCGCGAGATCGTCAACCTCGACCGGCTGTCCATGGGCGACAAGGCGCGCTCCTGGTTCGGGCTGGAGAACGACCGGCCGACGCTGCTGGTGTTCGGCGGCTCCCAGGGGGCCAGGTCGCTCAACGAGGCCGCGCTCGGCGCCGCCCCCGTGCTGCGCAGGGCGGGGGTGCAGGTGCTCCACGTGCTCGGCCCGAACAACACCGTCAGCCACGAGCCCCCGCCGGGCGACCCGCAGTACGTGCTGCTGCCCTACGTCGACCGCATGGACCTCGCCTACGCGGCCGCCGACTTCGTGCTCTGCCGCGCGGGCGCGCTGACGTGCGCGGAGCTGACCGCGGTCGGGCTGCCCGCCGCGTACGTGCCGCTGCCGCACGGCAACGGCGAACAGGCCATCAACGCCGGACGCATCGTCCAGGGCGGCGGCGGCCTGATGGTCGACGACGCCGGCCTGTCACCCGAATGGATCATCCACAACGTGCTCCCCATCCTCCGCGACCCCGAGCGGGTCGCCGCCATGTCCGAGGCGGCGTCCAGACTGGGACGCAAGGACGCCGATATCATGCTCGCCAGGAAAGTGTTGGAGATAGCCCGATGAGTCTCGTCAAGCTGGTCGATCCCGTCGCCGTAGCGGACCTGGGGCGGGTGCACTTCATCGGCATCGGCGGCGCGGGAATGTCGGGCATCGCCCGCATCCTGCTCAAACGCGGCGTTCGGGTATCGGGCAGCGACGCGCGCAGCTCCGAGCTGATCACCGAGCTGCGCGAGCTGGGCGCCACCATCCACATCGGCCATGCCGCCTCGCACGTGAAAGACGTCGACACCGTGGTCGTCTCGACCGCCATCCGCGACTCCAACCCCGAGCTGGGCGAGGCGCTCAAGCAGGGGGTGCGGATCATCCCGCGGGCCGCCGCGCTGGCCTCCGTCATGGCCGGGCGCACCGCGGTGGCCATCGCGGGCACCCACGGCAAGACGACCACCACCTCGATGCTGACCGTGGCGCTGCAGAAGTGCGGGGCCGACCCGTCCTACTGCGTGGGCGGCCAGCTCGTCACCACCGGGCTCGGCGCCGACGACGGCCAGGGGCAGGTGTTCGTGGCCGAGGCCGACGAGAGCGACGGCTCGTTCCTCATGCTGGCGCCCGACATCGCCGTGGTGACCAACGTCGAGGCCGACCACCTCGACAACTACGGCGACCCGCGGGCCGTGCACGACAGCTTCGCCAGGTTCGCCGACCGGGTCGGCTCGCTGCTCATCACCTGCGCCGACGACCCGGGCGCGACGGAGCTGGCCCGCCGGGCGCGCGAGCGGGGGCTGCGGGTCAAGACGTACGGCGTCCAGGGCGAGGACTACCGCGTGAGCGGGATCAGGCCGGACGGGTTCGGCACGGTCTTCGACATCGAGGGCCGGGGCGACGTGCGGCTGGCCGTGCCCGGCGCGCACAACGCGCTCAACGCCACCGCGGTGATCGCCGTGGCCGACGAGCTGGGGCTGCCGTTCGAGGAGATCAGGCAGGGCCTCGGCGCCTTCACGGGGGCCAAGCGGCGCTTCGAGGCCAAGGGGGAGGCCGGCGGCATCGCGGTGTTCGACAGCTACGCGCACCACCCGACAGAGCTGGTCGCCGACCTGAAGGCCGCCCGCGACGTGGTCGCCTCCTACTCCGGCGACGGCCGGGTCATCGCGGTCTTCCAGCCGCACCTCTACTCGCGCACCCGCTTCTTCGCCGACGAGTTCGGCGCGGCGCTCGGGCTGGCCGACGAGGCCATCGTGCTCGACGTCTACGGGGCCCGCGAGGACCCCGAGCCGGGGGTCTCGGGGGCGATGGTGGCCGGGCGGGTGCCGCTGCCTCCCGAGCGGGTCGCGTACGCACCCGACCGGGCCACGGTGCCCGCGTTGGTGGCCGAACGGGCGCGGCCCGGCGACATCGTGCTCACCATGGGCGCGGGCGACGTCACGGAGCTCGGGCCGCAGATCGTGGCCCGCCTTTCCTCCTGACGGCGGGGCCCTCGGGGAGAAAGGCACCTGAAGAGGCGATCGCGGTGTCCCGTCCCGTTGGGCGTGGCGTGCGGTGTTATGGCGCGCGTCGGCGTAGGTTCTGTGCCGACGCGCAGGGGCCGGCATGGGGAGGGCGATGAAGGCACGTACGGCGTTCCTGGTGCTGCTCACGGCGGGAGTGGTGGGCTCGGCCGCCTGGCTGGTGTTCTTCTCGCCCGTCCTGGGAGTGCGCTCGATAGAGATCGTGGGAAATCTCACAGTGCCCAGCGAGCGCATCAAGCAGCAGGCCGGCGTGGCCGATCTGCATCCCCTCGCCACCGTGGACCTCGCCGACGTCCAGAACCGCGTCCTGGGCATCAGACAGCTCGCCGGCGCCAAGGTGGACCGGATCTGGCCGGGCACGCTCAAGATCGAGGTGGTCGAACGCGAGCCCGTCGCCGCGATCCCGGCGGGCGGCAAGTTCGCGGTCGTCGACAAGCAGGGCGTGGTGATCGAGGTCAAGTCCGCGGCGCCTTTCATGCTGCCGGTGCTCAAGGTCGACACGCCCGCGGTGGGCGACCCGGCCACGATGGCGGCGCTCCAGGTCATCCAGGCGGTCCCCGGCGAAGTGGCGCCCAAGGTGAGGGAAGTACGCGCCGGGACGGCCGAAGGGGTGACCTTGAAGCTGTCCGACGGGCGCACCGTCATCTGGGGTGGCGCCGACCGGTCCGAGGAGAAGGGCCGCATCCTCACTTCCCTGCTCAAACGTGAGAAAGCCACGGTGTACGACGTCAGCTCTCCGGATGTCGTGACGCTGAAGTGATCAAGAGTGGGCAAGTCCGCGGCAAGGCATGGCCGAGCTTGTGCGAGGTGGGGGTCATGGCGTGAGAGCCTTAAGTCGTACGTCGGGCGCAGGAGCCCCCGACCAGGCGCGACTTCGGAGCGAAACGGACAGCCCGCGACACGCCGGACGTGCTTGCGGCGCGGTTAGTTGACCCGCCAGGCAGGGGACTCCTACTGTCCGTATCAATCCTCAGGTTGACATAAATCTAAATCTCAACCTGAGGTTGAGAGTTACCCGAAGTGAGAAAAAGCGGAGACAATCCGCACCGAAATGGCAAGTCAACGAGCGGAAAGGCCCCTCGTCGTGGCAGCACCGCAGAACTACCTCGCGGTCATCAAGGTCGTCGGCATCGGCGGCGGCGGAGTCAACGCCGTCAACCGGATGATCGAGGAGGGACTCAAGGGCGTCGAGTTCATAGCCATCAACACCGACGCCCAGGCGCTGCTGATGAGTGACGCCGATGTGAAACTCGACGTGGGCCGTGAGCTCACGCGCGGACTGGGCGCCGGCGCCAACCCCGACGTGGGGCGCAAGGCGGCCGAGGACCACCGTGAGGAGATCGAGGAGGTCCTCAAGGGGGCCGACATGGTCTTCGTCACGGCCGGCGAGGGCGGTGGCACCGGCACGGGCGGCGCGCCCGTCGTGGCCAACATCGCCCGGTCGCTCGGGGCGCTCACCATCGGCGTCGTGACCAGGCCGTTCAGCTTCGAGGGGCGGCGCAGGGCCATGCAGGCCGAAGCCGGCATCGAGACGCTGCGCGACGAGGTCGACACCTTGATCGTGATCCCCAACGACCGTCTGCTGTCGATCTCCGACCGGCAGGTGAGCGTGCTCGACGCGTTCAAGGCGGCCGACCAGGTGCTGCTCTCGGGTGTCCAGGGCATCACCGACCTCATCACCACTCCTGGTCTGATCAACCTCGACTTCGCCGACGTCAAGTCGGTCATGTCGGGCGCCGGCTCGGCGCTCATGGGCATCGGCCACGCCCGCGGCGACGACCGCTCGGTGGCGGCGGCCGAGATGGCCGTCTCCAGCCCGCTGCTGGAGGCCAGCATCGACGGCGCCCACGGCGTGCTGCTGTCGATCGCGGGCGGCTCCGACCTGGGCCTGTTCGAGATCAACGAGGCCGCGCAGCTGGTGTCCATGGCGGCCGCGCCCGACGCCAACATCATCTTCGGTACGGTCATCGACGACGCGCTCGGCGACGAGGTGCGCGTGACGGTGATCGCGGCCGGCTTCGACGACGTGCCGCCGCCGGTGGAGAAGCCGCTGCCCCGTCCGGTCAGCCGTCCCGCCGCGCAGCCCGCCGCGCCGCCTCCGTCGGCTCCTGCGCGGCCGAGCGTCGCGTCCCCCAGCGTGAAGTCGGAGCAGCCTCCGCTGCGCTCTGAGCCGCGCGCTGAGGTGCGTCCGGAGCCGCGCGGCGACTTCAGGTCCGAGCCGCGCTCCGACTTCCGCGCCGAGCCCCGTCCGGAACCGCGCGCCGAGTTCAGGCCCGAGCCGCGTCCTGAGCCCCGTCCGGAGCCGCGCGCCGAGTTCAGGCCCGAGCCGCGCCCCGAGGCCCGTCCGGAGCCGCCGCGTCCCGAGCCGGTGCGGCCGGTGGAGTCGGTGCAGCTCCCCGAGCCCGCGGACGCCGAGCCCGCCGCCGAGGAGCCGTCCGGCCCCGTCTCGATCCCTCGGCCCACGCCCGAGCCCGCCAACCCGCCCACGCCCATCACCTCCCGCATGTCGGAGCCCGCCAAACGTCCCAGGGTGATCTTCGAGGAGCAGGAGGAGGAGCTCGACGTCCCCGACTTCCTCAAATAGCCCGGCCGCCTGACGCCGCTCCCCGGCAGGATCCGGGAGCGGCGCCGTCGTGTACGCGAGCGCGTACCCTGGGCCGGTCTGCAGCGAAAGGGAGACTCACGTGAGAAGGGACGAGATCGCGGCCGGGCTCGCCGAGGTCGACGCGCGCATCGCGGCGGCCTGTCGCGCGGTGGGGCGCGACCGCGGCGAGGTCACGCTGATCGCCGTCACCAAGACCCGTCCGGCCGAGGACGTGCGGATCCTGGCGGAGCTGGGCGTGCGCGACATCGGCGAGAACCGCGACCAGGAGGCCGCGCCCAAGGCGGAGGAGCTCGCCGAGCTGTCGCTGACCTGGCACTTCGTCGGCCAGCTCCAGACGAACAAGGTCCGCTCCGTCGTCTCGTACGCCGACGTGATCCACTCGGTGGACCGCCTTCGGCTGGTGGAGGCGATCAGCAAGGAGGCGGTCCGCCAGGGCCGCAGGATCGGCTGCCTCATCCAGGTCGCGCTCGACGACGACCCCTCCAGGGGCGGTGCCCGGCCCGCCGACGTGCTCGAGCTGGCCGACGAGGTGGCTCTGACCGAGGGCGTGTGGCTCGGCGGCGTCATGGCGGTGGCGCCGCTGCACGAGGAGCCCGCCAAGGCGTTCGCCCGGCTGCGCGAGGTGGCCACGCGTCTTGAGGAGCAGCACCCGCGCGCGACGATGATTTCGGCCGGAATGAGCGAAGACCTCACGGAAGCCATCGCGTACGGCGCGACACACGTGCGCGTCGGTACGGCGTTGCTCGGCCGTCGCAAGCCCTTCGTCAGGTAATGTCCCCTCAAGTGGGTCTCCAGGCCCACGACCAAGTAGAGGTCGATCAGCGGTGAGCTCCAAGGGGGTACGGCTACCGCCTCGGGCGCCGGCGACGGACCCCGAGCGAGTGCGACCAGGAGCAGGAGGACGACGCAGCGATGGCCGGCGCGATGCGCAAGATGGCGGTCTACCTCGGTCTCGTGGAGGACGACCGCTACGAGAGATATGAGACGTACACGGACGAGTACGCCTACGAGGACGAGGTGCAGCGCACCGGCGAGGAGCGTCCCGTGGCGGTCCAGGAGCGCGACGACGAGGTCGACGCGGGGGTCCCCGCGCCGAGACCCGCCGCGGCCGTCCTGGAGCGCCGTACGACCGATCTGGCCCGCATCACGACCCTCCACCCGCGGACGTACAACGAGGCACGCACCATCGGCGAGCACTTCCGCGACGGCACCCCGGTCATCATGAACTTGACCGAGATGGTTGACAGCGACGCCAAGCGACTGGTCGATTTCGCGGCAGGTCTGGTCTTTGGACTACATGGCAGCATTGAACGTGTTACCAACAAGGTGTTCCTGTTGTCCCCTGCCAATGTCGAGGTGACCGCCGAGGACAAGGCCCGAATCGCGGAACGCGGGTTCTTCAACCAGAGTTAGAGTCTCTGTATGTCTATCGAACCCAACCAGGCCTCGCCGAGGCCGGGAGGGCACATCAGAAGTGGAGGCGCGGCCAGGCCGTGGGGATCGTAAGTCAGATCTTGGTCGTAGTCCTGTCTCTCTATCTGGTGCTGCTCATCGGCAGGATGATCTTCGAGACGGTACAGGCCTTCGCCCGCCAGTGGCGCCCTTCGGGTGTCATCCTGGTACTGGCCGAGGCCACCTACACCGCAACCGACCCACCTCTCAAGTTCCTCCGCCGTTTCATTCCTCCGCTCCGGTTGGGTACGGTGGCCTTTGACCTAAGCTTCACTGTCCTGTTCATCGTCGTGCTGATCCTGATCCAGCTGGCGGGATTGCTGCGATGACCGGGCCGGTGTCGCGCCGGTCGTGATCCAACTCGTGTCCGCGCTGAAGTGATTCGGGTTACCGTCCCTCCGGACAGACTCCAAGCGCGCCAAGGAGACCAAAAAATGCCGCTGACGCCCGCTGATGTGCGGAACAAGCAGTTCAGTACCACCCGGCTGCGGCCGGGCTACGACGAGGAAGAGGTCGACGCCTTCCTTGATGAGGTAGAGGCCGAGCTCGACCGTCTGATCCAAGAGAACGAAGAGCTCCGTGCGAAGCTGGCCGAGTGCCTGCGCGGGAAGGTGCCGGGCGGCATGAACATGCCCATGGCCTCCGCCCCGGTCCAGGAGCAGCCCAAGCCCGAGATGATGGCGCCGCCCCCGCCGCAGCCCGAGCCCATGCGGGCCCCCGAGCCGCAGCCGGTGCAGCAGCCCGTCCCCGTGGCCATGAACATGCCTCCCGCCGAGGACAACATGGACACCGCGGCCCGCGTGCTCGCGCTCGCCCAGCAGACCGCCGACCAGGCGATCTCCGACGCCCGCCGGGAGGCGGACGAGACGGTCACCCGCGCCAGGCGCGAGGCCGACGACATCCTCACCAAGGCGCGCCGCCAGGCCGAGCAGGTCATCGGCGACGCCCGTGCCCGCGCCGAGACGCTCGAGCGCGACGCGCAGGAGCGCCACCGCCAGGCGATGGGCTCGCTGGTGCAGACCCGCGACGAGCTCGAGCGCAAGGTCGAGGAGCTGCGCAGCTTCGAGCGCGAATACCGCAGCAGGCTCAAGCTCTACCTGGAGAACCAGCTCGCCGAGCTCAACGTCGCGGCCGAGGGCAGCGGTGGGTTCCCGGTCATGTCCGGTGGTCCGCAGGGTCAGGCTCCCGCCATGTCGCACGCGGTGTCGCAGGGTGGCCAGCAGCCTCTTCCCGGTGGTCCCAGCCCGTTCGGCGGCGAGGCTCCCCAGGGCGCCTTTCCCGGCGGTGACGGTCCCCACAACGACCGCCGGTAAAGTAACGGGTCACTAGGACCTGTCACTCGAAAGAGCTCCCCTGTGATCCTTATCAGTGCTGGTTTGGTGCTCGCGGCGGTCGTGCTGCTGATCGCGGGCTTCGTACTGGCTAAGCCGTTCCTGATCATGTGGTCCATCGTGGTCAGCGTGCTGTCCGCGCTGTTCCTCGTGATCGGGGCGTTCCTTCGGCGAAACGAGCTTTTTCCCGGTGGTGGGCAGGCCGCTGCGCCGGCCACCCCACCGAAAGGGCTCATGCCGCCGGGGATGCCGTACACCCAGACCGGTCCTACGGTCCCCCAGACCGGCCCCACGGTTCACCCGCAGCCACCGCGACCCCAACCGCATCCGCAGGCGCCCCAGCGGACGGCGACCGTTCCCGCCGCTCCGCGCCGCCCCGCGGCCGGCGGCATCTCGCCGGATGCGATCGTGCTGGTGATCCCCGGACGCAAGCGCTACCACGTGTCCGGCTGCCGGCAGTTGAGCGGCCGGGACAGCGAGGAGCTCACGTACGAAGAGGCACGCGAGGAGGGCTTCACGCCCTGCACGGCGTGCCTGCCCGACGCAGCGCTCGGCGGACGGCAGCTGCCGCCTGCCGCCGGCCCCGAGCCCGTCGTCGCACCCGGCCCCGCCGCCAAGGCGGAGAGCCGGGCGGAAGACTCCGCGGAGACCCGCGACGTACGTCCGCCGGTCGCACCGCCGAAGCCCGGTACGAAGGCTTCCACCCCCACCCCGGAGCCCGCCGCCTCCGACGAGGAAGGTGCCACCGGGTGGTTCGGCCGCCCCTCCGCCGCCGCCGAATCCGACGACGATCAGGCGGACAAGCAGACTTCTTACCTCCGGCCGCCGGCCGCCACGCGCGGGCCCGCCCGGACGCCGCCCCGACCCTCGTCGGGCGCCCCTGCCAAGGGTGCCTCGAGCGGGGCCTCCACCGGATCGCATGCCACGGGTGAGTCCACTCCGAGCGCGTCCGCTCAGGGCAAGACTGGAGCTCCTGCTCCGGGCAAGACTGGGGCTCCTGCTTCGGGCAAGCCGTCGCAGCGGGCCGGGACGCCCGAGCAGCCTGAGACCAAGCCCGGCCAATCCACCGCCGCACCCCGGCCCTCCGGGACGAAGCCGGGGCAGCCCTCGAGCGCGTCCGGGCCGTCGGGCGCCAAGCCGGCACAGTCGTCGAGCGCGTCGAGGCCGTCCGGCGCCAGGCCCGGAGAGTCCTCGGCTGCGGCCGATGAGGACGACGACTCCATGGGTCCCGCCACGGCGCCGCAGCCGCGTGTGCCCTCTTCGGCGGCGCCGCCCCGTCCAGGTGCCCAGGCTGCGGCTACCGGGCCGTCACAGCGCCCTTCTGGGGCCGCCAAGACGCCTGTTTCGGCGGGGGAGAGCGCGGTGGCGCCCGAGAGGCCCGCGTCCTCGGCCGAATCGGAGGCCAAGCCCAAGGGTCCTCTTCCTCCCGGCCCCGGCGCGGCCGCCAGATCACCGGAGGGACCCCCTTCCGGCACGGGCGCTGCCGCCAAGCCGGCGGTGGCGGGGAAGACCGGCCCCGAGCGGCCCACCACGGGCGCTCCCAAGGCCACTCCTGCCAAGCCGCCCGCCCCCAAGGGGGACGACACGCCCGGTGCCGGCGGCGGCAAGGGTGAGCCGTCCGGAGGAGCGGAGAGCGGCCCGGCGCCCAAGGCCGGTGCCTCGCCCGCTCCTACGACGGGTGCTTCGGCCGCGCCCAAGGCGGGTGCGCCCCAGTCGAGTGGTTCGGCCACTTCCAAGGCGGCTGACCAGGCCGCACGCCGGACCGGTGGTTCGGCCGGGTCCAAGACGGGCGCCCCCGCTGCGCCGCAGTCAGGTGCTTCGGGCGCTCCCAAGACGGGCGCCCCCGCTGCGCCGCAGTCAGGTCCGAAGACGGGTGCCTCGGGTGCGCCGCAGACGGGCGGCTCGGCCGCGTCCAAGACCGGTGCCTCCAAGACCGGTGCCTCCAAGGCCGAGGCCGCCGGATCCGCCAACGGCGGTGACGAGCCCACCGATCCTGCGGGCCCCGGCCCCGAAGGCAAGGGCGGGCGCCCTGAGATGGTGAAGGTCATCGTCGGCACCCGTCGCTACCACAGCACCGCCTGCCCGTTGATCAGGGGCGCGGGGGAGACCGGCGTGGAGACGATGACGCTGGCCGCGGCGGAGGCGGCAGGGCTGACCAGTTGCTCGGTCTGCCAGCACGACCACGAGACGGTGAGCTGAGGGCGGTGTCCGGGCCCTGCGTGGGTCTCGGCAGCGTCGCGCTGGTCTGCGACTGGCTCGCCGGCCGACCCCGTCACTGGACGGACGGTTTCACCAGGCCGGCGTTGTAGGACAGGACCACCACCTGGGCGCGGCTCCGCAGCCCCAGTTTGCTCATGACCCTGTTGAGGTGCGTCTTGACGGTGCCCTCGCTGACCGACAGCCGTTCGGCGATCTCCCTGTTGGTCAGGGCCCGGCCGACCAGGCGCAGCACCTCGGTCTCGCGCGTGGTCAGGCGGTCCAGCTCGGGAAGGAGCGAGGTCGTCGGCGGGTCGGTGAACGCCTCGATCAACCGCTTGGTGGCCGTGGGCGAGAGCAGGACGTCGCCGGCGGCGACGGTGTGGATGGCGGCGATGAGCCGCTGGGGCGGGGTGTCCTTGAGCAGGAAGCCGCTCGCGCCCAGCCGTAACGCGCCGTAGACATACTCGTCCAGGTCGAACGTGGTCAGGATGAGGATCTTGGGCACAGGCGGCTCGGCGGCGAGGATGAGCTCGGTGGCGCGAAGGCCGCTCATGCCCGGCATGCGGATGTCCATGAGGATCACGTCGGGCCTGAGGGAGGCGGCCAGACGGACGGCCTCCTCGCCATCGGTGGCCTCGCCCAGCACGTGCAGGCCCGCCACCCGCAGGAGCGCGGCCAGGCCGGCGCGGATGAGCACCTGATCATCGACCACGAGCACGCTGATCATCGGGTTGGTTCACTCGACCTCGTCGTATGGGGACAGCGGGAGGGTCGCGAGCACCTCGAACCCGCCGTCCGGGAGTCGACGTGTGATGATCGTTCCCCGGTAGAGCTTGACACGTTCAGTCATGCCGATCAACCCGTGTCCACCCGGTTGCCGGGGCGGCGCGGCGGCGGGGCCGTCGTTGGTGACACACACCGTGATGGACGCAGGATCGTAGGTGATGCGGACCCGGGTGGGGGCGGAACCTGCGTGCTTGAGCACGTTCGTCAGCGACTCCTGGACGATGCGGTACGCGCACAGGTTGAGGCCGGGCGGCAGCGTACGTACCGTGCCTTCGACGACGACCTCGACGGGCAGCCCCGCCACGCGCATGCGCTCCGCCAGTGCGTCCAGATCCCGCACCTCGGGGGCGGTGGTGTAGAGCGCGCCGTCCTCGTCGTCGGCCTCGATGCGCAGGATCGACAGCAGGCGCCGCATCTCGTTCAGCGCTTCGTGGCTGGTCTCTAAGATCACTTCGAGCGTCGCGAGCGCCGTGGGGGGATCGGACAGCGCCACGAAGCGGCCCAGGCCGGCCTGGACCGAGACCACGGACATGTGGTGGGCGACGATGTCGTGCAGCTCGCGGGCGATCTTCACGCGTTCGCCGGTGACGGCGCGGCGGGCGGCGGCCTCCTGCTCGTCCTGCAACTGCCGGGCCAGGGCGGCGAGCTGCCGGGTGCGCTGGGCGAGCAGGCGGGCGCCGAGGCCCGCGCCCACCGCGCAGACCGCCAGGAGGAGCGCCGATGCCAGCGCCGAGACGATGGCGACGCCCGGCTGGAGCGCCGAGCCGTGCGTCCACGCTGTCACCGCCATCACACTGGCCGCCGCCGTCGCCTGCCACGAACGGTGTACGGCCACCGTGTAGAGCATCAGCAGGAGGGCGATGTTGTTGAGGCCCACGTGGTATCCCAGGCAGTGGTAGACCAGCGACGTGGCCGCGCAGATGGTCGCGACGGTCATCGGCGCCCGCCTGCGCAGCACCAGCGGCCCGTTGGACAGCAACGTCAGCGCCATCGCGGTCAGGTCGGACGGCCTGCCCATGTCAGGCCCGTACCAGTCCCACAACCAGGTGCCCACGACCAGGGATGCCGCCATCGCACCGTCCACGACCAAGGGAGGGATCCTGGACAGGCGCTGCAACGGCGACGAGCCGGTGAAGAACATCCATCACGCTAACCCCGGGTGGGGCGGCCGCGCATCAACCCCGGGTTGTACCCCTGAGGTTGAGCCGTGGACCGCCCCAGGGCGAGGACCCGAGGGCGGTCACTTGCGCCGGGATCAGAACGGAGAGCCGGACGGGAGCTCCGTGTAACCCGCGAGGATCTGGATCTGCTCCTGGCTGAGCACCCCGGAGAAGGCCCACACGTCGTCGATCGCTCCTGGCCAGAACTCGCCCCACGCGCCCGCCGTCTTCGAACGGCCCAGCTGGAACGGGCCGGTGGCGTCGAAGCCGATCGTGTGCCAGCGGGCCGAGACCCGCTCCTCGGTCTCCTCGAGCCAGCCGTTGACGTACAAGCGCAGGACGTCGGCGAAGGAGTCGTAGACGATGGCCACGTGGTCCCAGTCAAGCTGGCTCTGGTAGGCGGGGTTCTCCGCGCGCTGCGCCAGCGCGCCCGAGGCGTCGGAGTCCGGCATCTCCACCTGCCAGCCGCCCACGCCACCCGCGGCGGAGGGGTCATAGCGTACGGTGAATCCGCTGTTGGTGTTGCCCGCCTGGGAGAAGACGGCCGAGCGGGCGGTGGGCCTGCCCGCGGCGGTCACCCAGCCTGCGACGGTGAAGCTCCGGCTGGTGGAGACCACGGGACCCTCCGTGGCGGCGTAGTCGCCGGCTCCGTCCAGGACCAGGGCGCCCGGCGGTGAGCCCAGCCAACCCGCCGCCTGATCCACATGGGCCTCGCCGCCCGTCGTGAGGTTGCGGCCGTGGCCGGTTCCGTCCTTTCCGTCGGTGTTGAGCGTCCAGCGGCCGGTGAGCACGGGGTGCTGGGTGAACAGGTCGGCGGCCTCCTCCGCGCTGACCAGGCGGTCGAAGACCTGGACGTCGTCGATCTCGCCGGGAAAGAAGTCCACTTTGGCGCCGTTGTGCTTGGCGCGGCCGACGGCCATCGGGCCGGTGGCGTTCCAGGTCGCGGTGAACGGTTTCTCCTGTTGCAGCACCCCGTTGACGTACAGGCGAGCGGTCTTGGCGACCGCGTCGTACACGCCGAGCAGGTGGGTCCACTCGCCGACCTCAGGCGGCGCTGTGGAGAGCACCCGTACGCCGCCCTGCACCGCGTCGGCGTTGCTCAGGCTGAACGACCATCGGTTGTCGTCCTGGACGTACTGCAGGTAGAAGCCGCTGACCACGTTGCCGTCCTGGTTGACGACGGTGGCGAAGCCGTTGGTGTGCGCGAGCTTGACCCAGGCGCCCACCGAGTACGTCTTGGAGGTGTCGATGACCGGCCCGGACGTCTCCGCGTACCCCGTCGTGCCGTCGCCGCGCATCGCGGTGCTCACCTGGCCGTCCACGCCCAGCGTCACGCCGCCGGAGACGTGCGTGGAGACCGCGGCGGTGCCCGCTCGGACGGTGGCCGACAGCGAGGTGGACCCGGCGGGCTCGTCCAGCGTCCAGTGCGCCCGTGGGGCGGCGCCGGCGCTGACGCGGAACATGTACGTGGTGGGCGCGCTGGCGTTGCCCGCGGCGTCGAGCGCCTTGACGTAGAGGAAGTTCACGCCTGCCCTGGTCGGCGCCACCTTGACGGTGACCGGGCCGCCGGGGGTGGCGGGGCGGTATTCGCCCGCCGACGTGGGCGTGGCGTTGATCCCGACCCAGTAGCGGTTCACGTCGCTCTTCGTGGTGCTGATGGTGAAGGAGCCGTAGCGGCCCACGCCGTCGTACCACGGGTCGTCGGGGTTGTCGGGGTTGGACGGCGGATAGTCGGACGAGGTCAGCGACGGCGCCGGCGGGGCGCTCGCGTCGTAGGAGAAGTAGCAGCCCGTCGCGTCGCCCGCCGAGCTCCACGGGCTCCACTGGTAGCCGTCCCAGGTGCGCACGATCCAGCTCAGCGTCTTGTTCTGCGGGATGGTCGTGGGCGCGGTCACCTGGAAGGTCGAACCGGTCGTCTTGGCCGCCGTCAGCGGCGCGGTCCAGATCCCGGTGTTGTTGTCCCAGAGGATGCGGAACTGCGCCTGCAGCTTGGCCGCCGATCCCGAGTCGGGGTCGGTCAGGACGGCGTACAGGGTGGGCGGCCGGTTGACCGTGGGCGGCGAGGAGTAGACGCACGGCCCGCCGGGGCTCATGGACAGGTTCTTCATCAGCGGCTGCGGTGGCGGGGTGTTGTACTCGATGCGCAGGTCGGCGTCCGAGGCGAAGCGTTTCCACCAGGCCATCGTCGATTCGGAGTAGGCGCGCAGCCCGAAGTTGATATTGGCGTCCTTGTTGCTCACCGCGGCCTTCACGGCGTCGGTCAGGGCGCTCCCGCCGAACTCGACCGGCGTGCGGGAGCAGTAGGCCACGTCACGCGAGGCGAGATGTTTGATCCAGTTGTCGTCGGTGCTGTTCCAGGTCGAGCTGGAGCCGAAGCCGCTGGCGTGCCAGAGCTGGACCGACGTGGGGTTGGAGCAGTTGTAGGCGTGCGTCTCGTAGGCGATGAACTCCGCGGAGATCACGAGCTTGCCGGCGATCGCACCGATCGGCATGCGGAAGAAGAGCCGCTTCTTCTGGTCCTTGACGCAGGCCCCGTCGAACTGGACGTCGCACAGGCCCACGCCCTGCGTACCCGACCAGTTGTAGTACGTCGTGGTGGGGTAGCCGCTGGAGACCATCAGCCTCGCCGCGTCGTCCACCGTCTTCCACACCGGATCGATGTAGACGGGGAAGCGGGTGCCGGGGTCGGTCAGCAGGCCGCGGTCGGGGACGAGGGCCAGCTCGCCCCGCGCCAGGCCGACGCCCACCTGCTCGACGCGGGAGCCCTCGGCGGGTCCCGCCTCCCGCGCCTGGCCGTCCGACAGCAGGCCCACGGCCGGCGGCCCGGAGTCCCACATCAGCGGCGCGGGCGCCTCGAACACCTCGCCGCCCGTCGCCTTGTCGGTGGCGCGCAGCACGCCGACGGCGTCGGCTGCCAGGTTCAGGTCGGGCGACTCCGTCCTCAGTTTGAGCCGGGCCAGCGCGGGGTTACGCGCCGCCTCCGGCGTCTTCACCACGAGAAGGTGCGAGAAGCCGTCGACGTCGGCGCGCACGCTCAGGTCCACGCCGGGCAGCACCTCGGGGTACGTTGCCATATCTCCCTCCACGACCGGCGCGGGCAGGGGCTTCGGCCAGGACAGGCTGAGCGTCCGTCCCGCCCGGCCCATGGTCACAAACCGCCCCGAACCGCCCTCGGACAGGCGCAGGTCCACCGTCGAGGCGATCGGCCCGAGACCGCCTCCGGGCAGCCGGGTCAGCTCAGGGTTCACCTGGGTCCACGCGCCGTCCTTGCGGGTGCGGACCGGGCGCTGGTGCTGGACCAGCTCGAAGGTGCCCGAAGGAAGGGCGCGCACCTCGCGCGACTCGCCGCGCAGCGCCAGCACCTCCACCGGCTGCCCCGACGAGCGCGCCACGCGCGTCGCCTCCGCCTCGGTGACGGCGGTCCCCTTGGGCGGCTCGGGTTCCGCGGCCGTCGCGGGGCTCGTCCCCACCGGCACGATGGAGACGAGGCAGACGGCCAGGGCGGTCGCCATGAGCCGCCGGGCACTCGCACCGGGTGGCATTCGCATGGGTGTGGCTCTCCATTCTCCTTGGCTGCGCAGGTGAGGGTCGTTTCCTGCGGCGAGCGCCCTGGACCGGGCGCGCGCCCTCCGCCCACAAGGCTAAGGAGGGCAGAAGGCCGGCTACGATTTACCGGCGGGGATCGTTGGCCCCAAAGGTGGGGATAGGAA